>CAJOFU010000001.1 GCA_905233935.1 Paludibacteraceae bacterium
TATTCGTTTAATTCGTCTAATTCGTTGCGCCTCTAAATCACTGCCTGCCTTTTCGCAGCCTCCTTCGTGGTGCCAGCACCTTGCCGTTCGTGGCGTTGAGGTAGATGTTCACGCCGTTGAGATCGGAGTTGAGGAGTGCCGTAGCCTCTTTGTCGGTCGGATCAGGCGCATAGTAGCCGTTGCTGTGGGCATAGTCGGCACTGGCGAGTACGCGCCATTCGCTGCGTCGCCAGCCGCCTGTGAGTTCGGCTTTGGCATAGCGGTTCATACCCATCTGCAAAGATACGTGGTAGGTGTCCTGCTCAGCGCGCCGCGTGACGATATTGATTGCCCCGCAGAAAGCGTTGCCTCCTACAAGCGATGCCGCTGCCCCCTCGAGCACCTCGATGCGCTCGATGGCAGAGAGAGGGACAGGGATGTTCATGGCATAGTGCCCTGTCTGCGCGTCGCTGACACTGACGCCGTTGAGCAGGATCATCACCTGATCGAACGTGCCGCCGCGCATGCTCACGTCGGCTTGGGCGCCACTGGCACCACGCGAACGGATATCCAGCCCGGGAAGCGATGCCAGCAGGTCTGCAATGGTTGTTGCAGGCAGGGCAGCGATGGCTTCGCTACCGACCTCAGTCACCAGACGATAGGCTTGCGAATGGATCTCTGTCTGCCGCGAGACGACCTGCACTTCCTGCAAGCGAAGTTGCGTCACCTCATCGGGGACAGCCGACGAATCAGCAACAGAAGCGAACGTGCTGATGACACCTGCAAACGCCAAGACAAGTACTCCAAGCAGAGCACGATAGGAGCACAGCAATTGACGGTCAACAATCATCGTACAGGGAAATCAAAATACGTGTCCGAATAGGGTTCGCCAGCAAGGGTAAAATGCCACCACTCGCTGTCAATCATAGTGAATCCGTGCCGGAGCATCGCATCCCAGAGGATCCGGCGGTTGGCTCTCCACTCAGTGCTTTCGACTCTTGACATCGGACTTTCGGCTACGTAATCCGGATGGTTCTCCAAGCCAAACCAATCGAAAGGACTGCCCATATCGAGTTCTTTGCCCGTGGCTGCATCCACGAGCGTCAGATCAACCGTTGAACCGCGGCTGTGTCCCGAACGCGCCATGATATAGCCTTGCTCAAACAGCAGGCTCTTGTCCACCATAGGATAGAAGACGGCTTTCATCGCTGTATCTTGCAGGTTTTCCGCCCAACGGATGAAATGATTCACAGCGCGTTGAGGGCGGTAGGCGTCCCAGATCTTGATACGGTAGCCTTGTGCCTTCAGTTCGTCGCTGGCAGCCTTGAGAGAGTCAGCGGCTTGACGCGTCATCAGGGCAATAGGCGCCTCGTAGCCGTCGATGCGGGAGCCGACGAAGTTATACGTACTAAAATACCGGATCTCCAATATGGCATCCGGCACCACATCGGTGATTGCCACAAAATCCGAACGATCCATCGTCGGGTCGGTCTGTTTGGCACAACCGATGAACACAAGTGCCGTGAGGGCAAAAAGTATGATTTTGTTCATAATTGTAAAATTTAAGCTAAATCGACTGCAAAGTTACAAAAAAATTCTGATATTTGCAAAAAAAAGTTGATATTTTGATGATATCGTAATTTTCATTTTGAAAATTTGACAAAGATATGATTTGATACCTGAACAATACGTATCGGCAAAAAACGGGGCAAAAAATGAATATTTTGCGCCAAAAACTTGCCGAAGTCAGCAAAATTTCATATCTTTGCATAGGGTTTCAGTATTGGTGCGATAAATTTTAGAAAATAAAACCAAATAAAATCGAAGCCAGATCAAAAATGGCAAAAATTATTTTCAAAGCGAAATAACTTATGCAAGGCAACTTTAAGTACCACAATCCAACGAAATTGTATTTCGGCGAAGAGTCTTTGAAGTATCTCAAGGACGAGTTAGCGAACTTCGGTGAGCGCGTGCTGCTCAACTACGGCAGCGGCAGCGTGAAGCGTAACGGCATCTACGATGAGGTCGTAGCAATCCTTCGTGAGGGCGGCAAAACGATCGTAGAGAATCCGGGCGTAATGAGTAATCCGACGCTGGAAAAACTGCACGAAGGTGTACGTATAGCCCGTGAGAACAAGGTCGATTGGATACTGGCGCTGGGTGGCGGCAGCGTGTGTGACTACTCGAAAGGCGTAGCTGCGTCTGTATATTTCGAGGGCGACTACTGGCAGGAGTTCTGGCTCGACGGACACCAACCCGCCAAGAAACAACAGATTCTGCCCGTAGGATGCATCCTGACGATGGCAGGAACAGGTAGTGAGATGAACGGCGGCTGTGTGATCACCGATGCGGCGAACAGTTTCAAGACCGGACACGTGTTCGACAGCCGGTTGATGCCGAGATTCTCGATACTTAATCCGCGTTATACAATGACCGTGCCGATCGAGCAGATGAAAGCGGGAATATACGACATAATGAACCACATCTTCGAGCAATACTTCTCCGACTTCGACGACAACACGAGCGATTACATATCCGAGGGATTGATGCGCAGTCTGATTGTGGCTTCGCGTGAAGCGGTCAAAGACCCGCAGAACTACGAGGCACGCAGCAACATTATGTGGACGGCTACGTGGGCTCTGAACACGCTGATCAAGTGCGGCAAGTCGGAGGACTGGATGGTTCACATGATCGGTCACTCACTGGGTGCTTGGACGCACGCACCGCACGGATATTGTCTGGCAGCCTGCTCGATGGCTTACTATCGCCGTGCTATGGAACAGGGACGGCCTAAATTCGAACGTTTTGCGCGAAACGTTTGGGGCGTGAATACAGCCGAAGAAGGTCTTGAAGCCCTGAAGAGCTGGATGCTTGAGATCGGTCTGCCGCTGACCATCACAGAGATTGGTGCCACGCCGGAAATGATCGATGACATCGTTTCGACTACCGTCATCTTCCCCGCAGGCTACCTTGACCTCAAACCAGAGGACATAAAGCAGATATTGAAGGAGAGCTTGTAAACAACGAACAAACATACAAATATCTAATCATATGAACACAACGAATGGTAATTCCAAGCAGCAAGCGTTTCGCTTGGAGTCAGATCTGTTAGGAGAGTTGCGCGTACCGGCTGAGGCGTACTACGGCGTGCAGACGCAACGCGGCATAGACAACTACAAGGTGTCGAACCTGAAGATGTCGGATTTTCCGGAGTACATCATTGCGATGGCTTACATCAAGTTAGCCGCCGTGGAGGCGAACCACGAGTTAGGGATCATCAACGATGCGATCTACGCAGCCATTGCGCAAGCGTGCCACGAACTGATTGAGGGCAAGATGCATGATCAGTTCCCGACGGATATGGTGCAAGGAGGCGCGGGTACGACGGTGAATATGAACGCCAACGAGGTGATAGCCAACCGTGCGTTGGAGATCATGGGGCATAACCGCGGTGAGTACCAGTTCTGCTCACCCAACGACCATGTGAACTGTGCGCAGAGCACCAACGATGCCTACCCCTCAGCGTTCCGCTATGCGTTCATTAGAATGAACAGAGGGCTGGTGGAAGAACTCAAGAATCTGATTGCCTCGTTGAGGAAGAAAGGTGACGAGTTCAACGACTCACTGAAGATGGGTCGTACGCAGCTGCAAGACGCCGTACCGATGACCAGCGGGCAAGAGTTCCACGCGTTTGCGAACAACCTCGAAGAGGAGGTAGCCAACCTCGACAGGAACATCAAGTTGCTATACGAGATCAACATGGGCGGTACGGCTATCGGTACTGGTCTGAACGCCGCAGCGGGTTATGCGGAGTTGTGCATCAGGAAGATGTGCGAACTGACCGGCGAGCCGTTTGAGTTGGCGAGTGACCTGGTAGAAGCTACACCGGACACCGGCGCGTACGTGAGCTACTCAGCATCGCTCAAGCGTCTGGCAGTTAAGCTGAGCAAGACCTGCAACGACCTGCGACTGATGGCGAGTGGACCGCGATGCGGCTTGCACGAGATCAACCTGCCGCCTATGGCACCGGGATCATCGATTATGCCGGGTAAGGTTAATCCCGTTATCCCTGAGGTAACGAACCAAGTATGCTTCAAGGTGATAGGTAACGACACAGCCGTGACCTTCGCCGCCGAGGCAGGACAACTGCAGCTGAACGTGATGGAGCCGATCATCACCGAGTGTATCTTCGAGTCGATCACATGGCTAAGGAACGTGATGAAGATCCTTCGCGAGAAGTGCATCGACGGCATAACCGTCAACCGCGAGCATAACGAGAAGATGGTGAAACAATCCATCGGTATCGTGACGGCTCTGAACCCCGTGATAGGTTACAAAGCCTCGACGAAGATCGCCAAAGAGGCATTGGAAACAGGCAAGGGCGTATATGACCTCGTATTAGAGCACGGCTTGCTGAGCAAGGAGCAGTTGGATAAGTTGCTTGATCCCGAAAACATGTTAGCTGCGCATTGATATGAACCGCGAGTTTATACTGATCAACATCATCGGTTTTGACAAACCCGGTGTGACCTCGGCTGTGACTGAGGTGTTAGGCAGGTACGGAGCGTATATCCAAGACATCGGTCAGTCGAACCTGCATCATCAGTTGAACCTGAGTATCCTGATCCGCATTGATGACCCCAGTAAGAGCGGTGACATGATCAAAGAGGTGCTGTTCTGCTGTTCGCGGTTGGAGATGATCGTTCGCTTCACGCCGCTGAGCGAAGAGGAGTACGCAGCGTGGGTAGGTCGTCAGGAGCAAGACCGTTACGTAGTGACGCTGCTGGCGCGCGAATTGAATGCACGCCATGTAGCCCGCGTAACCGAGTTGGTAGCCAAACGGCAACTGAACATTGACAATATCCTAAGACTGAGCGAACGCCCGAATGTAGAAGTGCCTGTAGAGAAACGCCACAGCTGCATTGAGTTCTCGCTGCGCGGCAACCTGTCCGACCGCGAGGCACTGCAACGCGAACTGCTGGAAGTGTCAAGGGAAGAAGGTATCGATATATCCTTCCAGAAGGATGATATGTTCCGTCGTAACCGCCGCCTGATATGCGTGGATATGGACTCGACGTTCATCCAGACGGAGGTGATCGACGAACTGGCAATGCGTGCCGGTGTGGGCGACGAGGTGAAAGCCATCACGCTGTCCGCCATGCGCGGCGAGATAGACTTCAAGGAGAGCTTCACGCGCCGAGTAGCACTGCTCAAAGGGCTGGATGCCAATGTGCGTCAGGATATCATTGATAACCTGCCGATTACCGAAGGTGCAGACCGGCTGTTCAGTGTGCTCAAGAAGTGCGGATTCAAGATTGCTATCCTGTCCGGCGGATTCACGTTCGTGGGCAAGTACCTACAGGAGCGTTTCGGCGTGGATTACTTGTACGCCAACGTACTGGAGGTGGAGGACGGCAAGTTCACCGGCAGGTATGTAGGCGAGGTGGTGGATGCCAAGCGCAAAGCCGAACTGCTTGAGCTCATCGCGCAGGTTGAGCATATCGACATGGCGCAGGTGATAGCCGTAGGCGACGGAGCCAACGACCTGAACATGTTAGGAAAAGCAGGATTAGGTATAGCGTTCCACGCCAAGCCGAAGGTCAAAGAGAGTGCCGCGCAGGCTATCTCAACCGTTGGTTTGGACGGCATATTATACTTCCTCGGATTCAAAGATTCGTTCCTCAAGTAAACGGCTGAAAACATGATCATCATCTTCGATCTGGACGGCACTTTGCTCAACACGATAGACGATCTGGGCTATGCGTGCAACTTTGCGTTGGGGCAATCAGGTTACCCGACGCATCCTATTGCCGACTATCCGAAGATGGTAGGCAACGGGATTAACAACCTTATTAGGCGTGCGCTGCCCGTCACAGAGCGAACAGAGGAAAACGTGCAATACGTCCGAATACATTTTGTGTCATACTACAACCGGCACAACTGCGACTACACCCGTCCATATGACGGCATCCGTGCACTGCTCGCTACGCTCAAGGCAGAGGGACACCAACTCGCCGTGGCAAGCAATAAGTACCAAGTCGCAACGGAAAAGATCGTCACGCACTTCTTCCCTGACACCTTCGACGTCATCTTGGGCGAAAGAGACGGCGTGAACCGCAAACCCGATCCGCGGATAGTGTTTGATATAGTCGAAAGCGAAAAGTCGAAAGTCGAAAGTTCGCAGGTTCTATATATCGGGGACAGTTTGGTGGATATGCAGACGGCGCAGAATGCGGGAGTGCCGTTCATTGCGTGCTCGTGGGGATTCGTGCCGCGCAACGAACTGGTTGCCGCAGGTGTGACGCATATAGCAGACACACCCGGGCAAATAATAGAACTGTTGAAAGAGCGAGTTTAATCTTCCTTGCGGTCGAGTGCCCAACGGAAACCAAGATATATCTTCCAACCGGTAGTAGGCGCCCAGACCATCGAGGCATCAAACGGGGCAGAGTAATCAAGGATTACCTGTCCTGTTTCGTTATATGTACCGGCAATCGGATGATCCTGCGTGAAGTTCGTCATGTTCTCTGCGCCAAGATAGAGCGAGCATGTGCGCCAGTACTTCGTGACTTGCGCGAGCAACTGCGGATACCACTGGTGGTACACATTGCCGTTCTTTTCGAAGTACTGCATGTTGGTGGCTGCATGTTGGAAGCCATCGGGCATTCGTCCGTAGCCGTTGAACTGGGCGGTGACATCGAACTGCCACTTCTTGAGAGGCGTGACGTAACTCATGGTTATCAGTCCCTTAAACTTGTTTTGAAGGGCTTTCTCGCGCAGTTCAAAGTTGTTGGTGGCGGCATTGAAGGTTGTCTGGCGCACGTCGTTGTAACGGAATGCTGCAGTGATTGTCCAGCCGCGCAGTACTTCCATCGAGGCTTCGATCTGTGCCGTGTGGCTGAGTGAACGCGCTCCGGGTATATCGCTCAGGTTGTAGAACGTTACAGCATTAGGCGAGCCATCCAAATCGACCAGCACGCCGTCGAAGAAGTTCGTAAAATAATATTCCGCTGAGATTTGCAGGTTGCGTTTGCCTATGGGGATATCAAACACGGTAGTCAGACCAGCGTTCATGCTGCGCTCCTGTGACTGCGCGTTAATGGTGAATGTGCGCGTGGATGCGAGCAGTCCGGCGTTGTCCGCTATGATGTTCGGCGAGCGGTAACCCAGACCTACACTGCCCCGCAGTGTCCACCACTCGAACGGCGCATAGCGGATGTTCAGTCGCGGTGTGGCAAATAAGCCGTAGCGCGTCGAGTAATCGCCTCGCAGACCGGCAATCAAGGAAAGTTGTTCGCCGTACGTGAGCGTATATTCGGCAAAGATGCCGGGTGTGAGTTCGCGGCGGTCGAAGTTGATGGTGGATGGTGTAGGGTGTGGGGTGTACGGTGTAAGGGTTTCCCAGTATTGGTCGTAGTTGAGGGAGAGACCTGCGGAGAGTTTGTGGGAGAGGGCTTGGAGAGATCGACCATGCATGGTCGATGCATTATCTAAGGTAGATGCATTATTGGTGGTAGATGGCTCGTTCGTCCATGTGTTCTCAAAGATGGCGTTGAGGTAGGCGTTAGCCTGCGAGGCACGCCATGTAGTGCTACCGTAATGATTGTCCTGATCGTGGTAGGAACCTGCGACAATGATGCCGAGCGACATACCCGACTCCTCGTCAAAGACGATGCCGTTTTTCATGAATCCGTCAATGCGGTCGGTGCGGAGGTCGATGAGGTAAGGTGAGCTCGGCGGAACAGCGCCGAGAGCCGAACTATGCGTGGAACGTTGACCGCCATGGCGTTCGTCGTGCAGTCCGCGCACGAGGAACATGAAGGTGTAATTGTCGTTCTTGTAGCGCCAGCGGTTGAGCAGGTTGAGGTTGCGGTTGAGAGGCATATCAAGCACGCCGTCGTGGTTGTCATCCATGGGGAACGCACCTTCCTGATAGTGCGCTAATACGCTCGTCGCCATCGAACCAAGCATGGGGTCGTTGGGCAGAGGAATCATCCATCCACCGGTGAGATTCGCCTCGGTGTAGAGCTCTTTGTTGAGCATCACATTCACGGCAAGAGGACTCTGTGTGTGAGGTTTGAGGTACTCGACATTGATCTGTCCGGTGATGGCTTCGTAGCCGTTGATGACGGATGAGGTGCCCTTGCTGATCTGCACGGCGTCCATCCACGAGCCGGGTATATACTCCAAGCCGAAGGACTGCGCCAAGCCTCGTACGGCAGGTGTGTTCTCGGTGAGCAGTTGCACATACGTGCCGCTGAGTCCGAGGAGTTTGATCTGCTTGGCTCCTGTAGCGGCATCGGCATAGGAGACGTCGACGGATGCTGAGGTCTCAAAACTCTCGCTGAGGTTACAGCAAGCTGCGCGGCATAGTTCGCCCTGACCAAACGACTCGACATCGAATGCCGAGAACCGTGACTTGATGACCGACTGCCGGCGTGCCTCAATAGTGACTTCGTCAAGTTGCTGATCGTCGGGGATGAGGACGATAGCAAGGGGTTTGCGGTCTTTGACGCGCGTGGTGTCGTTACGGTAACCGAGGAAGGAGGTGACGAGGAGTTTGGTTTGGCGGATCGGTTCGATCTCAAAGAATCCGTCGGCGTTGGTTGTTGTGCCGACGGTTGTTTCCGCCCACCAGATGTTCGCTCCGGCAAGGGGCTCGCCCTGGTCGTCATAGACGATGCCTTGCAGGTGAGCGTGTATAGGGAGAGAGAGCGTGATGAGGGCGACGAGAAGAACGGCTTTGTTGCAATTGGACACCAAGGGGCAACCCGTGCAGCCTTTCGTGCAGTCTGCACGCCGCTGACGGCGGATGACAAGGTACATGCCGATGGCGGCAGCGAGGATAAGTAATATAGTTAGTATCTTTTGTATCATATTTGTCTTTATTCTTTCAGCGAAGCGGTCTATAATATCAAGTTACAAACAAATGCGGCGAGCCACGCGAGGAGCAGGGAGTTGATGACGGAGAACGCCGCCCAACGCCAACCTATCTCCTTGCGGAGCGTGGAAACGGTTGCTACGCAAGGGAAATACAACAGGATGAACACGAGGAACGCATAGGCGGTACCCGGTGCGAGAGCCATCGTTGTCATGTCATAGCCAAATAGGATGGCGAAGGTTGCAGCGATGGCTTCCTTAGCAGGTACGCCGGTCATCAGGCAGACGCACATTCGCCAGTCAAAACCGAGGGGCGCCATAAGCGGTTCGAGCCAATGACCTATAGCCGCCAACCATGAATCTTCCATTGCATTGATATCTCCGGCAGGGAAGAACTCCAACGCCCAGATAATGATTGAGGCAAAGAGTACGACGGTAGTGATCTTTTGCAGAAAATCCTTGACACGATGCCAGACGTGCGCGGTGATGGAGCGCAATGAGGGCATACGGAAATCCGGCAACTCGTTGACGCAGTCTTCTTCAGAGGTGCGGAACCATTTGGTCTTCTTGAGGATGAATGCCATGACGAAACTAAGCAACATTCCGAGCAGATAGAGCGAGGCGAGGATCAAAGCGTGGTGACGTTGAAAGAACGTGGTGATGAGCAATATATATACCGGCAGACGTGCCGAGCAACTCATGAAGGGCACCATGAGCATCGTTACGGCGCGGTTCTTGGGGTTAGGTATCTGATCGCGGGCAGCGATGATGGCAGGCACGTTGCAGTCAAAACCCATCAGCAGCGGGAAGAAACTCCGTCCGTGCAAACCCATGAGGTGCATGATCCTATCCATGAGGAAGTTGATACGTGCCGTGTAGCCTATGTCCTCAATAAGGCTGAGGCAGAAGAACAGGATGATAATGTTCGGCAACGCGGTGACGAGTGAGCCTACGCCTTGCACCACTCCATCCGCCAACAGACTGCGCAGCCAACCCTCTGGCATAGTGCCAACAATCCAGTCGTAGAGCCAATCCACGCCGCTCTGCATCCAATCCTGAATGGGTGCGCCGATGGCGAACGTACACCAGAAAACGAAGCCCATGACGGCAAAGAAGATAGGGAATCCTGTCCATTTGTTGGTCAGGATGCGGTTGACACGTTCTTCCCAGGTGGCGGTATCCGTTTCGGGGTGAACGAGTACCTGCATGAGCAAACCTTCCATGTAGGCGTGCCAGGCTTCCTCGTCGGTTTGCTCCCAGCCGTGGACGATAAAATGTTGCAGGCTGTCAGCCTTTAGCCATTGGCTGTCGGCTTGCAGCAACCCAGACAGTTCGCTGATACCCTCGCCGGTTACGGTTGATACGAGCAGTGTCGGCACGCCGGTTTGTTCGCGGAACGCTGCGAGGTCAAGGCTGTGACCTGTTTGGAGCAACAGGTCGTACCTATTGATGGCTATGATCATCGGATGCCCGTGCTCCATGAACGACGGGGTCATCTGCAAACACTCGCGCAAACGGAGTGCATCCACAACTTGGAGCACGACATCTGTCGGTGTGGTCAGATGATCCATCTGCTCGTGCGACGAGCACTCGGCAAACACTCTGCCGGGTGACGTAAGTCGCTCAATGACAGCACTCTTGCCGCTGCCGTCGAGTCCGACTACTGTAATATATAAAGGTTTGTTATCCATATTTAACTTTGACCGTTGGCTATTGGCTGTTGGCTGTTAGCCATTAACTGTTGGTCATTCGACAAAACACTGCAAAGGTACAACATTTTTATGATATTTGCAATAGCTATTTGTGGGGATTTTTGGGCTATAAATGTGAAGTCGAACCAAAATCACGGGATATATACATAGTATATATAGGTAGTGGTGGGATACGATGAACCCCCGATAAGCCTCCGACACGCTCCCGATAAGCCTTCATGTTGTCTTATCCTGAAAATAGGTTTGTCTTATTGTGAAATAGGTTTACTCATAAAAAGAAACAAAAATATGCTATTTGTTGCGGATTAGTATGCTATTTATCACAGATTAGGGGGATTTGGGCACGAATATTGCATAATTATTTGCAAATATGGATTTTTTTTCGTATTTTTGCGGCGAAATTGAAAATTGAGACTTTTTGTGATGAAGAAAACCAGCATTATACTGTTGTTTATTTTTGCGCTTGTGCAAGGTGTGCATGCGGAGTCACCCCGTGCGGAGTTTCGTGCGGCGTGGCTGACGACGCTACTGAACATAGACTGGCCAAAGACTGTTATAGACAGCGTTTGTCCGGAAGCAATAGCGGTTCAGAAGGCAGAGTTGACAGACTTGCTTGATCAGTTGCAGGCAGGGAACATCAACGCTGTATGTTTTCAAGTCCGACCGTCAGCAGACGCGCTGTATGAATCGTCGTACGAGCCGTGGAGTCCGGTGCTGACGGGAGTACGCGGTATGTATCCCGGGTACGATCCGTTGGCGTTTGTGATACAAGAGGCACACAAGCGCGGGATGGAGTTACATGCGTGGGTTAACCCGTTCCGCTACGAGCGCTATGCTGGCGAGCGCATATTGGATATAGAAGCGTACATAGCGTCGGAGGACTCCGATCCGCTGCGTATCTACCACCCCGAGTGGCTGTTGATATACAACACCAACCAGTACAAAGGCTCGATCATCGATCCCGGGCATCCGGAAGCACGGATGTATGTGATGCAGGTGTTGATGGAGATCATCCGCAACTATGACATTGACGGGTTGGTGATGGATGACTATTTCTACCCCTACGGAGGCACGACGAACGAAGACCGCAGAAGTCAGAGGAAGTACAAACCTGCAGATATGGCTGTTGGTAACTGGCGCAGAGCCTGTGTGAACGAGGTGATCCGCACGATCCACGACTCAATACAAGCCACTAAGCCGTGGGTGAAGTTCGGCATGTCGCCGTTCGGCATCTACTCGATGACCGACAGTGCGGCAGGTCAGTTCGGTTTGCAGTTGCCTACGGGTATCGTGGGCACGGATGCTTGGGCAGACTTGTACTGCGACCCGCTGGCGTGGGTGAAATGGCGTTATGTCGATTACCTGGCTCCGCAACTGTACTGGTCAACGCAGACCATCCGTCAGAACTACGAGACGTTGTGCCGTTGGTGGTGTGAGAGCGTGGCGTCGATCGACAAACAGCGTGGCGACGGCAGGCAGACGCACGTATATATCAGTCATGCTTCGTACCGTTTCGGCTCGGAGGAGTTGGCGACGCAGATAGATATCAACCGCAAATATGCTCCGCACAACGCTCCGGGAAGCATCTTCTACAACACGAATCAATACCTGAATTTTACAGGTGGCAAGAAGACGGAGAACAGTTGTGCGAACCTCAGGAAGATCCGCTTTGCACAAAAAGTGATGCCGCCTGTTATGCCGTGGAAAGAGCGCAAGCCACTGACCACACCGGCGCCGATTGTTCCGGACACTCTAACGGCATTTTGATTGCTGCATTTGCCAATTATCAATTCAAAGAGGGGTTATTTTGCACAAATAGCCCCTAAAATTTGCAATATTTCGAAATATTACGTAATTTTGTACGCGCGTTCGACTGAGCGTTCGGCAAAAGCAGAAAAATAAAAAACTATCTATGATACTTGACAAATTAGAGAACGCTGACTGGTACTTTGGTTGTGTACCCGGTTTTCAGCAATTCATGAAGTTCTTCAATGACAACGACCTGGAAGAACTGCCCGCATGCAAAATCAAGTTGGACGGTCAGGATCTGATTATGGAAATCCGTGACCAGGCAGCCAAAGACGAGAAAGACTGCAAGCTTGAAGCTCACAAAGATTACATTGACATCCAAGTACCTCTGACGACATCGGAAACGATGCTTTGGAGTTCGATTGAGGATTGCCAGAACGTCATCAAGGAGTATGACGAAGGCAAGGATGTAGAGTTATACGGCGACAAACCCGCCGCACGCTTCAGCGTGCCGAGAGGTTATTTCGCTGTATTCTTCCCCACGGATGCACATGCCGCAGGCATTGCTTCATCCACGTTCAGAAAGATAATTGTTAAAGCTAAAGTAGAATAAATCCATTCATTTAACTATGCTACAGATTGTACAAAACGAGCCGGGTCTTCAACCCTACGAACAGGCACTACAAGCACGTCACGATTATGCCGAACGCAAGATTAAAGAACTGACCGGAGGTAAGAAGAAACTCGCCCCATGGGCAGACGGTTACCTGTATTTCGGTTTGCATCATTTGAACCCGGGATGGGTTCTTCGCGAATGGGCACCCAATGCCACAGCCATCTACGTAAAAGGCGACTTCAACAACTGGGAGAAAAACGAGAGCTATCGCCTCTACCCTGTCGGCAACGGTGTATGGGAAGGCTACTTCACAGAGGATCAGATCTTTCACGGTCAGCACTACAAGTTGCTGGTAGAGTGGTTGGGCGGTTACGGAGAGCGTATTCCGTCGTATGCACGCCGCGTGGTGCAAGACGAACAGACGAAGATCTTCTCAGCCCAAGTGTGGGCACCTGAAAAAGAGTTTGATATGGGCAAACGTCGTGGTCCGAGAGGCTGGAAGAAAGACCGTCCGCTGTATATCTACGAGTGCCACATCGGTATGGCTACCGAGGAGCAGCGTGTGGGCACCTATAGCGAGTTCCGCGAGAATGTGCTGCCGCGTATAATCAAACTCGGCTACAACTGCATCCAGATCATGGCTATTCAGGAGCACCCGTACTACGGATCATTCGGATACCATGTATCGAACTTCTTTGCTCCGTCATCTCGCTTCGGCACGCCGGAAGAGTTGAAAGAACTCATCAAAGCGGCTCACGACAAAGGTATAGCCGTAATCATGGATATAGTACATTCGCACGCTGTAAAGAACGAGCTCGAAGGTTTGGGTAATTTCGACGGCACGCCGTATCAGTACTTCCACGACGGTGCACGCCGCGAGCATCCGGCTTGGGACAGTCTGTGCTTCAACTACGGCAAGAACGAGGTGATGCACTTCTTGTTGTCGAACTGCAAATACTGGCTTGAGGAGTATGACTTTGACGGATTCCGTTTTGACGGTGTAACATCGATGATGTACCTCAGTCACGGACTCGGCGAGGACTTTAACGGCTACGGCTCGTACTTCAACGGCAACGAGGACGGCGATGCTATATGCTACCTAACGCTGGCGAACAAACTGATACATGAGGTAAAGAAGAACGCCATCACCATCGCCGAAGATATGTCCGGCATGCCGGGTATAGCTGCTCCGTTTGCCGATGGAGGAATGGGATTTGATTACCGTCTGGCTATGGGTATACCTGACTTCTGGATCAAGTATATCAAGGAGGTACGCGACGAGGACTGGAAAGCCGGTCACATCCTGTATGAGATGACCAACCGTCGTCAGCATGAGAAAACGATCTCCTACGCCGAGAGTCATGACCAGGCACTTGTGGGCGACAAGACGATCATCTTCCGTCTGGTGGATGCCGACATGTACTGGCACTTTGAGCACGGGCACTCGACATATATGGTTGACCGCGGTATAGCGCTGCACAAGATGATCCGACTGATCACCGCATCAACCACGAACGGCGGTTACCTGAACTTCATGGGCAACGAGTTCGGTCACCCCGAATGGATCGACTTCCCGCGCCAAGGCAACGGCTGGAGTTACAAATACGCACGCCGTCAGTGGTCGCTGGTTGACAATCAGAACTTCTACTACGCCGACCTCAACCGATTCGATGCGGCAATGATAAAGATGCTACGTAAGTCGGGCATCACACCCGAGACGCCGATCATCAACCTGTGGGATCGTGAGGGTGATCAGGTAGTAGCATACATGCGTGGAGACTACGTGTTTGTATTCAACTGGAACGGAACAAAGTCGTTCCCCGACTACGGATTCCTCGCTCCGGAAGGCAAGTACCATGTGGTACTCAATACCGACGACCCGCAGTTTGCAGGATTCGAGCAGACGGATGACAGTGTGGATCACTTCACTATGCCCGATCGCGAGTATGCCAAGGACAAGAAAGGCTGGCTCAAGCTCTACTTGCCGGCACGTAGTGCGATCGTTATGAAGAAAATGGACTAATAGAAAATACTATGAGACTTATTATCGAAAAGAACTACGACTTGATGTCGGAGTGGGCAGCAAACCATGTTGCCAAACGTATAAATGAATTTGCGCCGAAGGAGAGCAATCCTTTTGTGCTTGGTTTGCCGACAGGCTCATCGCCATTAGGTATGTACCGCAAACTGATTGAACTGAACAAAGCCGGCAAGGTATCCTTCCGCAACGTGGTAACGTTCAATATGGATGAGTATGTAGGTCTGCCCGAAGAGCATCCTGAAAGCTACCACAGCTTTATGTGGAACAACTTCTTCTCGCACATCGACATCCGCAAAGAGAACGTAAATATCCTGAACGGTAACGCAGCTGACCTCGAGGCTGAGTGCGCACGTTATGAGGCAAAGATCAAGAACTACGGTGGTATTCATCTGTTCCTCGGAGGCATTGGCCCGGACGGTCACATCGCCTTCAACGAGCCGGGTTCGTCGCTGACATCGCGAACACGTAAGAAAGAATTGACCACTGACACCATCATCGCCAACTCGCGCTTCTTCAACAACGATATCAACCTCGTACCGAAGACCGCTCTGACGGTAGGTGTGGGGACCGTAATGGACGCCAAAGAGGTGCTGATTCTGGTGAACGGTCACAACAAAGCCCGCGCATTGCAGCACGCAGTGGAAGGCAGCGTTTCACACATGTGGACGATCAGTGCATTGCAGATGCATCAGCACGGAATCATCGTTTGCGACGAACTCGCCTGCGGCGAACTGAAGGTCGATACCTACAAGTACTTCCTCGACATCGAGAAGAATAACCTTTTGTAGAAGTCAGACATCAGAAATCAGAAGTCAGATTATGCTATACCTATATAATACGCTCGCGCGCACGAAACAACCTTTCCGTCCCTTGCATGAGGGACATGTAGGTATGTACGTATGCGGTCCGACGGTGTATGGCGATGCCCATCTGGGTCACGCCCGACCGGCTATCACTTTTGACATATTATTCCGCTACCTGACGGCCATCGGCTATAAGGTGCGCTACGTGCGTAACATCACCGATGTAGGTCACCTCGAGCACGATGCGGATGAGGGCGAGGACAAGATAGCCAAGAAAGCCCGTCTGGAGCAACTCGAGCCGATGGAGGTTGTGCAGTTCTTCACCAACCGCTACCATCACGATATGGAAGCACTGAACGTACTGCCACCATCGATTGAGCCGCACGCTTCGGGGCATATCATCGAGCAGATTGCCTTCGTGCAGAAGATCCTAGACAAGGGTTACGCGTATGTGAGCAACGGCAGCGTATATATGGATGTGGAGCGTTATGCACAAGACTTCCCCTACGGCAAACTCAGCGGACGCAACCTTGAGGATATAGTAACCGACACACGCGAATTGGACGGTCAAGACGAGAAACGTCACTCGTACGATTTCGCCCTGTGGAAGAAAGCTGCGCCGGAGCATATCATGCACTGGCCGGCAGAGTTCCGCTATACAGAGGACGGCGAGCAGAAAGTGCTCAAGAGCGAAGGATTCCCGGGGTGGCACATGGAGTGCTCGGCTATGGGAACGAAGTATCTGGGCGAGGAGTTTGACATCCACGGAGGTGGTATGGATTTGATGTTCCCGCACCACGAGGCAGAGATAGCACAGAGTTGCGCAGCACTTGGGCACGACACCGTGCACTATTGGCTGCACAACAACATGATCACCATTGCGGGCAAGAAGATGGGTAAGAGTTACAATAACTTCATCACCCTCAGGCAGTTCTTTGCAGGCGATCATCCGTTGCTAACGAAGGCATTCAGCCCGATGACCATCCGGTTCTTTATTCTGATGGCACATTACCGTTCAACGGTGGATTTCTCGTCCGAAGCACTGGAAGCGGCTGAGAAAGGTTTCCAAAGGATGGCGGAAGCGTACGCACGTTTGCAGAAGATCAGCGCTGCGGCTACGTCAACGGATGAGGTGCATAGCCTTGTAGCCGAGCTAAGGCAACATTGCGCTGAGGCGATGGATGACGACCTGAATACTCCGATTGTTATATCCAACCTGTTTGACTCGACAAAGGCGATTAACAGCGTTGCTGACGGGAAAGCCACGATTAGCGAGGCGGATTTGAAAGAACTCCGTGAAGTTTGGCAACAGTTCGCTATTGACATCCTCGGTCTGCAACTTGCCGGCACTCAGCAGTCAGCAGTCGGTGGTCAACAAGAAGCCTACAACAAGGCTATTGACCTGCTACTGAACATCCGTTTGGATGCCAAGCGCAACAAAGACTGGCCGACATCCGACCGCATCCGCAACTCGCTGACCGAACTCGGATTCAAGATCAAGGACACCAAGGAAGGCTTTGAGTGGTCGCTGTGATGAGGATTAGCGGGTTAGTGGATTAGGGGTTCCGATATGAACAACAAAACAGCAGAGCGATGAACTCTGCTGTTTTTGTCGGGATGACAAGATTCGAACTTGCGACCTCCGGTCCCCCAGACCGTTGCGCTACCGGACTGCGCCACATCCCGTCGCGTTCGGCAATGATTCTTTTTACAAAGGACCATAAACTTTCGCGAAAGCGGATGCAAAAGTACGACAATTTTTGCAGAAAAACAATTATTTTCCCCGAAAAATGTGCATGAGTGGCATAATTCTTGCTTTTTGCAATCTGTAGAATAAAATATATGCGTCTGAAAGCTGTACATATAGCCGTTGCATGCTGCCTGATAGCAGTCAGTCCGATGTATGCCAAAGTGAGTTTGCAGACGAATACGATGCCGAACGAGCAGGAAAACGATACGCTATACCAAGCCATACTTCACGAGGTGTATTGCTATGCGCCGTTGAAGTTCAAGAATAAGCAACAAGAGCGGTTCTACTGGCGCACAGTACGCGATGTGAAGAAGACGCTACCTTACGCCAAGCGCATCAACCAAGCGATCATCGAAGCGGAAGATACATTGGCGAAGATGACTCCTAAAGAGCGGCGACGTTGGTGGAACAAGCGCGAACGCGAACTGTTTCGCGAGTACGAAAAGGATTTTCGGAACATGACGGCTTCGCAGGGGCGGATGCTGATGCTACTGCTTGACAGGGAGAGTAACCGCACGTCGTACGAACTGATCCGCACATTTAAGAGCAAGTTCGCCGCAGACTTCTGGCAGTTCATAGCCAAACTATTCAAGAACGACCTGAAAGAAGAGTACGACGCCAACGACAAAGACAGAATCACCGAGCGCATCATTACGCTCGTGGAAAATGATCAATTATAGCACATCTGACTGCACAACAGTCAACAAAAATAGGAGTGACTCACGTCGCTCCTATTTCGTTTAGCAGTGTAAGGATTACTTACGGATACCGAGTTCCTTGATGAGTGCACGGTACTTCTCGATGTCTTTCGCCTTCAGGTAGTCGAGCAGACGACGACGCTTACCAACGAGGTTGGTCAGTGCGCGCTCTGTGCCAAAGTCCTTGCGGTTCAGCTTCAGGTGCTCGGTGAGGTGGTTGATACGGAAAGTGAACAGTGCGATCTGACCTTCGGTCGAACCGGTGTCCTGTGCGTTCTTGCCAAACTTGGCAAAAAGCTCTGCTTTTTTCTCTGATGTCAAATACATAGACATTTTTTCATTTTGTCATTTACCATTTGTTCATTTATGTATGGTAAACGGCGCGGTTAAACAATCATGGCTAAAGCAGCATTGTGGAAATGACAACTTCGCCACATTTCAATGCTTTTTAATCAAAGCGGCTGCAAAAGTACATAAATTTTCCGATATTTGCAAATATTTTGGCAAAAAAATGAAAAATTTACTTCGTTTTGTCCTATTTAGCTACCTTTACAGGGCAGCGAGTGTCGCTTTGAGCCACTTCCATGTTTTGGCTGTGGATGAAATGCTCAGCCGCTCTTTGGGTGAATGTACGTCGTACATCTGCGGTCCTACGCTGACCATATCCATGTCAGGGTACTTGGTTAAGAACAACCCGCACTCCAGTCCTGCGTGGATAGCCAGAACTTTCGGCTCGCTGCTGAACAGCTGCTTATGTGTGGCAACTATTACATCCAGTAGCGGAGAGTTGACATTCGGTGCCCACCCCGGGTAGCCGTCACCATGTGTCACTTCGTCGCAAGCGATGGAGAGTGCGTATTCTACGTGCCGCTTGATCTGATGTTTCTGCGCTTCGATGGACGAGCGCTGCGAGGTGTTGATCTCGATATACGGGCGACCATCTGCTTCGGCTTTGCTGTGAACGGAGGCAAGGTTGGTGGAGGTTTCAACGAGGTCGGGGATGTCGGCACTCATGCGAATCATTCCGTGAGGACACGTAGTGAGGGTAGCCAGCAGACGTGAGGTGTCGCTAAAACTCATCACAGCATCGGGCAGCGCCGTTGTTTCCATCTGGCAGTGGATATCGGGGTTGGTAGCTTGATAGACAGCCTCCACTTGTGCCGCTTTCTCGTTGAAGAGGATACGCAGACGCTCACGATCCTCAAACGGTACGCACACGATAGCTTCCGCCTCGCGGGCGATAGCATTGCGCAGGTTACCGCCGTGGATGGTTGCGAGGAACATATCCGTCGAGTCGAATATCTCTGCGAGGAAGTACGCCAGCACCTTGTTGGCATTCGCTCTGCCTTTGTTGATATCCTCACCTGAATGCCCACCGGGCAGTCCGTCCACACGCAGACGCAGTCCGAGCCATTTGCCCTCGGGAAGTGGCTGTGGGGTGTAATGCATCCTGCCGAGACTGTCTATACCTCCGGCGCAACCTATACAGATATGTCCGTCATCCTCGTTGTCGAGGTTGATGAGTCGGCGACCGCGTAGAATGCCGTCTTGCAGTCGGTCAGCGCCTGTCAGACCGGTCTCTTCGTCCACGGTGAACAATGCTTCAAGAGCGGGATGTTTGACATCGGAGCAGGTGAATGCTGCCAGAGCCATGGCAATACCGATGCCGTCGTCTGCGCCGAGGGTTGTTCCTTTGGCGTGCAGCCAGTCGCCTTCGACAACAGTCTGGATGGGATCGTTCATGAAGTCAATGGTGCAGTCGGCATCTTTCTCGCACACCATATCCTGGTGCGCTTGCAGGATGACAGCAGGATGGTCTTCGTAACCCGGGGTAGCAGGTACACGCATGACGACGTTCATAGCGTCATCAACGATGCACTCTATCTGATGCTCGGCTGCAAAGTCCTGCAACCAACGGCTGATCTTTTGCTCGTGCTTTGACGGACGAGGAATCTGATTGATTTGGGCGAAGATGTCAAATACTTCGCGGGGTTCTATGTTGTTCATTATGCAATTGGATTTTATCAGCCAATCATGGCTGATGCATTATTATTCATGCAGTGTTTCGGGTGCGATGGTGCGCAGGAACGGTTCGGGGAAAGGAGGACGATTTGGCATCGTAGGCTGACCGTAGGGGTTGCGCACGAACTGTCCGTTCTCGAACTTACGTTCCTGACCGTCGATGTACTTGGTGATGAGGTAGATGTACAGATCTTTCCAATCTTTGACCACCTCTTCGCCTTGCTTGCAGGAGTAAGCTGTCAGCAGTTTGCGTGCATCTTCGGCAGAGAGCAATGCAATCTCACGGTCAAGACCTTCAACTTGTGTGTTGAAGCGTTCTTCCCACATCGCCTGACGCTCACGGATCTCAGGCAGGATGCGTTCGTACTTTTCGTAGGCTTTGTTTGCCACGAGGTTGAATGCCCACCATGCAGAAGTTGGAGAATAGGTATAAAGATCGCCATTGCCTTGCTTCATGCAGTCGGGCACCTCAGTGATACAACTGAATATAGGTACATATACGTTGGTGGCTGCATCATCTACGCCAAACCAGAAGATTCCTGCGGGTTTGCCGCTGCGCATCTGCGAAACAAACGACCACGCGGTTTGCTGGGTAGCGGTAGGACGCTGATACCAATATTTGACGCTGTCGAGTTCGAATGCCAAACCACCGTAACGCAGTTTACTATGCCATGCACCGGCAGCAGCACCTTGGGTTATATCCAGCGGTGTGCCTTCGTACTGATCGCGCATGCAATCCTTGATCTCCTGTGCGCTTACTTTGTGGTTGGGACGGATATAGAGCGGCATCGGTTCGCCGGCATCTTTGCCATCGGTAGCGAGAAAGGTCTGACCGGTTACGAACGGAAGGTATTTATCCATATCGTTGTCAAAGTGGCGGAAGAAACTCCACACACGTGCTTCGCAGGCGAGCAGACCGGAGAAATCGTAGGGGTTGAATGCCTTCTGGAATGAGAACTCGGAATCCTTGCCTTCGAACAGTCCTTTGCGTCGGGCAAACTCGATGATGTCTGCCGAGTAGAGCACATCGCCCATATCCACGATGCCTGTCTTCTTGGCTTTCTTGGCTGCAGCTTTGGTTGGAGCGGGTATTCCTTGTGTGCGAGCTTGGTTGGCATGTGCCGCAATGCAGTCGTCCGGGATGCGTGTGGCAACCCACACTGCACCTTTCTCGCCGGCTCCCCGACCGATGATATCCATGATCCATATCTCGTTCGGATCACCAAACGACAGGCTTTCGCCCTCGCTGGCGTAACCGTACTCTTTGACGAGAGAAGTCACACACTCTATAGCCTCACGGGCTGTAGAGCAACGCTCCAGAGCAATGTATATCAGGCTGCCGTAGTCGATACCTACGGTATCCCATAACTCTTCGCGTCCGCCCCACGTTGTTTCGCCGACAGTGAGCTGGTGTTCGTTGGTGTTACCGACAACAGAATATGTGTGCGCTACTTGCGGGATGGAACAGAGCGGCTTGCCGGTGTCCCACTCTACTACCTCACGCACCGAGCCAGCCGGATGATCGGCTGCGGGAGCGAAATGCAGATAACCATAGAAAGAATACGCGTCGGCTGCATACGAAATAATCGTGCTGCCGTCAACAGTTGCATCTTTGCCTGCAAGGAAATTGGTGCAGGCTAAAACTGCTGTCCAAGCGGCGAGAAGTACGCCAAGAGAAAAAACTTTTTTCATTATGTATGCAATAAATGATAATAATCGATGACCAGCATTGCCGATTGAAAGAACACTCAATTGACAATTTGCGTGCAAAGATACGATTTTTTTTGCAAATATGCAAATTTTTTTGCAATATTCAATAATTTTTAGTAACTTTGCCCGAAATATCACAAAACAACAAGCGGCATGACAACCATAATTCTCAAACCTCATAAAGAGGAATCCGTCTTGCGATTTCATCCATGGGTTTTCTCGGGAGCGATAGCCCGTATTGTATTAGATGCCACTCATCGAGCCGCAGCGCCGGAGGAAGGCGAGTTGGTGTGCGTACAAAGCGCAGACGAGAAAGTGCTCGGTGCAGGTCATTGGCAAGTGGGATCTATCGCTGTGCGGTTGTTGGCATTTGGGGATGAACGGATTAGCGGGACAGAGGATGAGTGGATTAGGGGCTTGCTGCTCAAGCGCATAGCCGCAGCATACCGGATGCGTCAACGGCTCGGACTGCTTCGCGAGGATAACAACACATACAGGCTGATACACGGCGAGGGAGATATGCTGCCCGGATTAGTGGTGGACGTGTACGGTGATACCGCCGTAGTGCAGGCACACTCGGTGGGAATGCATCAATGCCGGAAAGCAATAGCCGAGGCGATTGTGAAAGAGGTGAAGGAAGTAGATGCGGTGTACTATAAGTCGGATGACACTCTACCGTTCAAGGCACAGATAGAAGGGGAGAAGACGGGGTACTTGATTGAGAAATCAGAAGTCAGAAATCAGAAATCAGACAATATAGAATACTGGGCGAAGGAGAACGGAATTGATGTGCGCATTGACTGGCTGCGGGGACAAAAGACGGGATTCTTTATCGACCAGCGTGAGAACAGAGCATTAGTGGAGCGTTATGCGGCAGGGAAAGATGTGTTGAATATGTTCTGCTATACGGGAGGATTCTCGCTGTACGCGCTACGCGGCAGAGCGAAGAGTGTACATTCGGTGGATGTGAGCCAGAAAGCGATAGATCTGGTGAATGCGAATGTAGAGAGGAATTTTCCTCATTGCCCAAACCACAAAGCCGTGACGGCTGATGCATTTGACTACTTGAGCGAGCAACGGGCACAGGGGCACCAGTATGACCTGATCATATTAGATCCACCTGCGTTTGCCAAGCACCGTGACGCGGTTAAGAATGCATTGCGCGGATACCAACGGATCAACGCCAAAGCGATAGAAATGATCCGTCCGGGAGGAATACTGTTCACGTTCAGTTGTTCGCAAGCAGTAGATAAAGAGGCGTTCAGGCTGGCAGTATTCAGTGCTGCGGCACAGACAGGCAGAAAAGTGCGGATATTGCACCAACTGCATCAGCCACAGGATCATCCGATCAATATCTATCACCCCGAAGGAGAATATTTAAAAGGACTTGTATTGTACGTAGAATGAAACGATTCATTAGCATTATTATCGGAGTGCTGTGTGCAGTGTGGATGCAAGCTGCCCTGCCGAGTGTGGCACTCAAGGATGTGGACGGCAAAACCGTCAAAACGGAGAGCTTGGCAGAACAAGGCAAGCCGGTGATTATTGCATTCTTTGCAACATGGTGCAAGCCGTGTATGCGCGAGTTGGAAGCCATCAACGAGTTGTATGCTGACTGGCAGGAACAGACCGGCGTGGAGATGTATATTGTATCCATCGACCAAGGGCAGGATGTGAAGAAAGTCAAACCGCTGGTTGACGGTTACGGTTGGGATTACCATGTGCTGCTTGACCCGAACAGCGAGCTGAAGCGGGCGATGAACGTGCAGAATGTGCCTCATCTGTTTGTGATTGACAGCAAGGGACAGACGGTATATAACCATACGGGATATACCGATGGCAGTGAGAAGGAAATCAAGCAGTTCTTGAAATAGTTCTTATCTCGGCAAAGCCTCGAACGATCGGCTAAAGCCGTATGGAGTGTTGAGAGTTTAGTGTTTAGAATTGAGAGATTACATATTGCGGTGCTGGTATTAGGGTTGCTATTGGCGAATAGCCGATGGCTAACTGCCAATGATACCGTGTATGTGAGTGGCGGCATTCAGCATGACGGGCTCTTCCCTACGCGGGATGTATCGGCTGTACGCACTGCGCCACGAGGCGAGTGGGCGAAGATCGACCATTTGAGCAACAACTATCTCGACTTGTCAATGAATTACCTGCGCACTGATAGTAATGCCGCACAATTTCGCGGTTTGCGCGCGGACACACGATTAGAATTGAATCAATGGCCGCTACTCGGTTATGAACCCGGATTCGCCGGTCACGGCATAGGCAGGCTGAGTGTGATGGCAGACTTTGCATGGGGACAGATCTGCGTAGGCGATGTGTATGGACAGTTCGGGTCGGGAATGATTCTAAACTTGTACGAAAACAGAGACCTTGGTATAGACAACCCGTTGCGAGGTGCAAAGATCAGTGCATCACCGTACAAAGGTATTCATCTGACACTGCTTGGCGGCAAGCAACGACGTTATTGGAATTGCTATCATGATGGTGCGTGGGGCTGGAACTACAAGCAGGATGCCGCATTGGGGGCAGACCTGGAGTTAGGTTTGCACGAGTGGTTACACGGGCTGCAACAGAGTGATCTTGAACTGACTATAGGCGGAAGTTACGTGAGCAAGTACGAACATGAAGACACCGTGTTGGTTACACTGAGTGACGGTTTGTATCGATACAACTTGCCACGTTGGGTAGGCGCCGGTGAGGTGCGAGCCAACCTGCAAGGAAAAGGCTGGGATGCACTCATCGAATATGCCTACAAAGCCAACGACCCGACGCTGGAGAATAGTTACAGTTACCGTTCAGGACAGGCGTTGCTGCTGTCATTGGGCTACTCACGAAAGGGATTGTCGGTGCTGGCACAAGCCAAACGTTCGGATAACATGTCACTGCGTTCGTCGCGTAGTGTAAGAGGCTTGGCAGGCAGACTGAACCTGTTGCCGGTGTTCACTCCACAGCACACCTACGCTCTGGCAGCCCGTTACCCCTACGCCACGCAGTATATCATCGGTGAGTGGGCTTTTCAGGCAGAAGTGCGCTATACAGCTCCGAGGAAGAGCAAGGTGGGCGGAAAGTACGGCACGACGTTCAAGCTGAGTATTGCTCATGTGCGCGGACTACGTGAAGAGGGCAGTTGGGCAGTGAACACCACAACCGACGGCACGTACTACACGGATATCCATGCGGAGTTACATAAGAAAATCAATGCATACTGGACGCTCAACGCAATGCTGATGTATCAGACCTACAACCGAAAGGTCATTGAAGGTGAAGGCGGTTTGGTGCGTGCAGGAGTCGCTGTATTGGATAACAAGATACATATTACGGATAACATCACTCTGCGTAATGAGTTGCAATACTTATATACAAGGCAGCACAAAGGGCAGTGGGTATATGTGTTAGCAGAACTGGATTTGTGGCAACATTGGACGGTTTCCGGCAGTTGGGAGTATAACATCGGCTACGCACCGGATGAGACGAAGGAGCACAACTACACGGCTATGCTGACTTATTCAAACGGTGCACACCATGTATCAGCAGGTTACGTGAAGACGAGCAGCGGGTTCAATTGTTCAGGTGGAGTGTGCCGCTATGAGCCGGAGCAGGAAGGAGTGAGGATGAGTTATAGTTTTACGTGGTGATTTTAGTTGAGTGTTTAGTGTTTAGAGCTGAGAGATATATTGCTATCATGTTGTCAGTAATAGTGCTGGCAGGATGCGAGGTGATCGGCGAGAGTGAACGGCTCATACCGATGCCAGTGCCGGTTGACAGCACCGAACGGGCGCATGTATTGATAGAATTCACGGGATTTCGTTGTGTGAACTGTCCGAAAGCGTCTGCTGAGGCAGAGGCACTAAAACAAACATACGGTGAACGCCTGATTGTCGTGGCTATGCACCCGGCATCGAATCCGTTCACGCAGGGCGCAGCACTATTCGATTATACCTGCGAGGAAGCGGATGTCTATTACCGATATATGGGCGGCAATGCCACAACGCCATTTCCAACAGGGAATATTAATTTTACGAGCGATGAAGAGGGTTTTCTGAACGATTACCCAACGTGGGCAACTCTGCTTGCGCAGCAGATGAGTCAGCCGACAGAGGTACACTTGAGCGTACAGGCAATGCGTGACAACAATACAAATAACATCACCGTAACAACCACTGCATCTGCTGACAAGATGCAAGACTGCAGGCTGGTAACGTGGCTCATTGAAGACAGTATACAAGGTGCACAAGCAATGCCTGACGGCAGTGTGAACAGAGACTATTATCATCGCCATGTGCTACGTATGGCAGCGGGCGATGCGTGGGGAGAGAACAAGACAATTCCGTTCACAGCGGTTACCGTTACCACAACAATGACGCTGCCTGACGGCTGCGAGCCTAAGCATTGCAGCATAGTAGTTGCAGCATTGGACGAAAATAACAGAATAATCAACGCAAGACAAACAACTATACAATGAAGAAATTGATTTTTACACTGACAGCCCTACTGCTCATGCAGAGTGCGCATGCACTGATCGTAAGCGTCAAGGGCGAAGGCGAAGTGAGTGAAGAAGGCATGAGCCTGATCATCACTGAAGGCGAAGAAGACATCCTGACAGGAAAGTACACGATGGAATTGGAAGGCGATGTGCTGATCAATTCCGGCGAACTTGAGATGCAGATCATCCGTTCTTCCAGTGGATTAGAAGACGAGTTCTGCTGCGGGAACAATTGCACAGCAGGCAATGGCGAAACTCAAGAGACGAAGACATTCAACATCAACGATGGTGTTGCACATTGGTATTCGCATTACGTGCCGGTGTTAGGTTCGAACGAAACCATCCGGTATATCTTCCGCGACGGTGAGGAAAGTCTTGAGGTGCGCGTGCAATATGTATATCAGACCGACGCTGTAAGCGAGGTGAAGGATGATAAGGCTGCAACGAGCAAGATATTACATGACGGTCAAGTGTATATCCAACGTGACGGACAGCTGTTCACTATAACCGGAACAATGGAAAAGCAATAAAACGGCATAAACTATGAACGTATGAAAAGAACGATTTTGATTTTACCATTGCTGCTGTTGACAGTGATGGCGCGGGCAGAAGCAGGGCTGCAAGTTCACTATCTGACAGGTAGTGACAAGCAATACGCTGTTTCGCTCATCGGGCAAATAACGTTTGCCGACAATGTGATGTATTTGTACGACAAATCGAAAACCGAGTTGGGACATACAGCCGTAGCAGATATTGACAAGATTGTGTTTGGCGAATATGTGCCCTCTTCGGTGAATGATATCGAAGTACGTGTGGCTGTCTATCCGAATCCGACACATGATGCCATGGTGATTAAGGGTTTGTCGGCAGGTCAGACAGTACGTGTATATGACTTGCAGGGACGACTGCTATCCGCTACGCAGACGCAAGCAGAAAGTACGCTTATTGATGTCAGCGCTTTGCAGAATGGTACGTACCTGCTGCAGATAGGTGCAGAAGTTGTGAAATTTATTAAGGAATAACAAATATCGAGCAATATGAAGAAATTATTTACATTGGTTCTTACTGCAGTGGCAGTAATGTGCATGGGCTTTGAGGTAACCCGCACCGAGATGCGCGTATGGGTAGGTGACGAGATCGCTTGTCAGAAAGACATAACAGAGATTGACAGCATAACGTTTGTGGAAATAACCGAACAACTACCTGACGCTTTCCCCAAGAAACATCTGATAGAGGAGTTCACGGGTCAGGACTGCGGTTGGTGCCCTTACGGAATGGACTGCGTACACGACTTCATTGGCGATGATGAGAACTGGGTACTTGTACTGCATCACTATGGTTATAAGAAAGACAACTTCTCAGTAACCGGCAGTCAGAATATTATGAACAAGTTAGGTGTCAATGGCGCGCCGAGTATTTCCATTGACAGAAAGGCAACAAAAAGTGACGCAGGAAATGCAATCTGCTTTCACCCGGGTTATCTGCCAACAGTAACATCGCAGTTTGAAACAACCACGTACGCTTCGATAGAGATTGAGAACACGTACAGCGAGACTGATCGGAAATTGAACGTACATCTTAGCGGTTTGATCGTGAAAGAAGACTACCCCAACCTGATGCTTACTGTGCTGGTAAAAGAGTCCGGAATGATTGATTACCAACAGGATTATTACGGAACATTCGAAGGTTGGCAGGAGTTTCGTCACGCCAATGCCGTGCGCGCCTATCTCACTGCTCCGTTAGGTGACAGTCTGCGCGTGAAGAGCAACCACTCGTGGTCGGCGGATTATGAACTGACACTTGACAGCAAATGGGTAGCAGATAACTGTGCTGTAGTAGCATTTATTTCTGAGAACTTCAAACCCGTTGTACAAGCCGAGCAACGTCCTGTTGTAGATGGTACGAAAGGTGGTTTGGATATATTGCACGGAGGTATTACTGCTGTTCCGGTAGCCGATTACTACCCGGAACCAGGAGAGGATATATCGCCGAGTACCTATTCCGGCAGAGACGCTGATACAATTACCACGGCGTATGGATATTACTATTCGTATCCGGACGAGGGCTTCAATTACTGGCAGGTTCAGGCGTACGACTTAACCAAGACTGTAAAAGTGAACAATACGACCTGTGTGCCGTTCTTGGATTTGTATCTGTTCACCAAGATTGACGAGACCACTATTCCTGTAGGTACATACAGATTGAACACCTCTATGAGACCTGGGACAGCTTACGCCGGATTCCGTGATGATGAGAAGATTCAGGTAGATGGTACGAGTTTCTACTATACGTCAAAAAGTTACTTATCGCAGGGTTATCTTGTTCCTGAGGCACAATGGCTCATAGCAAGCGGCACACTTACCGTAACGAAAGAGGGTTGGAAGATTACGGGGAAAGCTCGTAACGGATCAGACATCCAACTGGTAGGTACGAAGCCTATCAGCATTCAAGGCAAAGCCGGTGCGCCGATGCGCGTCAAGACAAATGAAGCAACTGCTCCACAACGCGCGGTACGCCTACAGTAGCCGGTTCACGTACCAACTGAACACGTGAGGCATAAATGCCTAACTGAGGATCGCCCGGATCAACCATAATGATTCGGGCGTTTTCAGGTGCGTAATGCAACAGTGACGCGGCTGGATAAACGTTGAGTGAAGTGCCTACGACAACAAGGATATCGGCTGTGGCGGCAATGTTGCAAGCCTCGGTGAAGTACGGAACACCTTCGCCGAAGAAGACAATATACGGGCGAAGGAGCGAGCCGTTAGGATGACGGTCGCCATAATGTTGCTCCCAACCTTCGATCGGTACAGTGGCTATCTCGTCGTTCTCCGCACGGAGTTTGCGGATCTCGCCATGCAGGTGAACGACATTTGTCGCTCCGGCACGCTCGTGGAGATCGTCGATGTTCTGGGTAATGATACGTGTCCCCGGGATCGCTTGTTGCAGACGGGCGATAGCCTCATGGGCTGCATTGGGTTTGGCGTTGATGACATCACGGCGACGCGCGTTGTAGAAATCCACACAGAGTTGCGGGTTACGCAGCCATGCTTCGTGCGTGCACACGTCTTCAATACGATACTTCTCCCAGAGTCCGTCGGAGTCACGGAAGGTTCCTAAACCACTTTCAGCCGAAATACCGGCGCCGGTAAAAACAACAATTTTTTTCATGGTCGTATAGTTTTTATTATTCACTTTCAAATGTCAAATAACAAATCTCAAATCTCAATGTACACTTCCAAGGCGCGGAAAGAGCCTGAGAGGCGGACATCAGCGGTTGTGGCGGAAAGGAGGATGAGTTCGCCCTTAGTGATAGTGGTTTGGGCATCATTCTCCAGTTCGGTCAGTGTGCATTCGCCATCCAAGCAGATAAGGCAGACGAAACTGTCAAGACGACTATATTCACGCAGAATGGGCTCAGTGACTTGCAGTACATTGGTGACAAAATACGGACAAGAAACGAGATTGTTTACTGCCTTGTCGTTTGCGGCGTTATCGCTGGTTCGCGCCAATTGCACATCATTGTAGTTGATGCACTCGGCGGCACGCTCAGTGTGCAGTTCGCGCGGATTGCCCTCTTTGTCTCGGCGGTCGTAGTCGTAAATGCGGTAGGTGGTATCGGACGTCTGCTGAATCTCGCAGAGTTGACATCCCGAACCAATGGAGTGGATTCGTCCGGCAGGAATAAAGAAACAGTCACCGTCGCGTATCTCGTACTCAGCGAGTGCGCTAAGAATGGTTTTGTCGGCAACCATCTGTTTGTACTCATCGGGTGTGAGTTGCCGCTTGAGCCCGCAATAAATACGTGCACCCGGTTCGGAGGGAAGTGCATACCACATCTCGGTCTTGCCCCACGGCTCGCCGTACTTCTGTGCCCACTGATCGGAAGGATGAACCTGCACGCTGAGATCGTCACGGGCATCAATGAACTTGATGAGTAGGGGGAAAGTATCGCCATAACGGGCAAAGACGTGCTTGCCGACCAGTTGCTCTTTCTGCTCACATAGCATGCGCCAGATATTTTGTCCGGTCTCGACGCAGATACTATCTCGTCCCGGGTAAGCAGAGAGAATCCATTGCTCTGCTCCCCAGATCATGGGTCGGTCTATGGGATAGAAGTGATATATCATTTATGATTTCAAATTTATGATTTTGTTAATGCATGCGGTTGCCTAAGAACTTGCATATCTCGCGTTTGACGGATTGCAGTTCACTAAGTTGCCCGAGCAGTTGCAGAGACTGATCCGTATCGCCTGATTCCATCTGTTTCTTGACTGCGGCTATGCGTTCATTGATCAGACTGAGTTTGAGTTCGCACAGCAGTTGCGGCACGAGTTCATTAAGCAGATCTTGCTCCGAACGCTGCTCAACGTCTTGTACCACATTCTCGGATATAGCGACCTTGTAGAAAATGGATGACAGCTGATAGCGGTCGGCAATCAAATCACAGGCAAGAGCATTGATCTCTTGATCCGGATGGAACTTAAAGAATGTTTCCGCCACGAACCCATCGGCATTTTGGTGGGCACGAAACTCCTCAAAAATGCGTTTGTCAACAGGCAGAGGTATATCCACTCCATCGGCATCGAGTTGTTGCAACAGATAATTACCTACAGATACAGTCTGTCCGTTCGGGAAACGGAAGAATGGTCGTTCGCCATAACGCACGAGCAGTTGTGTCAGGTTGCGAATATTCTGATCCACCTTCGACATTCGTCCGATAATAGCCCGATCTTCCCGTACGTTTTCACTCTTTTCTGTCGGGGTATCGGTTGACGTCGGTTTAGAGGTGAGTATGCCTTCGCGCTCTTTTTCGCGGCGTTGGGCGTTATACGATTCCGTAGCGTTCTTGCGTCGTTCGAGGCGTTGTTGCTCAACTGCACGAGTAAGCACCTCGGCAGAGGTCTGGAGTAGTTCGGCGCAATCGCGGATATATTCGTAACGGGTAATCTCATCGGGGATAAGAGAGATAGACTCCACGAGATCGTGCGTCAGTTCGGAGCGTTTGGAAGGGTCAGATTTGACCTGTTCCCAACTAAACTGCGCCTTAAAACGGATAAAGTCCTGCTGGTGGGTGCGGATATACTCCATAAACTCCGATGCATCGTGGCTGCGGGCGTAGGAGTCGGGGTCTTCGCCATCGGGCAGGAGTACGACCTTAACGAAGAATCCCTCACTAAGGAACATATCTATACCGCGTATAGCAGCATGAATACCGGCTGCATCGCCGTCGTAGAGGACAGTGATGTTCGTAGTGAAACGTTTGATGAGGCGTACCTGCGGTTGCGTGAGGGCTGTTCCACCGGAAGCAACGACGTTTTCGATACCTGCCTGATGCATGGAGAGGGCATCCATCTGTCCCTCAACAAGGTAACAGAGGTTGGTCTTCGCGATGGATTGTTTGGCTTGGAAAAGTCCGTACAGTTCGTTGGTCTTGGAGTAGATAGTCGAACCGGGCGAGTTGACGTACTTGCCCATTGGGATTTCCTTGCCGTCCTTGTCGTATTTCTTGCGCAGGATTCGTCCGGCGAAAGCAACCGTCTTGCCTGAGGGAGTGAAGATAGGGAATATGACGCGGTCACGGAAACGGTCGTAGGCTTCCCCTTTTTCGTTCTTACCGCAGACACCTGTACCGATGAGGGTGTCAACATCGTTAGTCAGGTACTTGTCGATATATCCGGCTTTGTGTGCAGCATCGGTCAGAGCATTGCCTTTGTTGGGCGAGTAACCCAAGCCGAACTTGCGGATGGTTGTGTCCTGCATCCCGCGCTCACGGAAATACTTAAGACCAATGGTTTGTCCCTCCTCAGTGTTCCACAGTTGGTCTTGAAACCACTTGTTTGCCCACTCATTGACCGCGTACATTGCTTCGCGGTCATCCTGATGCTGTTGCTCTTCGGGAGTCAGTTCGCGTTCCTCTATCTCGATGTGGTACTTCTTGGCGAGTGTACGCAGAGCGTCGGCGTAGGAGCAGTTGTCAATCTTCATGACGAACCCAACGGCATTTCCGCTCTCGCCGCAACCGAAGCATTTGAATATGCCTTTACTCGGTGACACCGTGAACGAGCCTGTTCGCTCCGAGTGGAACGGACAAAGCCCGATGAGGTTCGCACCGCGTCGTTTGAGCGGAACGTAATCCTGTACCACCTCTTCAATCTTGGCGGCACTAAAGATCTTGTCTATGGTCTGCGGAGGTATCATCTAAATACTGACTTCTGAATACTGAACACTGAATACTCTAATTCTGCCAGATGTACATACCGATCTTGATCTGCCACTGGTCGAAACGTCCGCGGGTGTAGAGTTCGGAATCTATCCCCATGGCTTTGAAGGTATCCTTTTTGTAGGGATTGAACAAGCCGAAGTCGTAACCGCCACGGATAAAGTAGCGCTTATATTGAAAACCTGCTCCTACACCCCATGTGACATTCACGCGTTTGTAATCCTCACCGTCATGGTTGTCACGATGCGTATAACCGTAATACGCACCGGGAGCGTCGGCATCAACAGGGAACACACCTTCCGCTGTGCGTATATACTCGTACTCTTTGAGTGACAGGTGGACTTGGATCGAAGGGCCTGTATAGAGCATCAGATAGGTGTTTCCGGCTATTTGGAACTTGTATTGCCAATCGCAGAAGATTTCTAACCCATGATAGTTTCCGCGATAACGCGCCTGATCGGTTGACATATCGCTGATGTATGTCCACTTGGAGTGATACGTAGCGAAGGTATAGTTCAATCCGAGGGTTGTACCGAAGCCTTTGACGATGGAAGCGTCATAACTCAGACCGATCTTCACACCATTCATTGCAATGGTTTCCAACTTCTTGGAGGTAGGTGAGTTGATACGCAAAGTAGGGGAAGCATAACCTACGTGGATGCCAAAACCTCCCATTTCGTCGTCTTGCGCCATTACACCTGCTGCCAACAGCAGGGCAAAAAGAATTGTTGTTGTACGTTTCATTATTTTGTACGTTTCGTTTATAGTTATTTGCTAACAGATATTTTGCTTCTTCCTGTTTTTCCTGCGCCCGTGTTGGGTTTGTTCTGCGGTTTGGATGGCTGGTCGTCTTTCGTTTCGGAATCATCCGTTGCGCTCACGCTCTGCTTGTCGGGGCGAGCTGTGTGCTCAACCGAGAGCAAGACATCAGCCGGTACGCGTGGGCGTTCGTCCTCTGCCCAAAAGAACGAGCCGAGGTGCATAACCTCATCACTGACCTGATCCATCGGATACATCGTGCCAGTCGTAGCGGTGGTGAAGAGTACGTGATGCACGTGACGGTTTTCGATATACACCTTGACAAAACTGCTCTGCGTGCGGTTACAACCGCTGAGGGTGTTATCTTTCTCGTCGATGGGAAAGAACACCGTTTCCGCATTGCCGTTGACATCAACGCGGTAAATATCGCCATCCTTGACGTGCGCAATAATCTCCTTACCGCTCATCTGATTGAAGTGCATCAGATCATGTTGCTGAATACAGATGGCTGAACCCATCCCGTGGGCATAATCCACTTCCTCGTTGCGGAAATAGATGTAGATGCTATCCGCAGACACCTGGTTGTTATCGCTCCAACAGACGGGATTGCCGTACATTTTGCCGATGGAATCGTTGCCAAGATAGACTGCCGAATCACATACTGCCTGCATATCGTCGCGGTATATGCGTACGTTGTGATGTGCCCGCACGCGACGGTATGTGCTGTCTTCCGGCAATGTATCTGACAACGCAAGCTCCTCGGTAAACAAGGTATCGGCGTGCATGAAGGTGTGCAGACTGTCGCCCCAACTCTCCAGTAGGGCTTGGTGGGTGGCAAATCCGTGTGAACCCCATTCGGGGTGTTTGGATGCCGGTGAGTCATCTTCGTACAGTTCGCCGTAGTTGCCCCGGAGCGTGACCTGTTGAACGGAGTCGATGAGTTCGATGTTTCCGTACAACCTGCCAAATGCCTGATGCTTATCATAATAGATCGTATCGCCGGTCATGAACTTGCCGTCCGTGTGGCTGATGGTTGAGCGGTCGTACAGTTCGGATTCCTCGGTGCGGGTGTTATACAGCCCGCGGGAGGATAGGATCGTGGTCTCCTGCTCATAGAGAACGGTTGTCGGCGAAACGAGTTCGGCTACGTGCGTCTCGGTGTCGTAGAGCAGGGTGTCGGTATCCATCGTGAAGCGGTCGTTGACCAGATGCACACTATCGCGAAACGCTGCATGTTTGTTGTACGGCGTGTATTGTCCCCAGCGCGAGGTGAGGGTATTCAGGTCATCGACAATCTTGCCGCCGGAGTAGTAGTACGCTATGTCAGCAACGCGGTCGTAGTTCAGGCTGTCAGTGGTCAGGATCGCCTCGTGATGCAGCAGTCGTACGTTTTGTCGCAATCGGGCAATCTTGGTATTGCCGTTGTAGAAGAGTTTGTCGCCATAACCGGTGAGGGTATCGCCTTGTACCATCTTCACGTGCCCGTAGGCTTCCAGCGAGTTGCTTGCCTCAAAGAAGTTCGCCGAGTCGCAATACATCAGCGCATCATCGTGCCGGAACAACACGTTGCCCACTACGATGCGAGCATCGGGCAATTTCTCCTGATCAAACAACAGGTTGTTGGCGCGCTCAAGATACACGAGAGTTTGTGCAGTTGACAGTTGACAATTGATAGTTGACATTACGCCAACCAGCAACATGAACAAATATGAAATGTGCTGTTTCAACTTTCAACTAATTAGGCTTTTGACTTTTTACTTTCGACTATTTGTGAATCCAGTTCGGGAACTCAAAGTCACATCCCGCCCAACGCGGATCGATCTGTATGTATGTCTCTTTTTGCTTTTTGATGATCCAGTCGTGGATATACTCGGCGGAGAGTTTCTGCTCGAGCATCGACTTGATCGTTTGGAAGTCATCCGTCAGGTTTGCACGGTGAACATCGGTCTTGCGTTTGAGCTTGACGATGGCGCATACCTCTTTGTTCTTCGTCGGGTCAATCATCACAAACGGGTCGGATATATCGCCCTCTTTCATCGAATAGATCTGCTTAGCCACCTCGGAGGGCAGATCTTGGTACTCAAACTTCGATGCGCCGGTGTTGGGGTTGGTCATCAAACCGGCATTCATGACGGTATTTTTGTCTTCAGAGTACATGAGGATTGCTTGTTCGAAGCTCAGGCTATCAGCGCGGACAACTCGCGCTATGGAGTCAAGACGATTGAGTGCATTGAACTTGTCGGAGGCAGAAACGCGCGGCTTGAGCAGGATATGGCGACAGTTGATGCGCTCACCATGTTTCTCGATGAGTTGGATGATATGGAAGCCGTATTCTGTTTCGACTATTCGGCTGACTTTCTTCGGGTCGTTGAGCGCGAACGCCACTTCGGCAAACTCCGGCACGAGTTGTCCGCGACCCACGAAGCCTAATTCCCCACCATGCTTGGCTGACTCGGTATCCTCGGAATAGAATCGTGCAAGCATGGCAAAATCAGCCTGACCACTTACGACGCGTTCGGTGAACTCGCGCAGACGGCTCTTGATGCGCTCCGTCTCTTCGATAGGCACCGGTGGCACGAAACTCAGGATCTGTACCTCTACATCCGCCGGCATCATCGGGATAGAATCCAAGGGCAGCGAGTTGTAGTAGCGGCGAATCTCTGCCGGTGTAGGCTTGATGTGCGAGGTGAGTTTCTGCTGCATCTGTTGGATGGTCATCTGGTTACGCACGCTCTTCATCATCTCTTCGCGGATCTCCGAACTGGGTTTACGGAAGTATTCCTCCATCTTTTCCTTGGAGCCGATCTGCGAGATGTAGTAGTTCATTCGCATATCAACCTGATGGCTGACCGTGGATTCGGACACCTCAATCGAGTCGAGTTCGGCTTGGTGCAGAAAGAGTTTTTGCACAGCAAGCTGCTCGGGGATAACACAATACGGGTCACCGGCAATCGGTTGTCCTTCGTACTGCGCACGCAATCGCTCCTCTTCCACTTCCGAACGAAGGATAGCGTCATCGCCGACAATCCAGATAACTTCATCAATGATGTTGTTTTGTGCCACGCATGGCAACGCTAACATCAGCACACAAATATATAGAATTCGCTTCATATATCTTTTGACTTATTGCTTTCGACTTTTGATTTTCGACTTTCGACTATTAATAGATAATTACTTTCCCGAATCGCACAGCATCATCGTAGAGTTCTTGCCGTTGCTGTTGCAGAAACGACACGCGCCGTTCGGAGAGGATCATCTTGTCTATAGTTGCCCGCGCATAATCAATAGGCATCGGTTGCCCGGCAAGACGGCAGTCGGTCACCTGCAGCAGATAGACGGATGTGGTATCTTGCTCGGCGTACTGCTTACCCGCTGCGAGGGATTTTTGCCATTTGTTCGATGGCATGCGCATCAGGATCTGGTTGCCTGTGCACCACTGCGCGGTAAACAGCTCGTAACCGCTTGCATATTGGTACGCATATTTCTCGATGTATTCGAGGTTTTCCTCGTCCGTCAGATCCATTAGTCTCTTCTTTAGTTCAGGCTGCGAGGGTGCATCTTGCGGGATAACGAGCAGTGCGCCTTGCAGGATGTTCTCTTGCAGAATAAATCGCTCCTGATGATGCACATAGAACGTATCCGCCTCGGCATCGGTAACTGTTTTCGGCATTCTCTTGTCCACAATGTGCCGCTCATATTCCGCCACGTAAAGGCTGCGGCGGTAATCCTCGACCAGCGCCTCTATCTCCGGAGTGCTGTGACTCTTGCCTTCCTGATATTGCAGGATATCCGTCGCCCAGCGGCGGATGAACTGTTCGGCATAACGTGCACTGTCCTCAGGCGTGGTTGCACTTGAGGTTACGGCATCCAAGTCTGCCTGATAGAGGTAATAGTTGCCCACCTGCGCCACAGCGCCCTCTTTGACGTCGCGCTGAAACAGATTGCAACTGCTAAGGCACACCAAACAAAGGCACACCATAGCAAGCGGATATAGTAGATGTTTAGTCATATTGTTGTTGTTTCATCTCCGCCAGATGTGGCGGATGGCTGTAAACGCGCAAAGTTACGAAAATTTTTGCATATATGCAAATTTTCTTGCAATTTTCGTTTAGATTAGCGTCATTTTGCCTTACGAATGATATATTGTGTATAATTTTGAACCATCAACCTCTTCGTACGTGTCCGGCAGTTTCATGTCGGGTGCGGGCACTCCCTCGCCGATGGTGACGGGTGCTACTTCGATGTGCATCTCATCCCAGATGTCTGTTTCCAGGATGTGTTTGAGTAGGGTTGTACCGCCTTCAACCATTACGGAGTGGATATTACGCTGAGCGAGGTCGCTGAGGATGAACGACCACTCGGTACACTCGTCATATACGATGGTTGGCGCGTCGTCGGAGAAGATCTTGGCGTCCTTCGGGATGCGGTGATGACGGTCGAGGACTATGCGCACGGGATTACGTCCAGACCAGCGGGTCGTCAGCAGCGAGGGGTTATCCAGTAGTGCGGTGCGTGTGCCGACCATGATCGCCATATTCTCGGCACGCATCTTATGAACAAGTTGCTTGGTTACGGGTGTAGAAATAACCAGTGGCGTACCATCCTTGCGGATCAAGTCCACGAACCCATCCGCCGTTTGTGCCCATTTGAGGATAACGTACGGACGATGTTTCTCGTGCAGGCAGAGAAACCGTTTGTTCAGTTCGCGACAAGCTTGCTCCTCTACACCTACTGTCACTTCTATACCTGCATCACGGAGTTTCTGCACACCTCGTCCGGCTACTTGCGGGTTGGGGTCAAGGCAACCGATCACCACCCGCTTAACACCTTTGCTAATGATCAGGTCGGCGCATGGCGGTGTCTTACCGTAGTGCGAACAAGGCTCTAATGATACATATAGTGTGAATCCGCCATACATGGCGGATATTGCATCTTCCGATAGTCCCGCCATCTTCTGATCCGCTGCGTGGAAACACTCCACCTCGGCGTGACCCTCACCATAACGATGATGCCACCCTTCGGCGAAAATAGTGTCATCGGCAGGATTGACCAACAAGGCACCCACCATCGGATTAGGGGGAACATAATACTCGCCATTACGCGCCAACTCAACGCATCGCAATATATAATCTGAATCTGTCATAGCATTTTTATTTGCAAATGTCAAATATTTTTTGTATCTTTGCAGCATGAAAGCAATAGTGGAACATATTGTCACGCAACTGACGCCCTGTTACGGCGAGCACGAGGCACGTGAACTGGCATATTGGATCATTGAGGAAACAACCGGAATGAACCGTTTTGACCTGTGCACGCACAAAGGTACAAAAAATATACCAGATTTGGAAATAATTTTGAAAAAATTATGTAAATTTGTTCCTGTGCAGTATATTTTCGGTCATACAGAGTGGTTAGGCTTGGATTTGGATGTAAACGAAGCCACCCTTATTCCCCGACCCGAAACGGCAGAATTGGTTGAGGCAATCAGCAATCAGCAGTCAGCAATCAGCTGTCAGCGATCAGCAATCAGCAATCAGCAATCAGCAGTCAGAGTGTTGGATGTGGGGACGGGAAGCGGGTGTATTGCTTTGGCACTCAAAAAGAAACACCCTGAGTGGATTGTTGAAGGGCTGGACAAAAGCGAAGAAGCTATTGCAGTCGCTAAACGCAATGCTGCGAAACTGGGATTAGACGTGCGGTTCTTTGTGGAGAATATACTCAGCGACGAGATCGGCGAATATGACCTCATTGTGTCTAACCCGCCGTATATCCGACCGTCGGAAAGAGGGACAATGACAGAGAACACTTTGCTTCACGAACCCAAAGAAGCATTGTTTGTGCCGGAAGACGATCCCCTACTCTTCTATCGGCGCATAGCGCAGTTACATAAAGCAAAAGAACTGTGGTTCGAGATCAGCGAGACACAAGGCGATGCAATGCTTGAACTGATGCATCAAACGGACTACGAGGCTGAATGCCTCAACGATATGTACGGCAAACAACGATTCATTCATGCAATACAAAAGTGAACAGATAGAAGACAAGAAGCCTGTTGACACCAAGGTCTATCTGGAGCGTGCGGAGCGTTATTGCGCCGGTGCGGAACATTGTGCAGTAGAGGTTGCACAACTGCTTGAGCGGTTGGGTGCAACCGATGTACAGATCGACGATGTCATCGGGATTTTGCAAAAGCAACAATACCTCGATGAACAACGGTATTGCCGGGCATTTGTGCACGACAAAGTAGCGTTTCAAGCTTGGGGCAGAATGAAGATCATCATGGGTTTACGCACCAAACACTTGCCCGAACAGGAGATACAACAAGCATTAGACGATATGGATGAAACGGTGTACGCAAGCAATATCCGTAAAGCCATTCAGAGCAAGCGGGGACAAGACAAGCAGAAGATAATACGGTTTATGCTGCAACGCGGCTACACATTTGACGATTTGCGGCGTTACGCCAATTTGGATGCAGAGGAAGAATAACCATGAAACAAACGACGGAAGCAATAGTATTAGGACTAAAGAAGCACTCCGACAAAATGTCGTTGCTGCAAGTCTATACCAAGGCAGAAGGACGTCTTGCGCTGCAGGTGTATGGTGCACACGGCAAGCACAAGATCAAAGCAGCCTACCAGCCGCTTTCCATCGTCGAACTAACCTACAGCGTCAACCCGTCAAAACCTTTTGCTACTGTCGATACCATCGACCCTGTCTTCCTACCCGAGCAGGTCTATGCCGACATCCGCCGGCAATCTATCGCTCTGTTTGTTACAGAGATGCTGATGCTCACACTCACGCACCCGCAACAGGACGAACCGATCTATGAATTCCTCGATGACTTCGTCCACGAACTCAACGACGATCCCGAACCCGAGAACTTGCACATCTCATTCATGATGCAACTCGCCGAACTCCTCGGCATAGGTTCACCCGCCGAAGAACTCACCGTGAACCTTTCACCATTAACCCTCTCACGCAAAACGCGTCAGGAGATCCTTCGTCAACTCTGCGACTACTACCTCACACACGTTGACTCCTTCCGCCTACCCAAATCCCTCGACATCCTCATCGAGGTCTTCAACTAATCCCGTTAAGCCCATGTTTCCCCCTTAATAGTCACGTAATGGTATCGCTTTTTTGTCGAGACAATCTTTAGTTCTTCTTTAGTTGTTCTTTAGTTCTTATTTAGTTCTTCTTTGGTTCTTCATGCTATCATCTGCGAAGCATTAGCCACTCTCACTACTACGTCTATATACACAAATTAAGGCGATGCATCGTGCATCGCCTTAATAGTAGTTCAACGGAAATTGTTCCGATTATTTTACAGCAGCGCCGTTGGCGTTGAACATAACGCCGTCGCGGATAATGAAGAGTTGACCGTCAATGATCATCTTCTGCGCCTTGCCGGCAACAGTAGCGTTGTCAACAGCTGTTTCGATAGCTTTCTCGCGTGAAACGAAGATAGCGTTCTTAGCCTGTGGGTTGCCGTTGTACTCGTTGTAAGTAGCCTTAATGGTGAGAACATCGTTTACTGCAACATCCAATGTGTTGAACTTCTTCGACTCGCCGGCAGGAGTGAGTACGCCATAAACGTAGAGCGAACCTGTTGCATCTTCAATCGTGAGGTTACCATACTGATCGTTGGCAATATTAATCACTTTACCTGTCAGAACGCAGGTGTCCTTCGTGTTCTTGAGTTCAAGGAATTCTGCGATGGTCTTCTCACCGAGGTTCTCGGGCTCTTCAACTTCAGCGCGCTCTTTGATCTCTACGGTGCAACCTGCAGCAAACTCCGGAGTGGTGTTGTACTTGGTCAGTTTACCAGTAACAGCAACCTTGTCACCTACGCGAACAGCGTCTTCCTCTTTCTCGATAGCGCACTTGAAAGCCTCAAGCACGTTGCCGCCTTCCTTGGTGTCAGCCATCCAGAAGCTCATTGAGCCGTCTTTCCAAGCATAAGCGATAGATGTTACAAATCCTTCGATGGTGTACTCCTTACCACCATTGTACTCTTCGTTGTTTGCACTTACTGACAGCGCAGCTTCGCGAGCCTCAGCACAGTTGGTCGGATCCGGGAGAACAACAGGGAAGGTAACTTCGAGAGTTTGGGTTTCGTACGTATATGTGAAGGTGTACTCACCGTCAACATCAGCTGTGAGGTGCATATCACCACTACCGCTTGCGAGTGAGGTAGAAGCGTTTTCGCGAGTGATGGTAGCACCATTAGCTTTCCATGCGCCATCGAGCTTCAAACCGAACTCAATGTCGCCTGCAGCCAATGTCAGTTTGAGCGAAGCAGTCTTCTTGTCCTCAGTTGTAGCAAAAGCCTCTGTGTCTGCCCAGTCGCTGGATACGAAAGTACCGTGCATAACTACTGTCGGAACAACAACAGCCTCACCGGTTTTGGTAGCAAGAGCGCTAACGTTGTTGCTATTGTCCGGCTCGAAAGTGATGGTGATGGTATAGATACCGTCAGCATCAATAGCGAGATTATAGTCTTGGGAAGGATAAGCTTCATCCCACGAGTGGTTCTTGACTACTTTGAAGTTAACAGAACCGGCAGCGAGTTCGAGGTTCTCTTTCTCCCACTTGAAGGTACCATCGTTTTGCTTAACCATATCGTTAGCAGTATTGGTCGGATCCCAACTTGTACCGAAAGCAACAGTCGAGCTACCTGCTACAGTCCAAGTATCACCAGCAGGAGCATCTGCATAGTTAATGGTGATATACTTAACATAGCCACGCTTTGCGGCAGTACCCAAGACAATAGTCGTTACTTGAGTAGCGCCATCGTACACATACGTAAAGTCTCCAAAAGTACCTTTTGCACCTGTTTTGGTAGTCGCAAAAGTAGAGTCTTGCAGCAGACCTGAACCCTCAGTTGCACTCCAAGGCGAAGCATTCATTACGATGGATGTTGGAGTAACGGCAGCAGCTAAGGTCAAAGTAATTGAACCTGAGCCAGAACTGTTTCCGAACTTTAAGCCATAGCCTTCCTGACCATTGTACACTTTACCTGACGCAGCAATAGCAGAAACATACTCAGCACCCTCAGCAATGTAATCAGAAACCGTCGTACTTGACAAACTTGTGCTACTGTCACCTTTACCTTCACCAGCATCCTTAAAGGCAATAGTGTACGAGCCAGCCATCATACTACCTGCGAAGAGCACGGCAGCGAATAAAGAAAAGATTTTCTTCATGATTTTTGAATTTAAGTTAATATAAAGATTGATTATTTATGTTATATAAACATATATTCTTAGGGAAAATCCCATTTTCGTTACAAAGGTACGACTTTTTATTGACATTTGCAAATATTTTTGCAGAAAAATGTCAAAAAAGTGCGTTTTTACTTTTCAGCGCCCTCTGCAAGAGCTTGCTCCATGTCGCGGAGTTGGGATTCGCAGAAGCGGAGAAGTTGTTGGGCTTCCTGGGCTTTTTGTTTGTAGAGAGATACAGAGAGCGCCTCTGTCTGTTCGAGTTCGCGGACAATCTGTTCAACGCGTTTGATGGCGGCGTCGTACGAAAGATTCGTTGTTTCCATACACTATAAAACTATATCAAATTTGGAGTAAACCCTACTAAAACCCCGATATTACTTGCCTTTGCCGTCGAGGATGACGCCGATGGTGTAGAAGAGGATCTTGGCATCAAGACGGAGTGACATGTTTTCGATATAAACGATGTCGTAGTTGAGTCGGTCGATCATCTTCTGCAGGGTATCGGTGTAACCTACGCGGATGGGACCCCAGCTGGTCAGTCCCGGGCGAATCTTATAGAGCAGGCAGTAATACGGCGCCTGTTCGACGATCTGGTTGATAAAGAACTCCCGTTCAGGTCGAGGTCCTACGACAGACATGTCGCCCTTGAGGATGTTCCACATCTGCGGAAGTTCGTCGAGACGGTAGCGGCGCATAAACTTGCCGACGCGTGTAACGCGCGGGTCGTCGTCGGCAGAGAGTTGCGGGACTTCATCTTCGGCATCTTGCACCATCGTGCGGAACTTATAAATCATGAAGGGTTTGCCATGCAGACCGATACGTTGCTGACTGTAGAACGCAGGCCCTTTGGATGAACTGTAGGCGAGAATCCACAGCACGAGATACAGCGGGGAGAGGATGATCATGGTGAGTATAGCCGAGACGACATCAAAAGCGCGTTTGATGCAGAGTTCGGAGTCCGAGGCTTTGTGGCGGGTGATCATGATCAAGGGGTTCTCGCCTATCTCGGAGATCTTGGCAGCGCCGGTAAGCATGTCATAGAGTTTGGGGACGATAGCGATCTCGACATCCAAGGGATAGACGCGCTGGATGATGCGATAGAGGGTATTATCGTCTTTATCCTGAGGCAGGTCGATGACAACCATATCGCCTTTGCTGACACGGAGGTTGGCAACCTCGGCTTCGCTGTGGATGGTGTGCGTAGCCGGAGGCGTAGCGTGGCGACGGAGAATAAGCGTGAAGCAGAGGCGGAAGAAGTAACTGATGCAGAACTGCAATAGCCACAACACGCCGAGCGAAACGACATAACGGTGGTAGTCCTCAACCTGGTCGTCGATAATGATGATAAAGAACGCCACAAACGATATAACGAGCGAGGATATGAAGGTAGTCAGTAATTCCTGACTGAGTTTTTTGCGCCGTACGTGCAGGTAGTAGCCGGAGAGATAGTAGATGCCCAAGCAGACCAAGGGGTAGAACAACAACGGGGTGTAGAAGTTAAACGCAGGGATAAGAACCGAATCCACACCGAACACCCTGCCTTCGTACACGAGCCAGCGGAACAACAGGAAAGCGAGCCAAACGAGTTCGGCGGAGAGGAAGTCAAGCAATATGTATCCTAATTGGAGTTTGCGACGCGGGCTCATGGGCGGATGATGGTTATCGAATTATCGGAATTGACCTTGATGATACTACTGGGTTGGGCGGGTTTGTTCTCGCTACGGCGGGAGCGGCAGACATAGTCAACGCTCTCAAGGAGTTTGGCATCTATCTCGCAGAACGCCTTGGGCGTAGGACGACCGGCGAAGTTGGCGGAAGTCGAAACGAGGGGTTTGCCGAGTTGATGACAGAGAAGGTTGGAGAACTTCTCGTAGGTGACGCGGATACCCAGACTGCCATCTTCGGCGAGGATAGACGGCGAGACGTTGCGGGCTTCGGGATAGATGAGCGTGATCGGTTTGGGCGCAACGCCTTCCTCGGGGGCAGAAACCTCCAAGAGATTAGCCGCCGCGTCAGGGATTACGGGAATATAGTCTGCAATGCGTTCGGGCGAATCGACGAGCACGAGTACGGACTTGCCTTTGTCGCGCTGCTTGAGGCGGAAGAGCTTGGCAACCGCCTCGTCGTTGGTGGCATCACAACCCAAGCCCCAGACGGTGTCGGTGGGATAAAGGATCACTCCGCCATTGTTCAAGACGTCGATTGCAACGTCTATATCCTTGTGCATATTGATGTCGAGCTGATGCTGCACTTGTGCTTCGCGCTCGGCGAACTTGAGTTGTTCGACCTCACGGTTAGGCAGTTGCTTGGAGTCGAGCAAAGCATTGTAGATGAGCAGCGTAGCCCACGCATCGGTAGCCGCATAGCGTGCCTGTTCGGGCGTGAGTGTATCGGCTTCCCAGTTGGTGAGTTGTTGCGACTTGCTGATCTTCTTGCCAAAGACGATGGCAAAGATCTTTTGCAGCCCGAGATCGAGGATACCGTAACGCGCCACGAGCGATTGCAGGTCGATGCAGTTCGCCGGTTTGAAGTCGTGCAAGCGTCTCAGACCATTGAGGTCATCTTTGAAGGCTAAGCCTACCTTGCAGATCTGTTTGTTGCTGAACAGTTTCGCCAAGTTTGGCGAAAGACCGATCTTGTTGAGGCGGAAGAGGTAACAACGCTGTTCGGTAGCAATCTGTACGAGAGCAGTCGGGTAATGGATGCCGCGTGTGAACGAAGGTCGGGCTTCGGTATCGATACCCAAGACCGTGCACGAACGAAGATAGGCAACCGCCTCGTCGACCTGCTCGGGCTGATCGACAATAATCGTCTCGCCATCAAACTGCGCAAGAGGCATCAGATTGACCAGTTCTTTCGAAATATGGTGTACAAATTGCTTAGTGTGTTCCATTAAAATGGGGGCATTTTCAAGAAAAGCACACAAAGTTACAATTTTTTTTGCAAATTTACAAATTTTTTTGTATCTTTGTGCGCCGAAAATGAAAATTGTCGCTCAAGTGCGAAATAAATGTACTTTTTAGACACCCTAAAATCGCCAAACAAATCAAAACAGAATACTATGCAAGTTATCAACTTATCGGAGAACAACAGTGTTCTCAATCAGTTTCTCGGCGAGATTCGCGACGTGAACATCCAGCGTGATTCTCTTCGTTTCCGTCGTAACATCGAGCGCATCGGCGAGGTGATGGCGATGGAAGTGAGCAAGCATCTTCATTACGAAGCTCGCGATGTAACCACTCCTCTCGGCACGGCTGTGGTGCCGCAGATCACGGATCAGATTGTGTTGGGTACAATACTGCGTGCGGGACTGCCGTTACATCAAGGATTTCTGAACATCTTCGACCGTGCAGAGAACGCGTTCCTCAGTGCCTACCGCCGCGTCAACGACAAAGGCGAACTGGAGATCGTAGCCGAGTATATGGCAGCCCCGTCGATTGTTGACAAGACGCTGATTCTGGTTGATCCGATGCTGGCTACGGGAATGTCGATGGAAGTAGGCTACCTCGCACTACTCAGACACGGCAAGCCTGTACACACACATATGTGCAGCGTGATTGCTACGCCTAAGTCTATCGAGTATATGCGCCGCGAACTCAACGACAGTCCCGATGTAACCCTTTGGTGCGCAGCAATTGATCCGATCCTGAACGACAAGAAATATATCGTTCCGGGTCTGGGTGATGCCGGCGATTTGTGTTACGGAATAAAAATACATCTGTCCGATCGTTCTTAATAATAGCCATAGTACAGTCTATCTGCCATCGGCGATTGTAATGACAGGCATCACATGGCTTAGCCTTGTGAAAGAAGTGCCTGCGCCCCTAATAGGTGATATACCGTTGGCAGACAAGTGGGGTCACATGTTAGCGTATCTGGTCTTTGCCCTATGTCTGGCAGTTGACAGTTATCGTGTGCGTGTGAGTTCGCGCGTATTATATATAGTATCGCTTATGCTGCCCGTGGTATATGGCGGATTTATGGAGTGGATGCAATTGTACTGTCCGCCACGTTCGTGCGAGTTACTGGACTGGGTTGCTGATTGTATCGGAACATTGGCAGGTGTGGGATTGTTTGGCATCTTTCATGTTATACATCTTCACCGCAAAGCGAACAAAGACTTAGACAAGTTATGATGAACAGTGACAAACTGCCTTATATCATCGCTCTGACGCACTTGTACAACGGCAAGCACCGTTTGCTGCGGGAAGTGCTGCAGCGTTATCCCGATCCCGAAGAAGCTTGGGAGCGTGTAATGTTGCCCGGAAAAACGGCTTCGTGGCAACGTGCGCAAGAGGAAATGGCGTTTGTTGACAAGCATCAGATAGCGACATACTACCGATATGACCCCGATTATCCCGTACGTTTGGCAGAGTGCGCTGATGCGCCGATACTGCTATATGCCAAGGGAAATATCAACCTCAGAGACGGGCATTTCGTTTCGATTGTCGGCACGCGACAGGCTACAGAGCGGGGGAAGATGATCACGCGGGAGATCGTGCTCGGGTTGGCAGAAAAGTTGCCGAAGTTAACCATTGTGTCAGGGTTGGCGTACGGGATAGATATTTCGGCTCATCGTGCAGCTTTGGAAGCAGGTATCCCGACGCTGATTATTCCCGGGCACGGGTTAGACCGGATCTATCCGGCATATCATCGCCCTGACGCTGTTCGGGCGTTGGAGAATGGCGGGATACTGACCGAATATATGTCGGGCAACACGCCTGAAAAACATCATTTTGTGGCGCGAAACCGAATTATCGCGGGATTGTCGGAGTGCACAATCGTTGTAGAGTCCCGTGCGCGCGGTGGGTCGCTGATAACGGCATCGATGGCGTTTGACTATAATAGACCGGTGTTTGCAGTGCCCGGGCGAATAAGCGATGACAGTTCGGCAGGCTGCAACAGTCTAATTCGTGATCAGCGTGCGATGCTGATGCAAAGCCCTGACGACCTGATAGAAGCGATGATGTGGGCTACAGCAGGAAGACCGGTACAGACCAGCCTGCCGATGGACGAAGATCTGAGCGGATTGAGCAACGAAGAGCGGACGCTGCTACAGTTGCTCAGAGAGGCAGATGACGGCATATTGGTGAACGACCTCGCCGAAGAAGCGGATATTTCGTACTCGGATATCATCACGCATCTGATGCTGTTGGAGATGAAAAAACTCATAAAATCGTTCCCAGGAGGTAAATTTAGGGCTGTGTGAGCATTTTTTTGTCAAAATAATTTGCAAATGTCATTTTTTTTTCGTAACTTTGCAGGCAATTCTGTTTTTTAGAAAATTCTTAAATCTAGATTAATATGGATTCATTACTTAAAAACCTCGGTTTAATTATCTTCCTTTGTGGAGTTATTTGCTTGTGTATTTACTATTTCGGCACGCCAAGCAACGTATTGCTGGTTAGCAGTCTGGTGCTTGAGTTTATCGGTATTGTCGCTTATATCATCATCAACAAGCGCATTGACTGATAGCATTCATGGCTGACTTCAGCGACGCAATCAAATATCACTTGACGGGCATGTACCAAGACTGGTTCTTGGACTATGCCTCATACGTTATTTTGGAGCGAGCCGTCCCTGCGATAGAGGACGGCTTGAAGCCTGTTCAGCGCCGTATATTGCACGCGATGAAAGCCGTGGATGACGGCAAGTACAACAAGGTGGCAAACATCGTCGGTCAGACGATGCAATATCACCCGCACGGTGACGCTTCTATCGGTGATGCGCTGGTGCAACTCGGGCAGAAAGACCTGCTGATTGATTGTCAGGGAAACTGGGGCAACATCCTCACCGGTGACGGTGCAGCTGCTCCGCGATACATCGAGGCGCGCCTGTCGAAGTTCGCACTGGAAACGGTGTTCAACCCCAAGACAACACACTGGATGGCGTCGTACGACGGCAGGAAGAAAGAGCCTGTACATCTGCCGGTTAAGTTCCCGCTGCTGTTAGCGCAAGGCGTGGAAGGTATTGCTGTCGGCTTGAACTCAAAGATCCTGCCGCATAACTTCAACGAACTGTGCGATGCATCGTTAGCGTACTTGAGGGGTGAGGAGTTCACGTTGTACCCCGACTTCCCGACCGGCGGAGAGGTCGATGTGAGCCGTTACAACGACGGCGAGCGCGGCGGCGTGATCAAGATCCGCTCGCGTATCAGCAAGGCGGATGACAACAAGACGCTGATCATCAGTCAAGTGCCGTTCGGCACAACCACCTCGAAGATTATCGACACCATCCTCAAGGCACAAGAGCGCGGGAAGATCAAGATCAAGAAAGTCGATGACTTCACTGCGGAAGAGGCGAAGATCGTTGTGCAACTCGCTCCAGGCGCATCGTCCGACAAGACGATTGATGCGCTCTATGCGTTCACCGACTGCGAGGTATCTATCTCGCCGAACTGCTGCGTTATTCAGGACAAGAAGCCGATATTCACGAATGTATCGACGCTGCTGAAATTGTCAACTGACAACACAAAGGATTTGTTGCGTCAAGAGTTAGAGATCCAGAAAGCCGAACTTGAGGAGCAATACTTCTACACCTCGCTGGAGAAGATCTTCATCGAGAACCGCATCTACAAGGAGCAAGGTTACGAGCAGGCGCCTAACAAAGAGAAACTGATTCAGTTTGTGGACGGAGCGTTGGAGCCGTTCAAGGCGAAACTTATCCGCGAAGTCAGGACAGAGGATATAGAGCGACTGTTCGATATCCGCATGATCCGCATCACGAAGTTCGATGCCAAGAAGGCAGACGAACTGATGAAGGATCTGGACAGGAAAATCAAGGATACCATCCATGATCTCAAGCACCTGACCGAATACACGATAGCGTGGTTTGAGATGCTCAAGCAGAAATACGGCGCACGTTATCCGCGCAAGACGGAAGTCAGAAACTTCGCGAACATCAATGTCAAGACGGTTGTCGAAGCCAACGAGAAACTGTACATCAATTATGCCGATGGTTTCGTAGGCACAGGTCTGAAGAAAGACGAGTTCCTGTTCAACTGCTCGGATATCGACGATATCATCGTCTTCCACAAGGACGGCAAGTACAAGATTACCCGTGTGGCGGAGAAAGTGTTCATCGGCACGGATATTCTGCATATCGCCATTTTCAAGAAAGACGATGTGCGCACGATATACAATGTGGTTTACCGTGACGGCAAGGGCGGCATCTATTACATGAAACGCTTCCATGTGACGGGTGTGACGCGCGACAAGGAGTACGATCTGACGCAAGGCAAGCCTGGCTCGAAGATTGTATATTTCACAGCCAACCCGAACGGCGAGGCTGAGATTATCCGCGTGGCATTGAAGCCTCAGCTGCACCTGAAGAAGGTTGAAGTACTGAAAGATCTATCCGAACTGGCTGTCAAGAACCGCAATGCGATGGGCAACGTGCTCACGAAGTTCGAAGTCAAATCAATCACCTTGAAGCAGAAAGGTCATTCGACGCTTGGCGGACGAAAAGTGTGGTTTGATCAGGATGTATTGCGCGTGAATTATGACAACCAAGGCACATATCTTGGCGAGTTTGATGACGAAGACCGCATATTGGTTATCACTACCGACGGCAACTACTACCTCAATACGTTTGACCCAACTGCGCACTTTGATAACAATATCCTGCACATCGAGAAGTGGCAACCGGAGAAAGTGTGGTCACTGGCTATGTGGAACGACGAGTTGCAGTTCTATTACGGCAAGCGTTTCACCCTGTCAGATGCAGCAGCCAAACCGCAGTCGATACTCGGCGAATCCAAGGAGCATCGGATTGTTGTGCTGTCAGACAGAGAGGAAGCAGTGTTCCAATTGCAGTTTGCGGATGAAAACCGTCCGGCATTGGATGTGGTTATGGCAGAGTTCATTGATGTCAAGTCAGCCAAGGCTCGCGGCAAACGTCTGAGCACGTACGATATAGCCAACATTAGCGACGTTACTCCAGCTCTGCCGGAACCTGAACCGGAGCCGGAGCCACAAGAGACGCCGGATGATCCTGACAATACAGATAATCCGGAAACCCCGGATACCGCGGAGACTCCTACTCCTCCGGCATCTATACCGTTCACCATCACGAATGGCGAATCGGATGTGCAATTGTCATTAGACCTTTAGAAATATGAAAAAGCATTTATTGATTTTGCTATCTCTGATAGCCGTGCTTTGCATATACCAGCCTGCCAAGGCTGCAAAAAATGCGGGTACTATCGAGCGGGATACATTGCTTGGTGTGCCTTGCTGCGTTTATCTGCCATATCAATACACCATGCGTGCCGGCTTGGATAAAGCGGTGTTCCCTGTGTTGTATCTTCAACACGGTATGTACGGCTCAGAGGATGACTGGCAAAAACAAGGCGAACTGCTCAAATGGATGAACATGCTGCTGTTAGCAGACCAAGTCAGAGAGATGGTGGTAATTATGCCTGACAACTTCCTTGGCAGTATACCGCCGGAAGAACGCGACAAACTGATGCAGGCACCAAATGTCACACCATCGGGCGAGACTTTCAGCACGGAAAAGGGTTCGGCACATTGGCGCAAACTGACGGAGGAACAAGAACAGGACTACGAGATGTCAGGCTATTGGGAGGAACATTTTCAGGAATTTATGCAGGAGGCTGAACGCCGCTACAGCATAAGCAAAAATCCCGGACAGCGAGCCATAGCAGGTCTGTCAATGGGTGGCTTTCACACGATGCATATCTCTCACTACCTGCACGGACAATTTGCGTACGTAGGTTTGTTCTCAGCTGTGATTATCCCCCGCAACGGTGCGGAACTGATGGAAGATGTAGAAGACACACAGTTTCACACGGCAGGATTTGATATGCAGCTTAACTATGCATCGCCCGCATACAACAACTGGATGGCTGATATGCGCCACATGGTTCCGACACCGCCGATGTACTGGATCGGAATGGGGCGCGATGATTTCCTTTATGCACAGATGCAGGACTACCGGCTGTGGCTCGATCTGAACAATTTCGAATACACCTATTACGAGAGTTTAGGCGGACATACATGGACAAACTGGCAGAACTATCTCTGCCGATTCCTTAAAAAGATTTTCTGGGACGAAAAGTTCTAAATCAAAAATGACAAGCTTATGAAGAAGTTCTTACTATCTGTCATCGCTTTGCTGAGCGTCTGCATCATGCAGGCACAAGAGTACGAATACCCTATTCTGAAACAAGTGCAGAAAGGCAACTATGATGCTGCACAGAAAGATATCGAAAAACATCTTGCCAAAGACCCGGCAGATGTACCCTATCTATACTCTGCCGCTAAGTTGTACTCTATGGCAGAATTTAGTGGTCGGGATATACCCAAGGCATACAAGTATATCAATGACTGTAAAACGAAGTTTATGCGTCTTGATTCCGGTAAGCAGGACAAACTTATAGCCAAAGGTCTGTCCAAAGAACTGCTGAACACCACGATTCACGAGGTTTGTTCGGAAGCACTCAAAGATGCCGAAGCGATCAACACCGAAGAGGCATACAACCAGTTTCTGAAAGACTACCCGAGAGCTGTGTCGTCGCTACAACGCCAAGCCAAGGAGCATCTGAGTCATCTGGCATTTGAGCAGGCAGTCGAGCAGAATACGATTGAGGCGTACGAGAACTTCATCGGGCAGCATCCTGACGGTAAGGATAAGAAGGAAGCCGTGCAGCGTCGTAATGCACTTGCGTACCAGCAGACCAAACAGACGAACACACTGGAGAGTTACCGTGCGTTCATTGACAAGTATCCCGAATCGGCAGATGTGCCCGACGCAAGGCAGCAGATCTATGCATTGGCACTACGTGAGGCGCAAGCTGTCGGCACCGACGAAGCTATTCAGCAATACATGAGTACTTACCCCGAAAGCCCGTTCGCTCAACAGCAACTCGCCAAGCAGGCTGCGGACAAATATGCCGAAGAAATAGCCAGCGGCAATTGGATGAGCCTGCGTGACAAAGCTGCCAAACGCAAAGATCTGATAGAAAAGCGATGTCTGCACTACGCCATCCTGCAGATTGCGGACAACCGTCACAGTCTGCCGGCAGCACAGTTCGTCTATCAAAATGCGCCGAGCGAGATTATGAAAGACTCCGCATGGATGATTATCCACGATGTGTATTGCAGCACCGGCGTACTTGCCGACATAACCAAACTGTATGAGCACTATCCTAATCCGCGTTTTGCAGCCCTTGAGAATCATGATCGGAAGATCATATCGCAATACGATATTGTGATGACTACCGGTACGGGTTGGCAAAGTCTGATTAAGGATGCTGCACCTTATCGCGTTGCATATGAATGGCTTACCGGACAGATTCGTGACTATCTTGTCAGGCAGGATATAGATATGGCATTACAGACTGTTCAACCGTTTGCCGAAGCGTTTGGCAGCAACTCGGACTACAAGAATCTGATTGCCGCCTTGGAACAAGGGCAACTGAAAGAGCTTACGCCTCAGGTAATATCCGACTCCATCAATACGTCCGAAAAAGAGTATTCGCCCGTCATGACTGCCGACGGCAATACCATTTATTTCGTACGCGAAGTATATGACAAGACATATGGCAACAGCGAAGATATTTTTACCTCTACCAAACATAAAAACAGGTGGGAGAGAGCTATGCCGCTTATCGAACTGAATTCCCCGGCATCTAACGAAGCCATGCAATCTGTGTCGGCAGACGGTACACAGCTGATCTTCTTCCGCAACGGACTGCTCTACTCTACCAATAAAACTTCAGGAGGCTGGTCGCAACCTGAAATTCTGTCAAACAACATCAATATAGCCCAGTGGCAAAGTGATGCTATGATTACCAGTGACGGTCGGGCTATGCTCTTCTCTGCACAAAAACAGGTTGAAAACGAAGTGGGCACATCAATTAACATCTTCGTTTCACTGATGGATGCTGACGGTGAGTGGGGAGAACCTATTGATCTCGGACCGAAGATTAACACTCCGGGGTTGGAGCGTAAGCCGTTTTTGCATCCCGACATGCACACCTTATACTTCAGTTCTGACAAGCACGGTAATCTTGGCGAACTGGATGTATTCAAGGTCACTCGTCTGAGCGATGACTCATGGACGGAGTGGAGTGAACCGGTTAATTTAGGCGCTCAGATCAACTCACCGCGACAAGAGTGGGGCTACAAGATCAGCACCGACGGCAGCACAGCTTATTACTCCAACGGTGCTGACCTATATACATTGGAATTACCGCTGAACATGCGACCGAACGCCGTGGCGACTATATCGGGAACCGTGCGTGACGATAACGGTCGGACAGTAGGAGTAACCATACGCTGGGAAGATCTGGAGACTCACGAGAGTATCGGTCAGTTGCAAACCGACCCAAGCAACGGTTCGTTCTATCTGGTTATGCCGTTAGGCAAGAACTACGGTTACTATATCGATGACGAACGTTACTTCCCGCTCTCCAACAACATTGACCTGCGTGAGCAAAAGAAATCGATTGATATAGTAAAGAATATTCAGCTCACCTCCTACAAGCAGATGATTGAACAAGGCTTGGCAGTGCAGGTGAACAACCTGTTCTTCCCGGTTAACGAATACGAACTGCTGCCACAATCAGAGAACGAACTCATCCGCGTAGCCGGAATCATCAAGGAGCGTAATTTGCGCGTGGAGATCAGCGGCCACACCGACTCTACGGGCGATGCGAAAAAGAACATGATCCTATCCGGCAAACGTGCCGAGTCGGTTCGAAACTTCCTGATCAAACAGGGTTGCAACGCTTCACTGCTCGTGGCTAAAGGATACGGTGCAACACGTCCTATCGCCGATAATGACACCGACGAAGGCAGACAACAGAACCGGCGCGTAGAACTCCAGTTCATCAAGTAAGAAAACGTGGTATTGTAAAAAGAGTGGTATAGCCGCCTACTCGTCAGAGAAGTGCACAAGCACGTGACGGTAGGAGTTGAATATCTTGGATTTGGAAACGAATCCAAGATATTTCTTGTTAGCATCTACCACCGGCAGGTTCCATGCGCCGGTGTCCTCGAAAATCTCCATGACTTTTTCCATGGGCATATCGTGGCGGAGGACTACTTGGGGATAGTTCATCAGTTGTGCTACCGTGAAGCGGTTGTACAAGCGCGGTTGGAACATGATGTTACGCACCTCATCTAAAAGGAGGATACCTTGCAGTTCGCCGTTGGCGTCCACTACAGGGAAGATGTTACGCTTGCTATCGGCTATGACCTTGACGAGTTGTCCGAGCGTCATGTCGGGCGAAACGGTACGAAGGTCGGTTTCCAAGACATTATTCATCTTGAGCAAGGTAAGTACCGAACGATCCTTGTTATGCGTGAGCAACTCGCCTTTCTGCGCCAGACGCATGGCGTAGAGGCTGTGTGGCTCGAAGAACATGATAGTAAGATAGGACACAACCGCCACAATCATCAGAGGCATGAGCAGGTGATAGCCGCCGGTGAGTTCGGCGATGAGGAAGATACCTGTGAGCGGCGCATGCATCACACCGGACATCAAGCCCGCCATTCCCACCAGAGTGAAGTTGACAACCGGCACCGATATACCAACCAATTTTAGCAGGTATGCACAAATAAACCCTACCAATGCGCCCATGAACAATGAGGGTGCAAATATACCACCTACTCCACCGCCGCCGTTGGTGGCTACCGATGCTACGATCTTCAGTAGAAGAACAGCCGAGAAATATACAATGATCAACCACATACCATCACCGAGCTTCGCAAACGGGCTGTACATGATACCCGACTGCGGATCGTCGTTGAAGAGTTGCAGGATCACGTCGTAGCCCTCACCGTAGAGTGGTGGAAACAGATATACCAGCAAGCCTAACACCGAGCCGCCGATGATGATTTTCAGCCACATATTCGGCAGACGTTTGAAGTGCTGCTCGAGCCAGTTCATCCCACGCGTGAAGTATAGCGACACAAAGCCGCACGCAACGCCTAACAACAAATACCAAGGAATACGTCCGAGCGTGAACGACTCGATGGTGGTCAGTTCGAACATCGGAGTAAAGCCGGAAGTGAAATAAGCGATAGCGGTAGCAGTGACCGAGGAGATAAGCAATGGCGCGATGGAGTTCATTGTGATGTCCATCATCAACACCTCAAGGGTGAACACAAGCCCGGCTATAGGAGCCTTGAATATACCGCCTATAGCACCCGCTGCACCACAACCGATCATGAGCATCATCGTCTTCTGGTCGAGGTGGAAAAGTTTGGCGAGGTTGGAGCCTATAGCTGCACCGGTCAGCACGATAGGAGCCTCAGCACCGACAGATCCGCCGAAACCGATGGTTATGCCGCTACCAATGAGACTCGACCACATATTATGCGGCTTGATGATAGACTTGCGCTGAGATATGGCGTACAGAATCTTTGTTATACCGTGGGATATATCATCGCGTACTACATACTTGACGAAGAGTGCTGCCAGAGCGATACCTATCATCGGGCAGACGATAAGCCACCACCAGTGCTCTCCGGCGATAAGGTACGTATTGATCAGATGCTGAATCAAATGAATGAACAATTTAAGCAAATAGGCTGCAATAGCCGACAATATGCCGACCATCAGACTAAGTAGCAACACCAGTTGCTTCTGACCTATATGCTGCTGTATCCACCTAACCATAAAGAAATCAGAAGTCAGATATTAATTATCAGCTTGCGTATCCCAACCGATACCGGCGTACTTCGAGAGATCCCACTCCTCTTCGACCTCGTTGAGGTAGATAGTGTGTTCCTCTTCGTCCTGCTCGTTGCCGGCTTCGGCTTCCTGACGCTCCACGCGCTCGATATCCAGCGGCGAATGCGATATCTCAATAACCTGATTCTGCTCCTTGGAGAGTTCTTCCCAGAGAATGTCTTTGAGTTCGCTGATACCTTGACCGCTGACTGATGAGAACGCCACTACGGGGATATGGAACTCGTCGCCAAGCTTGGCGACAATCTTACTAACCTCATCCTCAGACATCGTGTCCGACTTGCTCACGGCGAGAATACGAGCTTTGGTCAGCAGTTGGGGATTATACTTCTCCAACTCGGATAACAGGATTTCATATTCGTGTTTGGGGTCCTCGGTACAAGCCGGAACAAGGAAAAGCAGTACGGCATTACGCTCAATGTGCCGTAGGAACCGGAGTCCAAGACCTTTGCCTTCGGCAGCACCCTCAATGATGCCGGGAATATCTGCCATGCAGAACGAGCGGTCGTCGCGATAGGAAACTATACCAAGTTGCGGCGTGAGAGTAGTGAACGGATAGTCAGCTATCTCGGGTTTAGCAGCTGACACAACAGACAGAAGCGTTGACTTGCCGGCATTGGGGAATCCCACCAGACCTACATCAGCAAGCACCTTGATCTGCATGATTACCACACGTTCCTGTGCCGGTTCGCCGGGCTGGGCATAACGCGGTGCTTGGTTGGTGGAAGTGCGGAAGTGCCAGTTGCCCAGACCGCCCCGACCACCTTTGAGCAGGATAACCTGCTGACCATGCTCCTTGACCTCAGTAATCCACTCGCCTGTTTCGCCGTCATATACCACAGTACCACACGGCACCTCGATGATGCGATCTTCACCGTCCTTGCCGAACGAACGGGACTCACCACCTTTGCCGCCATCAGTTGCTTGAATATGCTTCTGGTACTTGAGGTGCAGCAACGTCCACAAGTTTCGGTTGCCACGCAAGATAATATGTCCGCCTCGACCTCCGTCACCACCATCAGGCCCACCTTTAGGCACGTATTTCGCCCGATGGAAATGCAGACTGCCTGCACCGCCCTTACCCGAGCGACAGTAGATCTTAACGTAATCAATAAAGTTAGACGCCATACGCAATATGCATCCGCCAAGATTGGCGGATTAGTAAATCTTTTTCAAAATACGGCTGATACGTCCGTAAATTTCACTAATGGTACCCAGCCCCTGAATACGTGCGTACTTGTCGTGCAACTCATAGTAGTCATCCACGGGGCGTGTTTGCTCGTGATAGACAACGAGGCGCTCTTTGATTGTATCCAGATTATCGTCAGCCCGGCCGCTGATCTTACCGCGTTCGATAAGACGACGGATCAATTCTTCTTCCGGCACGTTGATGTCGATAAGAACAGCTGTCTCATCGCCGCGTTTCTTCATCAAGCGCTCCAATTGAACGGCTTGATTGAGCGTACGCGGAAAACCGTCGAAAATAAGTCCTTTGGTGTCTGCAGGCAGTTTGTCGATATAATCCTCAAGCATCTTGATAGTAATATCATCTGGCACCAGATGTCCTTGGGCTGTATAACTCTCGATGAGTTTGCCCAGTTCACTGCCGGAAGCAGCCTCATGGCGCATCATTTGACCAGTGCTGAGGTGCAACAAACCGTAGTTGGCAACAATAAATTCCGCTTGCGTGCCTTTGCCGCAACCCGGAGCGCCACATAGTATTATATTCTTCATAAGAAGTAGTCAGTTTTCAGTGTTCAGTTATCAGTAATCAGTTTTCAGATGCACATTCATAAAAAACGAGTTACCCTTGCGAGTAACCCATTTTCCTTGAACGAGCAAGATTAGAAAGCGAGCTTAGCACCTGCTTTGAACTTAACAGCCTTCTTTGCAGGGATGTCAATAACTTGCTTGGTAGCAGGATTGATACCCTTGCGAGCAGCCTTCTCAGCAACCTTCAAAGTTGCGAAACCGATAAGTTGTACAGCCTCACCTTTCTGAAGAGCTTCAGCAATTGCGTCCAATGCAGCGTCAAGACCTTTAGCGGCAGCTGCTTTCGAAATCTCAGCTTTTGCTGCGATTGCAGCAACGAGTTCACCTTTGTTCATAATAGTTAGATTAATTTAAACGTTTAAAAAATCGGAGAATTCTCCGTACTAACACTGCAAAGATACAACATTTTTTGCAAATCCGCAAATATTTTTGAGAAAAAATGCATGAAAGCCCTGTTTTTTTTGTATTTTTTACTGTTTAGCACGGAAATTGTTACCATTTTTGTAGAATTTTACGCAATTTTACATGAGAAATTTACCTATTGTTACAAAGAATTTATTGCTTGCTAACGTCATTGTCTGGCTGTTGGATTCGCTTCTGGAGCGATATAACGTGCATTTGGTAGAGTGGTTCGGACTGATGAACTGGTCGTTTTCGTCATTTGGTAACGGTTACGGTTCATTTCACTTGTGGCAGTTGTTCACATATATGTTCATGCACGCTAATTTCTCTCACCTGTTCTGCAATATGTTTGCCGTACTAATGTTCGGGCCTGCACTGGAGCGTGAATGGGGTGAGCGGAAGTTCCTCTTGTACTACCTTGTATGCGGCGTGGGTGCTGCGCTTGTACAGGAGCTCGTATGGATGGCATTTATGCCGGGTCAACTATCCGTCACTATAGGTGCCAGCGGCGCAGTGTTCGGTATCCTATTCGCATTCGGTTGGCTATTTCCCGATGTCCCATTATTCCTATTCTTTATACCCGTTCCTATACGCGCGCGAATATTCGTGATTGCTTACGCGGTGATTGAGTTGTTTGCCGGATTAGCAAACTTCTCGGGCGACAACGTGGCACACTTCGCTCACCTTGGCGGGATGCTCTTCGGCTGGCTGCTGATATTGTGCTGGCAGAAAGGATGGTTTGAGGGGAAATGGAAAGACAAGATACACCTTGCTTCCGACCGACGCGAGAAGGGTGAACGGGACTTTTCCGGCTATCATTATCACAAATCAGAATAGTCATTACCACGAATCAGAATACCATGCAGAATCTCATCACAGTCATCGGGGGATCAAATGTTGATTTATCTGCCGCATTGTTTGACAGCTTTATTGCTGCCGACTCCAACCCGGGAAAAGTAGATATAGGCTATGGCGGCGTTGCGCGAAACATAGCCCACAACCTCGCCCTGCTCGGTAATCGTGTGCAACTGCTTACAGCATTCGGTGGAGACCTGTTTGGCAAGCTCCTGCGCGATCATTGCACGCAGCAGGGTATAAGTACACATCTGTCATCCAGCGTGGAGAACATGCGCAGCGGAACATACTTGTGCATCAACAACCATGGCGGCGAGATGATAGCTGCTGTGGCGGATACTGAAGTCGTCAGCATTATCACCCCCGAGTGGTTGGAGCGACGCATAGGCGACATCAATTTGTCAGACTACGTGGTAGCAGACACGAACATCAGCGAGAATGCTATACGGTTCCTCATGGATAACACGACTGTACCGCTACTTATTGACGGCGTAAGTTCCACCAAAGCGCATCGCGTGATGAATGCGCTTACCAATGCCAAACTCCCCTATCTCCATTCGCTCAAACTCAACCTGAAAGAGGCTACGGCAATCACCGGCGAAGCGAGTTATGCGCTCGCTGCGCAGCGACTCATCGATCTTGGAGTGCAATATGTGTATATCACCCTCGGCAGCGAAGGAGTTTATTGCCGCAATGCCGCCGAAGAGTGGCTCTATCCCGCTCTACCCTTAACAGAAGTAGCGAATACTACCGGAGCAGGTGACGCATTCCTTGCCGGAGTGGTGTATGCGCTCAGCAAAGGGCTCGCGTTCCCGCAAACGGCGCAATATGGACTCATGGCAGCACGCGCCACACTCATGAGCCCCAAGGCCGTCAACCCTGATATAGCCAATATCCTATTATAGTAAGCAGCCAATATTGGCTGCTATAGCAATCACATATCACAAATGAACAAATACTTATCCATATCGCCTGAAGTGGCGAAAGCACTTAGCGAGGGCAAACCGGTTGTAGCCCTCGAGTCAACCATCATCAGCCACGGCATGCCTTATCCGCAGAACGTCGAAACCGCTTTGCGCGTCGAGCAGACTATCCGCGACAATGGTGCTATACCGGCTACCATAGCTATCATTGGCGGCAAACTCAAAGCCGGATGCACTCCCGAGGAGATTGAGTATCTCGGCAAGAAAGGTCAGGATGTCATCAAAGCCTCACGGCGCGATCTGCCCGTGCTCATTGCACGCGGCGAAGATGGTGCTACAACGGTTACCACCACGATGATCATCGCAGCCATGGCAGGCATCAAGGTCTTTGCCACCGGCGGTATCGGCGGCGTGCACCGTGGAGCACAGCAGACATTTGATATATCTGCTGACCTTGAGGAACTTGCACAGACGCCGGTTATGGTGATTTGCGCAGGTGCGAAATCCATCCTTGACCTCGGACTCACACTCGAGTATCTCGAAACGAAAGGTGTTCCCGTTATCGGTTACGGTACTGACGAACTGCCGGCGTTCTACACGCGCCACAGCGGATTCGGTGTGGATTACCGTATTGATTCGCCGGAAGAACTTGCCGCAGCTTTTAAAGCCAAACTGGACTGTGGACTCAAGGGCGGAATGCTCGTAACGAATCCCATTCCCGAAGAGTACTCGATGCCCAAAGAGGTTATCGACAAAGCCATCAGTCAAGCGCTGCGTGAGATGGACGAACAAGGCATCCACGGCAAGCAATGTACGCCGTTCTTGCTCGCCAAGGTAAAGGACTTGACCGGCGGTGAGAGCCTCGCATCGAATATCCAGCTTGTTCTCAACAACGCACGCCTTGCTGCCCGCACTGCAGCCGCTTTGGTGCAATAATCCGGCACTATAAACACTAAAACCGTCACACAACGATGTATGGCGGCTTTTAGTATATCTACAGCTCAGTGTATCACACCATTATCGGCTCATCAGTCGGTTGGTTAAGCAGGATCTCTGTGATAACGTCTTCCACATGGGTCTGTATGGCACGACGTAACGGGCGGGCACCGTAACGCGGGTCGGAACCCTCCTTGATAATCTGCTCGCGTACCTCGGGTGTGATGGTTACATTATAGCCCATTACCGCAGTACGAGCCAGCAGTCCGCTCAGTTCAATATCCACAATACGCTCCAGGGCTTCACGCTGCAAGGAGTGGAAGAACACTACGGCATCCAGCCTGTTGACAAACTCCGGCGGGAAGGTGCGGTTGAGCGCCTTGGTCAGTATCGACTGCGAGGTACGTGCGTCGGGTATAGATGACTCAAAACCTATACCTGCACCCTGCTCGGCAAGTTGGCGCGTACCGACATTAGAGGTAAAGATGATTATCGTGTTACGGAAATCCACTGTGTGACCTTGACGGTCGGTCAATCGACCTTCGTCCAGCATCTGCAACAGCACGTTGAAGATGTCCGAGTGTGCTTTCTCTATCTCGTCGAACAGGATAATTGAGTAGGGTTTACGCCGCACGGCTTCGGTTAGTCTGCCGCCGTCCTCGTGGGCTACATATCCCGGAGGCGCACCTACCATCAGCGAAGCTGTGTGCTTCTCGCCGTACTCCGACATATCAAAACGGATGAGAGCATCCTTCGAGCCGAACATCTCCTCTGCAAGACATTGCGCCAAATACGTTTTGCCCACACCGGTTGGACCAAGGAAGAAGAACGAACCGATAGGTCTGTTCGGATCCGCCAAACCGAGTCGTGAACGACGAATGGCTTTTACCACCTGACTGACAGCCTCATCCTGCCCGATGACGCGTGAGCGTAGTTCGCGGTCAAGTTCGCGTAGACGCTGGCTCTCCGCCGTAGCAACCCTCTGCACCGGCACGCCGGACATAATGCTCACCACCTCGGCTATATCGGCATCGGTAACCTCTGAATTCTGATCTCTGACATCTGAATTCTGACTCCTCGATGCCAGCAGTGCTCCGGCTTCATCCAACACGTCAATCGCCTTATCAGGGAACGCACGATCCGTAATATACCGCTCCGACAAACGAACACACGCCTCGATGGCTTCCGGCGAATATTCCACATGGTGGTAGTCGCTGTAGTACGGCGCAAGTTGCTGCAATATGCCTACGGTCTCATCGGCAGTTGTGGGCGGAATAACAATCTTCTGGAATCGACGCTCAAGAGCCCCGTCTTTCTCTATTGTTTTCTTGTACTCGGCAAGCGTTGTGGCACCAATGCACTGTACCTCGCCGCGAGCCAATGCCGGCTTGAGGATACCTGCTGCATCCAGCGACCCCGATCCGTTGCCTGCACCCATGAGGGTGTGAATCTCATCAATGAACAAGATAATCTCGGGGTGTTTGCGCAGCTCTTGCAGCACGTTCTTCATGCGCTCCTCAAACTGCCCGCGGTACATTGTGCCGGCTACGAGTACAGCCAGATCCAGACTGATGATCCGTTTATTCTGCAGTTCGGGCACATCGGTTTTAATCAGCCGTTCTGCCAACCCTTCGACGATAGCCGACTTGCCTACACCCGGGTCGCCAAGCAGGATAGGGTTGTTCTTCCTGCGGCGCGAGAGAATACGCAGCACACGGGTTATCTCCTGCTCACGACCGACTACGGGATCCAACTTGCCCTCAATAGCCATGCGCGTTAAGTCACGACCGTACGCATCCAATGCAGGAGTATCGGATTTACTCTTGCCTTTCACCTTTTGTCTTTCGCCTTTTTCCTCCTCTTCTTCCGCTGTTCCGTCAGCCATCACCCGCTCGGGTTTGGGGTACAACTGCTCGATGACTTCGTACGTTACGCCATAGGCATTCTCCATGGTTTGTGCCACGAAGTTGATGCGCTCGCGCAGAATTGCCAGCAGCAGATGAATCGACCCGGCAACCTCAGATCCGTAGGCGTCACGCTCTATACCTACCAGACGGATGATCCGCTCTCCTGCAGGCGACAGATGAATGGTGTTGTTCTCCACCTGCTCCGGCGGGTCTTGACGAACATGATCGTCTAAAACGTGTTTGAGTTCAGTGAACTTGACGGGTGTCTTGCTGAGTATGTCGTAAGCTGTGCCTTCCGCCAAGCGCAGAATGCCGAGCATCAGATGTTCGGGACTAACCTTGGCATTACCCAGACGAACAGTCTCCTGTCCTGCGTAAGAAATAATCGTTTTCAGTCGTGCTGTATATTCCATAACTAATACCTTATCATTTAGCAGCCAAGATTGGCTGCTGTCTATTACTTGTAGAAGTGCCACGCCAACCCTGCGCGGAACATGGGCGGGTTAAGCGGATAGCGAGCCATTGAGAAATATTTGGCGTCCATAAAATGTCCGTTCAAGTGCTGGTATTCAACAAATAGCCGCAGCTTGATCAGGCGGACATAGAAGTTGGCATACACATTAACAATCGGGTAGTTGCCAACCAGAACCTCGTTCTGCGTGCAGAACTGCGAAGTTGCTGGGCATAGTAGCGGTGCGTAGTATGCCGTGTGGTACCGTACGTTCGCTCCGAACTGTGCATCCAAGGCGCGAAACCACACGCCGTGGTAATACAAGTTGCTGTACAATGCTACCGTTGGCAGGGGCAACACGGCATTCGACGAATGTTGCCAAACAACATTGTTCTCCCAGTTTAGCCAAGGCGTCGTGAGGTCGAGATGCGCATTCACAGCCAGCACCTGCACGTTGCCCTCGTGTTGCTTGGGCTGCCAGTTCTCATCGAAGTAGATAAGCCGCGTCAAGTTCTCAAAACTGACATCTACCGCCGGCTTGATCCATTTCGTCGGGTACGCTACCTGTCCGCCCACATAGAACCGGTACGTCTTCCCGAATTCGTTATCCCACTTAAAGTGGTTCGACGAATAGTGTTGCAGATAGTACGAGGGTGTCTGGTTGCGGATATATGCCTTGGCACTCAGTGTCAGGCTGTCTTTGCCCAAACGGAATCCGGCATCTACATGCCCGTTCACTTGAAATTCGCCTATCTTGTATCCCACCACGCAGACTTCCCCGTTGAAGTCATAGTGTATATATCTCGTCCTGCGCATGTACAGCGCACCGCCTACAAATGTATTGTTCACCCACTTGTTGAATGTGCCAAGGGTGTCGTCTTGCATAGTGTAACGCTGACACTCGTTGCGGGCATAGACATCAAATCCGAAGCGCAACACGCGGTTGAACTCCTCGTGAAACGTCACGTTCAGCGTATTGTTGATACTCAGCACATTGGCTGTATCGCGCGTATCGGAGTGCAATGTATCGTAGGTGTTGGCGTAGAACCCTTGGTTAGCCGTCTTCTCTACGTAGCGCTTGGTCGCCTCTTGGATATCAAAAGCGTGGCGGATAGTGATCAGTGGCACGCTGTCGATGGTCTTGAAGGTATAGGAGTGATTCAGGTAACCAGCCAGATGGCGCACACCGGACATACCTTGCAGGTTGACATCTATATCCTCTTTGTTGAGCGCACCGTTCAAATCATCGGGATTGACTATTCCGCCATTCTCAAAGTTCGACAGTTTGGAGAAATCAAACGCTCCGTGTATGGCGTAGTTCTCACCGCTGTAGGAGAGAAACACGTCGCCGTTGACCACCTTCGCTTCCTGAAAAGCATAATGCCCGATCGAGTTGAGGTAGTTGATTTGTCCGCCCACATTCAGGTCTTCACGGATATTACCCGTGAGCAACACTTCCAGATCATGCTCCTCGCGGTAGGTCTTGAATCCTCGCTTATAGGCAATTGTCGAAAACGGCAGGTTCGTTCTGAAGAACCGTGTCCTGTCCGGCGTTATCAAGTACGGCGTGTAGGCATGCACGAAGATGTTGTCGGTATAGGCTCGCCGGTCGAAGTAGATCTTCGGCTGTATAGGCGAGATCAGGTTGCCGTTGTAGGCGTTGGCTATGCTGTAGTCATTGATGACTGTCTGCATCGGGTAGTTCATCTTCACCGTGTCCGGCAGACTGGGCAGTGTGTCGGGAGTGATGAGCACAGGAGAGAAATGCCACGTCCGTAGAACGGGCGTTGGCATTTTCTCCTTAGCTGCTGCCGTAATGGCAAGCAGTAGTAATCCGATACTGACAATCAGTCGTTTGCTCATTCAGCTTTTGCTGCTTTGCGTGCGCGCAACTTCTTGATCTCCTCTTGCAACTCCTCAATCTCTTGGTTCTGGTTGTTGATGGTCTTCAGCAGACCGTTCAACTCCTCGTTCTCAATCGTTGTAGGATACTGCTCTTCTACTCTCTGCAGGAAGTCCGAGAGGATGTTCATGTAGTTGATGAACGCATCGTAAGCCGACTCGTAGTGCGTGTTGCCGGCGTTGATGTGGTTCATGTACAGGAAGTTGTCCGCTACCTGCAGGTGCAACCAATCGCGTTTCAGGTTCTTGTCCTGGCACAGATGAACGCGCTCAGCTACAGCGTACAGTTTGTTCAGCGCCTCTTGCTGCAGGTCGTTGCCTACGAACGGAGCAAGGTCTTTAGCCTCACCGCACCATGTGTTGGCAAACGGTACAGCCAGACTGTCCACAGCGGCTTTCTTGCCTGCCTCCGATGGAGTGAGGAAACCGATCTCCTTTTCCAGTGCGAAGTACGGGATAGCTTTCAAAAACTCGAAGATACCCGTAGCAGCCTGCTGACGGATACCGAAGGTCTCAGCACCCAGCCAGATGTTCACCAGATCTTCTTCTTTCGGCAGATCGATAATCTGCTGTGTGAACTTCTCAGCGTCCATCGGGTAACCCGGCCATGAACTGTCAGAGAACAGGAACGCCAGCGAGTCGGATACCTGGGCATTACGCAGCAGTAACTTCGTCTTCGGCGATGCAGCAGCCGAATATACATAGTTCGGCGACTTCCATGACAGCAGGTGTTTCGAGCCCTCGGTCATACAGGTCTTGAAGCCGAGTTTCTGAGCCTTGAATGCCAACTCGTCGTCAAACAGCAACTCGGTGTTGCACAACGTTGTGGACTTCTGACCGAACAACTCGTTGATCTTGTCAACGTGTTGCTTAACCTGTGCAGCAAACTCGTTGGCATCGTACTGAGAAGCCAGTGAGTAGGCATACGGCATAGCCACAAACTCCACGCACTTCGTGTCAGCCAGTGCTTTCAGGCTGTCAATCATCTCCGGAACGAACTGCTCGAACATCTCCAGCATTTCGCCCGAGATAGCGAATGCGCAGTGGAACTTGCCGCGGCTCAGACGGATCATCTCTTGCAGCGTCTGGCACAGAGGCAGGTACGAGGTGGAAGCAAGGTACTGAACTTGATCCTCGCTCTGCATATCCTCGTAATAGTAGTGGTCAGCACCTATGTCAAAGAAACGGTAGCGTTTCATGCGGAACGGTGCATGCATCTGGAAGCAAAAACATATATTTTTCATAATCTTTGAATTTTATCAGTTAATAATCTTTTGTCTTTCAGCAGCCAAACTTGGCTGCGGTCTTTTGTCTTTTAGCCGTAGGCGGTCTAAATCGTGTGATTGATTACACCGTCATAGATGCGACGCACCTTCAGTCCGGCATCGTACCACTTGATGTTGTTCACCTCTTCACGACCGAGTTCGCTCAGCGACTTGTACATAGCCGGATACTTCACGATTGCGTAGATGGCATCCGCCATGGCGTCGATGTCCCAGTAGTCAGTCTTGATGGCGTGCTGCAGGATCTCTGCGCAGCCCGACTGATGCGATATGATCGACGGACAGCCTACTTGCATAGCTTCCAGCGGTGATATACCGAACGGCTCACTCACAGACGGCATAATATATACGTCACTCTCGCAGAGCATTTCTTGTACCTGCTTGCCGCGCATGAAGCCCGGGAAGTGGAACTTGTCAGCTATACCGCGTTTGGCTACAAGGTCAATCATCTCCTGCATCTTGTCGCCCGAACCAGCCATCACGAAGCGTACACCGTCGGTCTTGGCGAGAACGCGTGCAGCGGCTTCCACGAAGAACTCAGGACCTTTCTGCATAGTGATTCGTCCGAGGAACGTAACGAGTTTGTCTTTGCGCGGATGCTTAACGAACTCTTCGGGATTAGGCAGCGGCTCTACGGCATTGTGAACGGTCGAAACCTTATATGCCGGGATTCCGTATTTCTCGATTACCGTCCGGCGGGTCAGGTTACTTACGCACATGATATGGTCTGCTTCCTCCATACCGCGTTTCTCAATCGAGAACACCGTCGGGTTAACGTTTCCGCGTGAGCGGTCGAAGTCTGTAGCATGCACGTGGATGACGAGCGGCTTACCGCTGATGTGTTTGGCAAACACGCCTGCCGGGTATGTCAACCAGTCGTGCGAGTGGATGATATCGAAGTCCAGCGAGTGCGCCAGAACCGATGCCACTGCCTCGTAGTTACTGATCTCCTCGAGCAAGTTATCGGGATAACGACCCGAGAAACCGATGCAACCCAAATCGTCTGTACCGATACGTGTGAAGTCGTAGTGGATGCCGTTCCTCAGGTTATAGAACTCCTCGGGCGACATCTTGCCCTCCATACGCTGACGGACGTAGTTGTAATCCACATCCTTCCATACTACAGGAACGCTGTTTGCACCGATGATGCGCAGGAACGACTGATCCTCGTCACCCCACGGCTTGGGGATAACGAAGGTGATATGCATGTCTTCCTGTTGAGCCATGCCACGGGTCAGACCGTAACTGGCTGTACCTAAACCTCCAAGGATATGAGGGGGAAATTCCCAACCGAACATTAATGCTTTCATATCTCGTTCCTCCTATTTTTGTTCGTTATTCTCTGCGTTGGATTTCTCCATGGCACGCAGTTCGTTAAATACCGTCAGGACAGCGGCTACGCTCGGTGCGTAACTCATGCCACCGTGTCCTTTGTATGGCGGGTTGCCGTCGTACAACTCGTTGAGCGTACCGACGCACAGTTCGCTCATCTCAGCCTCAAAGCCTACCAGCAATCGGCGCATGAAGCTCTCGCCGCTGTGCTGATATACGCGCAGGTAAGCCTTGCCGTAAGCCGACAGCGTCGATGGCCATACTGGCCCGTTGTGGAAGTTCCTGTCACGCTCCAACTGACCGCCGATATATACCGGACGGTAGTTGCCGCTCTTTGGCGACAAGGTACGCAAGCCCTTAGGCGTATAGAGTTCCTTCGTGCAGATATCCACGATCGCTTTCTGCTGACGTCTGTCAAGCGGCGAGTACGGCAGCGATACAGCCCAGATCTGGTTCGGACGAACCTCTTTGTCCTGGTAGTTGTCAATCACGTAGTCGTTCAGGTACAGACCGTTCCAGAACGTGCGAACGAATGCGTCGCGCGTCAGCTCCGACTGATACTCCATCAGTTCGGCGAGGTGCTCCTTGCCTTGCGCTTTCAGCAGCTCGGTAGCAAAGCACATAGCGTTGTACCAGTAGGCGTTGATCTCCACCACATAGCCCGTACGCGGGGTTATAGGACGACCGTTCTCTACGGCGTTCATCCATGTGGCAGGTTTGTCTCTGCCCTCAACCCACAGCAAACCGTTGTGGTGCAGACGTGCCGTCGGGTGGTTGCCTTTGCGATAGAGGGCGATGATGTCCTGTATCAGGTCGCCGTATTGTGCTGCCACATCCTTGATGTCGGCGTACTTCGTATATTCCTGAATAGCATACACGAACCACAGCAAGCTGTCCGGCTCACCCATGTCTGCCATGTGCAGACCGTCGCGTTGTCCGTCAAGGAACGCGCGCACCTCTGGTACGGCTGTCTTATTCATGATCACATCCCAGTATTCGGGACGGTTGATGCCCATTGTACATGCGCAGACTGCAAAGAACTCGGCGCGGGCGTTGGGTGCGTACCACGGGTAACCCGGCAGCAGATAGCACTTGTCACCCTCACGTTTGTAGAACTGCGATGCGGAGTTCTTCAGCCATGAGTACATATCATTCTTCGCCATACGGCGCTCGGCCTCTTTCTCCCAAAGTTGCTTGAGTCCGGCGGGCTTGAGCTCGCTTATGCCGGCAGAGAAGATGATTGACTCGCCCTTGCGCATCTGTACCTCGAAGTAACCCGGTACCATCTGATCCTCTTTGTACTCAAATCCGCGCTCTTTCTCCTTGCGGTAGCGGATGCCTTCATACCAGTGCGGGTCGTGAACGTAGGTCACCTGTTTGTTGAACTGCATGTACAGTTTCGGCAGGCTGTCGTAAAGTTGGCATACACGGCCGTTGGGGATCTCGTCCATGTTCGTGTTCGCCATGTTGTTGGCGTGCGTGAGCGAGTTGATGTCGCGGAACGCGAGGAACGGTTTGAAACGCATCGTGGTCGATGCGCCCGAGTCAAGCAGTGTGTAACGCACGAGGATACGCGGCTCGAAGCTCACTAACATGTGCTCTTTGGTCAGCACCACGCCACCTACGCGGTACGTCGTCTTACTGATCGTGATGCAGTCAAACTCACGGATGTACTTGTGTCCGTTGGGCGAGAACTGATTCTCGCGGTACTCGTGCAACCCAAGGTTGAAGGCTGCACCGTGCTGGATGATCGTCTCGTCCAGCGAGGAGAGGAGCACATAGTTGTGATCTCCTACCGGCACTACCAACTGACCGTGGTACTTACGCGTATTGCAACCCACAAGGGTCGATGCACAATACGCTCCCGCACGGTTGGTCAGCAGCAGCTCCTTACTCAAACTTCGCTCGAGGTTGACGAGCAAGGTCTTGTCAAAATTTAAGTAACTCATATATTGTGTTTTTAGGTGTATTTGCCATTAAATTTGTTTTCTACCTCAGCGACAATTTGCCGTATCGACTGTTCGTTCTCTTTCCGGCAAATGAGCAGCACATTGCCGTTCTGCGCCACGATCATTTCCTGCATCCCCTCGATCACTGCCAGGTTACCTTCCGGCAATGTCACTACATTCCCGTTGCTCTCGTAGAACAGCGTGTTGCCGTGCAGGGCTACATTCTTGTTCTCGTCTTTCTTGCCGAGGTCGTACAATGAACCCCATGTACCTAAATCGCTCCAGCCGAAATCCGCATAGATCACCCGTACGTCAGCGGCTTTCTCCAATATGCCATAGTCCAGACTGATACTCGGGCAGGTCGGGAACTTCTCCTGTATGAACGCCTCTTCTGCCGGAGTGCTCATCACCTCATCGCCTTCCTTGAACACATCGGCTATCGTTGGCTGATGCGTGCGGAACGCCTTGCGGATGGCGCGCAGGTTCCAAAGGAAGATACCTGAGTTCCACAAGAACTCCCCGCTCTCGAAGAACACTTTTGCCAGATCCAGATTCGGCTTCTCGGTGAACGTCTTCACCGGCAGTACAGCATTCTCTTTCTTGCCTTCTGCGCAGTCCAACTGGATGTAGCCATAGCCCGTTTCCGGTCGTGTGGGACGCATACCCAAGGTGAGCAGACTGTCGTGCTCGCTGATGTGATGCAAGCCGACTTTCAGCGTCTCTATGAACTTGTCCTCACGCAGGATCAGGTGGTCACTGGGCGCCACGATGATGTTCGCGTGGCTCGCATCGTCGTTCCAATCGACATCGGCTATGCTCTTGATGCCCATGCGCCTACCCATGATGCCGGATATATGCGATATGGCGTATGCCACGCACGGTGCGGTGTTACGTCTCGCCGGTTCGCACAGGATCTGTTCGGGTTTGAGCTCGGGCAGTTGCTCAAGCATCAGATCTTTGTACAGTACGTTCGTTACTATCAGGATGTTCTCGATCGGAACGAGATCACGGAAACGATTCACCGTCATCTGCAGCAGACTCTGACCTGTACCGAAGAAATCCAAGAACTGTTTCGGGCGGCTGTTACGGCTCTCTGGCCAGAACCGGCTGCCCACGCCTCCTGCCATAATCACGCAGAAGTTCCGCTCACGCGCTAACTTATCTATTGGTTTTGCCATTATAAATATATTTTGCCTACAAAGTTACAAATAATTTTTCAATTATGCAAATATTTGCGCAAAATAGTTCGAAATATTCCGAAATATTTGCATTTTTCATTAAAAAGTCGTATCTTTGTACCGAAAATCCATCTAAAATAGATTTTAATTGTCAACAAAAAGAAAATTTGAAATTTAAAATTTGAAATCAAAAATATTCATATTTTTTGTAGCCCTCGCCCTTCTCTCCTGCTCGCGTCCCTCGCAGCCGCTGCCATACGGTTACTACCGCATCGATATCCCCGACTACGGCTATCAACCCACCACCCTACCGGGCTATCCTTACCGTTTCGAGTTCGCGGATATAGCTGTTATCGACACCCGTGTGGATAATGCCGCTGCGGTCATCAACCCCGATGAAGGCGAAGAATATTGGCTGGATGTCGTTTATCCTACACTTAACGCGCGCATACATTGTAGTTATAAGCCCATTCAATCACAAATCTCCACCCTTGGTCATCTGACCGACGAGAGCATCCGTATGGTCTTCGACCACGCCATCAAAGCGGACGCTATCCCCGAACAGGGGTACACCAACTCCGAAGCCCGCGTCTATGGCGTGTATTACGATCTTGAGGGCAACACCGCATCGCCCGTACAGTTCTTTCTGACCGATTCCACGCAGCACTTCTTCCGGGCGGCTCTGTACTACAAGTGCATCCCCAACGCTGACTCCCTTGCTCCTGTCAACGAAGTCATGCGACGCGATATCCGCCACATGATTGAATCCTTCCGCTGGCAGTAACACCTCATATGTCCTTGCGCTGCGGCACTTCATAATTGAGAAATTTGAGTTCTAAAAAATATACTGGTATGAAAAAACTTTTTACACTTTTCCTTGCGCTTACAGCAAGCATGAGTCTGTTTGCGCAGTGGCGTCTGGGTGTGAACGGTGGTGGTTCGTGGAACCACTATTCGATCAACAAACAATACATGACCGATTACCGCTTTGTGGATGAATGGGGCGGAGCAGCCGGTGTGATGACGCAGTACAATTTCTTTGACTGGTTAGGTCTGCGTGCCGAGCTGAACTTTGCACAGCGCAGTTACCGCCATACGCGCTACGAATTTGCCGACAATCTCAGTGTGCGCTACGAGAACAACTACCTGCTGCTGCCTGTGACGGTGAACTTCAGTTTCGGCGGGCAGAAAGTACGCGGATTTGTTAACGCCGGTGTGTATATGCCGGCGTGTGGCTGAACGGTAAGCGTGGCGGCACGGAGAAAAACTCAATGGGCGGAGGCTGTGCATTCCAATTCTCGGAGCCGTACAAGTTCAACGCTGAGAAAGACCAGCGCGGTGACTTCGGTTACACCGGCGGCATAGGCATCGAGTACCGCTTCCACGAGCACTGGATGGCGCAGATCGAAGCAATTTGCTACTACAGCGTGATCAGTACCACCAAGCAGTACATGAATCACCAGAAAGACTACCGCTACAACACCACCATCGGATTGCAGGCGGGAGTGGCGTATGTTTTCTAATGAAAAATTAAAAATGCAAAATTAAAAATTATGAAAACGAATATATCTTCAATTGTCTTATCCTGAAAAAAGTAGACACCATATTAATCATTAATAAGTCTACATTTATGGTAAAGAATCAAAGTCAGTTTACGCGTGAGCAGCGCATGGCAATTGTAACGGAATTTGATAATGGAACGATGAG
>CAJOFU010000002.1 GCA_905233935.1 Paludibacteraceae bacterium
CGATGGGGTATCTGGAGTTCAATTACTTGGTGGAACGCGCAAAGGCTGTGGTGACGGATAGCGGAGGAATCACCGAGGAGACTACAGTGATGGGTGTGCCGTGTATCACGCTGCGCGACAACACCGAACGGCCTGAGACGTGTACAGTGGGAACGAATGAGCTGATCGGCACGAATCCTGCGGCTATCAAACCGGCATTGGACAAGCTGTTTGCCGGAGAGTGGAAGAAAGGTGCGATACCCGAGTTGTGGGACGGACACACCGCTGAACGGATTATCAGCATTCTTTCAGCATTGAATATTTCAGATTGAAGATTTAATATTGATACGTTGAGAGCCGTTTGTTACTACGCGTTTACAAGTATCGTGCAGTAATAGATTTGGCTGTTTGGTTGCGGAGTTCGGCAACGGTGCCTTGAGCGATAATCTGACCACCGGCATTGCCACCTTCGGGACCAAGGTCAATGAGGTAATCACAGGTGCGGATAACATCGAGGTTATGCTCGATGATGATGACGGTGTTGCCTTTGTCCACAAGTTTGCGGAGTACGCCCATCAGTACGCGCACGTCATCGAAATGCAGACCGGTGGTTGGTTCGTCAAGGATATAAACCGTCTTGCCTGTTGAGGGGCGAGCAAGTTCGGTAGCGAGTTTCACACGCTGACTCTCACCGCCTGAGAGGGTAGTGGAGGACTGACCGAGTTTGATATAACCTAAACCTACTTCTTGCAACGATTTGATCTTACGCAGTATATACGGTTGTGCCTCGAAGAACTCCACCGCCTGGTTGACGGTCATATCGAGAATATCGCTGATGGTTTTTCCCTTGAAACGGACTTCCAGCGTTTGCCGATTATACCGTGCACCGCCACATACATCGCACGGCACATAGATGTCAGGCATAAAATGCATCCGAAGGGTCTTGTAACCGTTACCGGAACAGTCTTCACAACGTCCACCCTTGGCGTTGAACGAGAACCGGTTCTGTTTCCAGCCGCGGATCTTTGATTCCGGCAGCGAGGCGAAAAGTTCGCGGATATCGGTGAATACGTTGGTATAAGTGGCTGGATTCGAGCGCGGCGTGCGACCTATAGGGCTCTGATCAACATTGATGACTTTGTCGATAAACTCCAAACCCTCGATGGAATCGTAAGGCATCGGTGCAGTCAGACTGCGGTAGAAATGCTGCGAGAGGATGGGGTAGAGCGTGTGGTTGATCAGGGTGGATTTGCCTGAACCGCTGACGCCCGTGATGCAAACCATCTGACCTAAGGGAAGACGAAGATTGACGTGCTTGAGGTTGTTGCCGGTGCAGCCTTTTAGCGTCAGCCATGATTGGCTCACGGCTGTTTGAGCGCTACGCTGTTTGAGCGCCTCCGGCTGTTTGAGCGCTTCGCTGTTAGATGGTGTGACGGATTTTTCGCCACGGAGATATTGGGCGGTGAGGGTGTCGGCTTGAAGGAGTTCGGCAGGTGTACCGGAAAAGATCAGTTCGCCACCCAGACGACCGGCACGCGGACCGATGTCGAGGATATAATCCGCCTCGCGCATCATCTGTTCGTCATGTTCGACCACGATGACGGTATTGCCCATATCGCGCAGTTGCTTGAGCGAGTTGATGAGCCGCTGGTTGTCACGCTGATGTAATCCGATAGACGGTTCGTCGAGGATGTAGAGGACATTGACCAGTTTGGAGCCGATCTGCGTAGCCAGACGAATACGCTGGCTCTCACCACCGGAGAGCGAGTCAGAGGGGCGAGATAGGGAGAGGTAGGTCAGTCCGACCTGTTGCATGAAACGTAAGCGCGTCTCTATCTCGCGCAAGATAGGAGTGGCAACAGCGACTTGGCGTTGCGTGAGTCGGATAGGGGAGTGCTCAGGGTCTTGCAGGGACGTGATGAAATCAAGTAACTGATTGATATCCATCTCCGAGAGAGCGGCAATATTGTAGTCACCCAGACGGTAGGACAGGGATTCCTTGCTCAGCCGTTTGCCGCCACACAGAGGGCAGACAAGGTCTTGCTCCTGTTTGGGTTCGTCGTCCTCGGCATCCTTGGCGCGATCGATATATTCGAGCATTCGTTTGTACCAATCGCTGTCATCGTGCACAATGTCGTTGAGTTCGGCATCATTACCAGGTGTAATATCGTTGATTTCCGAAGCTTTAATGCGTCCGAGTCCTTTGCATCGCGGACACCAGCCTTGCGGCGAGTTGAACGAGAATGTGTGCGGAGCCGGTTCGCGGTAGGATATACCTGTAGTCGGACACATGAGGTTGCGTGAGAGAAATCGCGGGTTACTGCCGTCTGCCTCGCAAACGAGTATCATCCCGTTACCTTGCTGCATCGCTTTGTCAAGTGACTGATACAGACGTTTTTGTGTGTCATCGGTATATTCGGTAGAGAGTTTGAGCTTGTCGATGACAATCTCGATGGTATGGTTCTTGTACCGATCAAGTTTCATGCCTTGGACGATCTCCACGAGTTCGCCATCCACACGTGCCTGAATAAAGCCTTTGTGACGAATCTGCTCGAATAGTTCCTTGTAATGACCTTTGCGGTTCTGAACAACAGGAGCGAGGAGAAGGACGCGTTTGTTGGCGTAGTTGTCGAAGATGAGCGAAACAATCTGTTCGTCGGTGTAGTGAACCATCTTCTCACCCGTGGCGTAAGAGTAAGCATCAGCAGCACGAGCATACAGAAGTCGCAGAAAATCAAAGATTTCCGTGATCGTGCCAACCGTCGAACGCGGATTACGGACAGTGGTTCGCTGGTCGATACTGATAACCGGTGAGAGACCGGTGATCTTATCGACATCAGGACGTTGCATGTTGCCGATATACGAGCGTGCGTACGCCGAGAACGTCTCCATGTAACGGCGTTGTCCCTCAGCGTAGATCGTGTCAAACGCGAGTGAGGATTTGCCGGAGCCGCTCAGACCGGTGATGACGGTCAGCGCGTAACGGGGAATACGAGCGTTGATGTTCTTGAGGTTGTGCTCACGAGCACCGCGGATTTCTATGTAGGATTTGCTGTTCACGAAATTTGTTATTATTGTTAGCCAATATTTGGCTGACAACAACTACTATACAAAAATCGCGCCGTAGATTTATTTTGTATAAAATTTTGATAAAAATCTGATAAAAGAACTACTTAACCCCGATATAACCCCGACTTAGTTGTACATTTCTCTAATTTATGTTATGTAAAATAGTATTTATGCATTGATGCCTATTTGTTGCTCACAGATGAAACAGATTTAACAGAAATCAATGAACATTAATATGTTCACGAATTATGCGAATTAAACGAATGACGTGACAATTTGGCAGAGTATGAGAATGCGGCACAATTTTTGTTACAATATAAATGTGCGCGTGTACAACACGCTTTTGTTTGTGTGTGCAGACAAAACTCGGCGTAATAGCGCCGAGAACTTGTATTTAAATACGGAAACAAACTCGGCGTAATAGCGCCGAGAACTTAATAAAAGGTCGAACAAGAATAATCAAAGAGACAATAATAAACGACAATGAGACAAGATTTTGATGATTTGATGCTGAGTTTGTCAATGGTTGGTGAAAACGGCGAGGAAGAAGAACAGATTGTGCCATTGGTGGATGGTCAAGACGGTTCGCAATCACAGAACTTGAAAACAGGTGATGTGTTGCCTGTATTGCCGCTGAGGAATATGGTGTTGTTTCCCGGTGTGCTGCTGCCTGTGACGTTGTCGCGTCCGAAGTCGATGAAACTGGTGGAAAAGGCGTACAAGGATGAACTGATTATCGGTGTATTCAATCAGAAGAACACTGAGGTTCAGGAACCACAAGCGCAGGATATCTACCCTATCGGCACGGCAGCACGTGTGTTGCGTATCTTTGATGTGCCGGATGGAAGCATGATGGCAATTCTGGAAGGCATGCAACGCATCTGGATGGAAGAATATACAGCACTGCGTCCGCAACGGATGGTGCGCGTGAAGGTCGCACCGGAAAAAATGCCCTCGAAACGTGACAAGAACTTCATAGCACTGGCAACGACGATAAAGGAGCAAGCTACATTCATCCTTGACAGAGCCACTAACCTACCCCAAGAAGCGAAGATGATGCTCCGTGGCATCAACAGTCCGGAGATCCTGATCAACTATATCTGCGTGAACTTCAATATGACCATTGAGGAGAAGCAGAAACTGCTGCTCGTGGATGATATGCGTTTGCGTGGCGAGATGCTGCTTGAGTTCCTTGTGCGTCAAGTGGAGATGGTCAAGACGCAAGCGGATATCCAAGAGAAGGCCGAGGTAAAGATTAACAAGGAGCAGCGTGAATATTACCTGCATCATCAGTTGGAGGCTATTCAGAAAGAGCTTGGTGACACGGAGAACGAACGGGTTAAGGCGTTGAAGGAACGTGCGGAGAAAAAGAACTGGCCTGCACACGCCAAGGCAGCGTTTGATGAAATGATAAAGAAGATGGAGCGAGAGTCGCATCACTCGCCTGACTATCAGATGGATGTGACGTATCTGGAGACGATGCTCGATCTGCCGTGGAACGATTGTACAGAGGATAACTACAATATACGCAAGGCAAAAGATGTGCTCGACAAGGATCATTACGGCATGGAGAAGGTCAAGGAGCGTATCATCGAATATCTGGCAGTTCTCAAACAGACGCAAGCCGCCAAGAGCAAAGAGACAAAAGCCCCTATCCTATGCCTGTACGGTCCTCCGGGAGTCGGGAAAACGAGTTTAGGCAAGAGTATCGCTACGGCACTTGGCAGAAAATATGCGCGTGTTTCGCTGGGCGGATTGCATGACGAAGCGGAGATCCGCGGACACCGCAGAACGTATATCGGTGCGATGCCCGGACGGATCATCAGTAATATTAAGAAGGTGCAAAGCAGCAATCCTGTGTTTGTGCTGGATGAGATAGACAAGATCGGTGTGGATTACAAAGGCGATCCGACAAGTGCGCTATTGGAGGTACTTGACCCCGAACAGAACAGCACGTTCCATGACAATTATCTGGATGTAGATTATGATTTGAGCAAGGTGCTGTTTGTGGCAACTGCCAACTCGCTGGAGTCGATACCGAGACCCCTACTCGACCGTATGGAGCTGATTGAGATGACGGGTTATCTGCAAGAAGAGAAAGAGGAGATAGCCAAGCGGCATCTTGTGCCGAAGTGCTTGAAGAACAACGGTCTGAAAGCCACAGATCTAAAGATCAGCAAACATGTGATGGGCGATATTATTGACCATTATACCCGCGAATCGGGTGTGCGTAGTCTGGAGAGACAGATATCGACTATCTGTCGCAAGGTGGTAACGAAGATAGCATTGGAGGAAGAATATAATCGTTCGCTGACGAAAGAGGATGTGGAGAAGTATCTGGGTAAGCCTCGTTTCAACCGCGACATGTGGGAGAACAACAATTATTACGGCGTGGTTACCGGTCTGGCTTGGACGAGCGTGGGCGGTGAGATATTGTTCATCGAGACCTCGCTAAGCAAGAGCAAGACGCCGACGTTGACCTTGACGGGAAATCTTGGCGATGTGATGAAGGAGAGCGCAACGATAGCTCTAGGGTATATCAAGGCGCACGCCGAGCAGTTCGGCATTGCACAGAAAGATCTGGAGACGATGAGTGTTCATCTGCATGTGCCGGAAGGAGCTATACCCAAGGATGGTCCGTCGGCAGGTATAACGATGACTACGGCTATGGTGAGTGCGTTCACACGACGGAAAGTGCGTCCGCGGATAGCTATGACCGGCGAGATGACACTGCGAGGCAAAGTGCTGCCTATAGGCGGTGTGAAGGAAAAGATACTGGCCGCCAAAAGGTCGGGCATAACTGATATCGTGCTGTGTGAGGATAACAGGAAGGATGTGGAGGAGATACCCGAGATGTATGTTGAGGGATTGACATTCCACTACGTCCGCGATATTGATGAGGTTATCAATTTTGCATTGCTGAAGAAATAACATGGCTGATCGCATCAATATATCCGTTGCCGCTGAAGGCATATACAAGGACAGGGGCAGTAAGTTTTTGGCTTTTGCCGAGCCTATAAGCGACGAGGAGCAAGCAAAGAAACGCATAGCTTGGTACAAAAAGAAGTACCACGATGCGCGGCATGTATGCTATGCATACCGGCTTGGCGAGAACCTGTGGCGGACGAAAGATGACGGCGAACCACACGGGACAGCTGGTCTGCCAATACTTCGCAGCATAGATGCACGGAATCTGGATAATGTGCTGGTGGTTGTGGTGCGGTATTTCGGCGGAACACTGTTGGGCACAGGAGGACTGATGGTAGCTTATAGAGAGGCTGCTTGTGCGGCGTTGGACAAATCTTTGATAGTGAATAGTTAATAGTGAATAATTAATATTTCATTGTGGACAAATTCAAACATATACGTGCCTATCGCCTAGAGTGGTTGCAGGTGATACTGGATTGGGTAACAATCTTTCCTGTGCTGCTGCATTATGCCAATAAGACGACGACCTCGGTTGAGTTGTCGTATTCGGGTGACCGTAAGCAGATAGAGCAAGACATCCGTCACGGAGCGTTCTTTATGACGAATCATCGCGATATATGTATGGATGCAGCATGGCTAAGTTGGCGACTTCGTTTACGGCATTTTATCCGTCCTTATATCGGCATTGGTAACAACCTGTTCGGCAAGTGGTGGATTGAGCCGCTGGTTAGATCACTGAGGTGCTTTGTTGTGATTCGTAATGTACCTCCGCGTGAGCAACTTGTGCAATCGCAGTTGTTGTCGGAGTATCTATTGGGGCTACGCAAGAGGGGCAAATCCATCTGGTTGGCACAGCGTCAAGGTCGAGCCAAGGACGGCAACGATGTGACACAACCGGCTGTGCTGAAGATGCTGACTCTAGGTAGTGAGGACTTCTTTGAGGCGGTTAAGTTGCTGAACATTTGTCCTGTTTCCATCAACTATGAGTATGATCCCTGCGATTATCTGAAAGCCCGTGAGATGCAACTGGTGCGGGATAATCCCAATTGGAAGAAGAGCAAGAAAGATGACCTGATCAGTATGCAGGTTGGTATAGAGGGAAAGAAAGGACGTGTGATTTACCGCTTGACACCCACCATCAACCGCGAGATAGATGCCCTGCTGAAAGAGCTGCCTGAACTACGTGAGGCTCCACGCAACGAGCAGATACAAGCCGTTTGCACACTGATTGACAAGCATATTCATCAGGCTTATGAGATCTATGAACGGGGCGAGGAGTTTGAGCAGTATCTGCAAGGGCAATTGGAGAAGATCCATCTGCCACAGAAGGATGATGCGTTCTTGATGCAGAAGATGCACGAGATGTATGAGATGCCGGTGATCAACTACCATAAGGCAGTAGGAGATTTGAAAATTTGAAGATTTCTAATTTGAAGATTTATGAGACGAGCGTTATTTGCGGGAAGTTTTAATCCGTTTACTATCGGTCACGCGGATATAGTGGAACGCGGTCTGGCGTTGTTTGATGAGGTGGTGATAGCTATCGGTGACAATCAGGATAAGCCGTCAGTAGATATTGATGTATGTGTGCAAACCATCCGCGATATCTATAAGGATGATGCGCGTGTACGCGTAGAAGTGTATCACACGCTGACAGTGGATTATGCCAAGCAGATCGGAGCCTGTGCGTTGCTTAGAGGTGTTCGTTCGATTGTTGATTTCGAGTACGAACGTCAGATGGCCGATGCCAACCGTGCATTGGCAGGGATAGAGACGGTGGTATTGTTTACAAGACCGGAACTCGGATATGTCAGTTCATCGCTTGTACGAGATCTGAAGAAACATGGAGCAGATGTATCGTCACTTATAGCAAAGTAATCAAAAGTCAGAAATCAGATATCAGAAATCAGATATGAAACGGATATTATTTATTTTAGCAGTTGCTCTGTACGGAACCATCGGCGTTTTTGCGCAGAGTAAGTCGGCGCGGAGCGAACAGTCGATTGTTGTGTTTAACGACGTTCTTCGTCAGCTGGATATGAGTTATGTGGATACTCTACCCTACGAAAAGATGACCGAGACGGCCATCAACCAGATGCTCCGGCAGGTCGATCCCTATACGGTGTATTACCCCAAGGATAAGGACAGAGAACTGAAGATGATGACTACCGGTAAGTACGGCGGTGTAGGTGCAATCATCCAGCAGCGTGAGGAGAAAACTGACAGCACGAAGGCTGCGAAGAAAGACAAGAAGAAAGGTGATAAATACGTTATCATCTCCGAGCCGTACGAAGGCAAACCTGCACAGAAAGCGGGATTGCTTGCCGGAGACAGGATCATAGAGATTGACGGCAAGAAGATGGCCAACAAAACGGTTTCGGAAGTGAGCGACATGTTACGCGGCATACCTCACACGACGCTGACTGTAAAAGTGCAGCGATATGGTATTGCCGAACCATTGGAGTTCACTGTGGAGCGTGAGGAGATCAAGTTACCGGCAGTCAGTTACTACGGAATGATCAATGCCAAGGTAGCGTATATATCATTCAACGAGTTTACCGAAAATTCTGCTGACGACGTGCGTCGTGTACTGGATGAGTTGGTAAAGGAGCATGGTGCTCAATCGCTTGTTTTCGACCTGCGTGAGAATGGTGGCGGTATCATTGACGAAGCGGTGAAGATTGTCAATCTGTTTGTGGAGAAAGGCAAGACGGTAGTATCCACCCGAGGCAGAACCAAACAATCCGAACGCATCTATTGCACGACACAGGATGCAGCTTATCCGGATATGCCGGTAGTGTTGCTGGTGAACAAGAACAGTGCGTCGGCATCGGAGATTGTAGCCGGTAGTATGCAAGACATGAAACGCGCCACGCTCATAGGTGAGCGAACGTTTGGCAAGGGATTGGTGCAGAGCGTACGACAGATTGCTTACGACGGGTATATCAAGCTCACCACGGCGAGGTATTATCTCCCTTCGGGACGATGCATTCAGGCTATTGACTACAGCAAGCACCAAGGCAAGGCTGAGAAAGATACTACAGGTGGCATTTTGCCGGATATTGTGATGAGTGATTCAACACGTAAGGTGGACATCAGTTACACGCTATACAGCAAGCAATTGTTCTTCGATTATGCAACGCGATATCGCGCAACACATCCGACGATAGCATCGGTAAAAGAGTTTGCACTCACCGACGAAGACATCGAGGATTTCTGCGCATTTCTTGATGAGGAGAAGTTCGTGTATGAGACCGAGACGAGCAAATACTTCGAAGAGATGCTTGAGATGGCTCAACACGAAGATCTCGATTCTACAATCATCGCACAGCTAAAGGCGTTTGAGCCACAGTTACAGCCCTCGTTCCGCGAGGCTATAGCAAGGCACAAAGCCGATGTGGTTGAACTATTGGAAGCGGAGATTATCGAGCGGTATTACTATCAGAAAGGACGAATTGAATACATGCTCAAGCACGATAAGGATCTGGAACGTGCAATGGAAGTGTTACAATGACAAGTTGAGAGTTTATAGTTGATTGTTGAGAGTTGTTGAAAAGTTTAGAGTTAAATTAGTTGATGATTCGTGCTAAATGGTATATACTGATTGTCGGAGTGCTGGCATTATTGTCCGGTTGTGCAAACCGTGGTCAGGGACCGCAAGGAGGTCCGAAGGACAGTATACCTCCTACCCTGCTCAAAGAGACACCAGTGAACGGCACGTGTAACTTCAAAGGTAAGAGTATAGTGCTACAGTTCGACGAGTACGTGCAACTCGACAATGTGGCGGATAACGTACTTATCTCGCCACCACAACAGCAACCTCCGGTCGTCAAAGCAGTGGGCAAAAAAGTGATGGTAACCTTTGAAGAGCCACTGCGCGACAGCACGACCTATACTATTGATTTCGGACGTGCTATATGCGACAACAACGAGAAGACACCCTTGGGCAATTACTCGTTCTCGTTTGCCACCGGCGAGCATATTGACACCTTGGCGATGTTCGGCAGGGTGATCAATGCAGCTGATCTGAATCCCGTACAAGGTGTTGTGGTCGGTGTTCAGGAGAACTTACATGACAGTGCGTTTGCCACAATCCCGTTCACGCGTATAGCCAAGACGGACAGCACAGGACATTTCGGCGTGCTGAATATGCGTGGCGGCAACTACCGTATTTACGCATTGCGCGATGTGAGCAAGGACTATCTGTATCAGACTTCCGAAGCGTTGGCGTACACTGATGAGGTGTTTTCGCCCTCGCTGGCATTTGACAGCGTAGCGGTTGACTCGCTAACAAACAGGTTGGATACCATGTGGTATCATGTGCCAGATACGATTGTGCTTAAGCTGTTTACTGAAAACAAAAGACGCCATTATTTCGTCCGTGCGTTGAGGGATAAGGAGCAGCACTTCTTTACATTATTGTTCTCAGCTCCGCAAGATGAGTTGCCCCGGATCACCATTCTGCAGCCGGACAGCACACAACGTGACTCAGCGTGGGTGGATTTTACGCAATATGTTATTTGTGATGCCAACCCGACCAAGGATACACTCGTATATTGGCTGACGGATTCATCGGCAATCAGAATGGACACTTTGTCGTTTCTGATGACATACAAGATGTCGGATTCGCTGTTTCAGTTAGTGGATACAACCGACACGGTACATGCCATCTATCGTCATCCTCGGATGTCGCAGAAAGCCCTTGAAGCCAAGCAACGTAAAGATGCTAACCGCAAGATTGAACTTCGTAGCAACGCATCCACAAAGTTCGATATATACCGAGAAGCCGAATGGTTTGCCGGCACGCCGATTAAGGATTATGCTGTTGACAGCATCCATCTGCTTGAGAAGATTGACACGTTGATGCAACCCGTACCATTCACGATGGAGCCGTTGGATTCGGTTGGACTGCGATTCGTACTGCATGCGACATTGAAGCCCGAGCACAGTTACACGCTACGTATCGATTCCGGTGCGATGCACGATGTGTATGGGGCACCCAACAACAGGTTCAAGGCGGAGTACAAGTTGCGCTCCGAGAATGAATACTCTACTCTGACTATCCGTCTTGCGCATCACGATGCGCGGGCACGCATACAGGTGCTGAACGAAAAGGATCAAGTGCTGCGTGAACTACCGGCTAAAGCTGAAGGGGCGAAATTCCAATATTTGGAAGCAAAGAGCTTCTATGTAAGAATGTACATTGACCTTGACGGCAACGGTGAGTGGACGACAGGTGACTGGCAACTCAAGCGTCAGCCGGAACCGGTATATTATTTCCCGAAGAAACTCACGTTACGGGCAAACTGGGAGTTTGAAGAGGAATTTGACCATCTGGCAACACCTCTACTTGAGCAAAAGCCCCGTGCTCTAATCAAAACCGACACCGGCAAACAGAAAAAATAAAGAAGCATATTTGAGGTGTAAACCCTACGAAATATGCATAATTAAAAAAAAATCTCACAAAGCATAGAAAAAATTTGCAAATGTGAGATTTTTTTTGTAACTTTGTACGATTTTTGGCAAAGTGTTTGCTAAAGCAAACGTATCAGACAATTATGAAGAATATAGCATTTATCATCAACCCGATGTCGGGAACGCAGAACAAACGTCGTCTGCCTAAGGTAATCAATGAGTTACTGGACAAGAGTCAGTGGCTGGAGAATATGGTGTTCACAGAACATGTAGGTCACGCTTTGGCTCTCGCCAAGCAATATGCCACCATGGGCTTTGATGCCGTGGTAGCCGTAGGCGGTGACGGCACGGTGCGTGAGGTGGCGGAAGGTATAGCCGGAAGTCATTCTGCTCTTGGTATTATTCCTATGGGACTTACCAATACCCTTGCTCGTCACTTGGGTATACCTCTCCGCGGTAACGCTACTATCACGTGGCTCAACCATTGCGAACCGGTGCTGTGCGACAGTATCGAGGTGACGATTGACGATATGAAACCGTTCACCGCGATGACAAGTGTGGCAGCAGGTGATACTCGGTTCGTTAATTGCGCACAAGGCGTCAAGACCAGTATCCAAGACGGGAAGATAGAGATGTCGCGTGCCGAAAGTCCGGAGATGAAAGAAGAGGGAAAAGCATTTGAATGCGCATATTCCGGCAAGGTGATTGCCGACAGCGAGGAATATGATGCTGATTGTTGTGTAAATGTACGTGTCAAAGAGGATTCAATCTATATCCTTGCGCAAAAGAGATTCTAAATTATTGAACGTTGAAAATCGGAAGAATCATAGTATTATTGTCAGTACTGTTCGTAGTGAGCGGTACTATGTCGGGTAAAAGCGATGCCAAGACAAAGCACCCCGCTACGATAACCGAGCAGGAGCAGATGCGACTGGATTACTACTTGTACGCAGCATTGGATGCCGCGGAACGGAAAAATCATGCAGAAGCATTCTTTCTGCTGGAGTTATGCCACTCGATTGACTCATTGAATCCAACGGTGAGTTCGTTGAGAGGTTCGTACATGCAGAGTTTGTACGGAGCAAAAGCAGCGTTGCCCCTACTCCGTCGTGCATACGAAGGGTCTGCTGACGACTACTGGTACAGATATGCGGTTGCCGCTTACGAAAACGGGCTACGCAGCGTAGCGCTGAAGGTGATTGCCGATATGGAGAAACGGCAACCGAAAGACCTTGATGTCCTGGAGTTGCACGAGCAGATTCTCCGTCATGAGCATAAGTACAAACAAGCACTTGCTATTCGTGACAAGGTGGATAAACTGACCGGAGAGCCAACGGTGTATTCGGTTATCACACGCTTTGAGATTCTCAACGAATCCGGTGACAAAGAGAAAGCTCTGCTGGTGCTTGACAACTATCTGGAGCAGAATCCCAATGATGCAAGGATGCGCGCGATGCGTACAGATCTGCGCCTACAGGATGCGCGAATGAACAACGACCGTCATGCTGGTGACTCTTTACTCAACGAGCAACTTCGTTCTGCCGAAGTTGCCTTACCATCGAAACTGACAAAGCTGAATAACAACTGCGAGTGGCTGGGTTATGATGCCGGGATGAAGAAGAGTGCACTGCTTGAGTTGCGTGATCAGTATCCCTACGAGCAACAAGCATACCGGGCACTGCTGGATCACGAGCTGGAGCAAGGCAACAAAGGTGCTGCTCTTGAGATCGGTCGCACGATGTTGACAATGAACCCTACGGACAATAAACTGCGTGAGCAGATAGCCGACCTGATGCGTGATGACGAGAATATCACCAATGAGCAAGTCGGGCTATTCATTGACGAGAGTTATGCTGTTCTGCCCGATGATCCCAAATGGGGATACTTCAAAGCTATGCGCTGCTGGCAACGTGATGATTACGACTCCACGCTGATTGTATTGGAGCGCGCATTGCAGCACGCCGAAGAACCGACCGTACGGCTCACAATCCTTGTGCTTTACGGCGATATTCTCGGGCACGTAAAGAACTATGAGAAGGCGTTTGCAGCCTACGATGAGGTTCTCAATCTCGCACCTGATCATATCAGTACGCTCAACAACTATGCCTGGACACTTGCTATCAGTGGCGGCGATCTTAAAAAAGCCGAGAAGATGAGTCAACGCACTATACAGAAAGAAGGAAACAATCCCACCTACCTTGATACATACGCATGGATTCTCCACCTGCAAGGTCAAAATCAGTTGGCACTATTCTATATTAAGAAAGCTATGGAGTACGCCACAATTGATGACGGAACGATTAAGGAACATTATAATGAAATACTAAATGCTACACAAAAAGAATAAATTGTGAAGCCATCAACGATACAGAATATGAAACGAAGATTGTATATTATTGCCCTGTTGGCTATGGGGATGATAGTCGCAACGGGATGTGCTAACAAGAAAAAAATAGCCCGGCAGCAAGAAGCCGAGTTGCGCCGTCAACAGGATTCGATTGCATTGGTTCAAAAGCAACAAGAAGAATTGGCACGTGCAGAAGCGGAAGCATTGGAACGTCAACGCCTACAAGATTCGATAGAAGCAGCGCGGAAAGCGATGGTGCAGACGATGAATATTCCACGAATGACAATAACAGTCGTGATCCAAGGCAAGCAGATCACCACTCCAGCCACCTTGCGCTGGCAGCGTAGTACGGCTATTTCCCTGAGCATTCAGCCGATGGCAGGTATAGAGATGCTCCGCATTGAAGCCAACGTGGATAATGTGACCATCATTGACAAACTCAACCGACGCTACACCCGACTCACATATAGTGAACTGGCAGAGATGGGAGTAGAAATGTCACAGGATGAACTGGATGCGTGGATAGACAATCATATCCTTGCCCATCGCGACGAACCGCAACTGACGATGCAAGTGACACGTGCCGGAATGAGCGGGTCAGCGGTTATTTACACCAACACTATCCAGACTGACGGGAACGTCAATTTGCGACCGACGAACGTTGAGACTTATCGCCAAGTGTCACTCCAACAATTGATATCAGGCATTTGATAATTTGAAATATTTGAATCGGAATATGAGAGTGCAACGATTACACATAGTCTTGTATCTACTGCTTGCGGCAGTATGCATCAGTGCCCAAGATCTCAAGGAATTACAGGCTCAGCAGAAGAAATATGCCGAGGAACTCGAGAATACCGGCAAGATGATCAGTCAGACCAAACAGAATGAGAAGGCTACAGAGAACAAACTGAACCTTATCGGTCAGGATATCCGTACGCGCAAGAAACTGATTAACTCCATCAATCAGGAACTTGTGGCATTGGACAAAGAGCAGAACCGTCTGCAAAACGAACAGTCGCGTCTGGAAGCCGAGCTCGATTCGCTCAAGCGGGATTATGCCAACCTGGTGCAGTTGACGCACTACGCCGACATGCAGCAATCGCCGCTGTTGTTCCTGCTATCCGCCAAGGACTTCAACCAACTCTTCCGACGCATCCGATATATGCGCGAATTTGCAGCCTACAGACAGGAGCAAGTCGAGCGTATAGAGAATATCAAGGCTGACATACAAATCCAGTCAAACCTCATACAAGACAACCGCAAGGAAAAAGACAATGCACTCAAGACACAACAACGCGAACGAGACCAGCTTGCCCGTAACGAGCGCAAGCAGAAAGCCATGTTGCAGGATCTCAAGAAGAAAGAGAAGGAACTGACAGCCAAGCAAAAACAGCAACAGAAGAAGATCGACGAGTTGAACAAACAGATCGAGAAAGCCATTGCCAAGCAGGTTGACCGCAAGCAGCAACTCACCAAGGAGCAGGAACTCATTGCCGGAGGATTTGCAGCAAACAAAGGCCGGTTGCCGTGGCCTGTGGAGAAAGGTTTCATCAGCGGACACTACGGCAAGCACCAGCATCCTGTATATGAGAATGTAACAATCAACAACAAAGGCGTTTATATCCAAACTACAGCAGGAAGCAATGCGCGTGTCGTATATGAAGGCGAAGTGACAACGTGTATGGTCATGGGATCTACATACGCCATTATCGTGCAACACGGTAACTACCGTACGGTCTATACAGGTATTCAGACTCCGGCAGTCAAACCCGGTGACAAAGTAAAAGCCAAGCAGAATATCGGTAAGATTGCATCTAACCCCGATGATGATAACAAGACAGAGTTGCAGTTCCAAGTATGGGAAGACAGAACACTGCTGAATCCGGAGCTTTGGCTGGCTCAGTAAGTTGAGAGTTTATCGTTTAACGAAGTTGAAAGTTTATTATGATGAAACGAATTGGATATACATTGGTATTGTTGCTTGCGCTGACAGGTTGCAAGCAGAACAATTATCTGGATTGGAAATCCCTGAACGAGTCGTGGTTGGAATATAACAAAACACAGCCCGGTGTAGTAACCACCACAACGGGATTGCAGTACAAACAGCTCAACCCAAGCCCTAATCCCACAGAGAGCCGACCAAACTACAACAGCACTGTAGTAGTCGATTACAAGCTTTACCTCATCAGCAGTTATAGCGGGAAAGATTACGTATATAACAAAGGACAGTTGTTGCAGGAAAGTACCGATGCCATATTTCTGTTACAACAAACCGTACCCGGATTCTCCGAAGGATTGCAAAAGATGCACGTGCATGATGACTTTGTGCTGTATATCCCTCACAGTTTAGGCTATGGTTCGGATGGCACCGGCACGGAAGGGTATTTCGGATATATTCCTCCCTATTCCACCCTCATCTATGAGGTACATCTTAAGGCTATGCAATAAGTTATGCGTAACTGTTTCTACATAATGCTTGTGTGTGCAGCTATGCTGCTGACAGGGTGTGAAGGAATAAACTACCGCAGTTCAGTACCTACTCACCCTGTGCTTTTGGAGATAGATACGCATGTAGGAATGTATATCCATTTCGTACCGGAGAATGTGGGAACATACCTCATAGCCGATGCCGGAGGTATTCATCTGAACGGGATCACTCAACCTCTGACAGTTATGGATGCATACGGATATGCCGGTACTATAGTATATATCGACGGTTGGCATCCTTACGCTGCATACGATCTATGTTGTCCGAACTGCCTAAGACGCGACAAACCTTGTGTTGTGGACGGAATGTTTGCCGTATGTCCGATATGCGGAGAGAAATATGACTTGGCATCGGGTACGGCTGCTCCAATTAACGGTATTGCTCATGAAACGCTACGCATATACAGAGCCAACTACAATACTGCGACGGGTAAGTTGCTCGTCACCTTGCCACAATAACAACGAATACAATGTAATTTACGCATAGTGATAAGCGAGCATGAAATAGTGCATATCGGTCGCATTCAGCGCACGCATGGTACAAAGGGCGAGTTGCAATGCAGGATGCTGAATACCTGTTGGGAAGACAACGATGCGACATTTATCATCTTGAACGTGAACTCCATCTACGTGCCTTTTCGCGTGACAGATTGGCGCACAAAGGGAAGTGAAGATGTGCTGCTAACCCTGCAGGGCGTCAATTCCGAGCAACATGCTTTGCGTTATGTAGGTACAGAGGCATACATGCTACGTTCCGATCTTCCGGAAAATATAGGTATTGCAACTGATTTCGGTTCGTTAACAGGATATACCCTTTGTGATACAGAGCATGGCGTATTAGGCACAATCACAGCCATCGACACCTCTACGATGAACACATTGGTGCAATTGGATAACGGCATATTATTGCCTTTGTACGAGGATTTTGTTGCCGAAGCGGACGAACAGGCGAAAGTGCTCACCGTTCGTCTTCCGAAAGGGCTAATAAACAATGAATGCGATATTATTTGATAGTGTATGTCGGAAAGTACAAAGAAGAACATACAGGAGATGCACCGCTTGACACCTGAAGCGTTTCGCGAGACGAAGAAAGTGCCATTGGTAGTAGTGCTTGACAATGTGCGTAGTCAGCACAATGTTGGTGCAGTGTTCCGCACTGCGGATGCTTTCTGTATTGAAGGGCTATGCTTGTGCGGCATCACATCATGTCCACCTAATACCGAGATCCATAAGACCGCATTGGGCGCAGAACAGACGGTTAGTTACACTTGTTATGAGCGTACAACAGATGCTATCGATTTACTGCATAAAAAGGGGTATATGGTTTATGCTGTCGAATTGGCACACACTGCCGTGACTCTTGAGCATGCCATTGATATATACAACCAATGCACCCTACCCCAAGGTGTGGCACTGGTGTTAGGTCATGAGGTGTTTGGCGTGGCAGATGAGGTACTGGCATTATGTGACGGCTGTATCGAACTGCCGCAGTATGGGACGAAACATTCGCTGAACGTAAGCGTTACAGCAGGAATTGTGATGTATGCGTGGGCGAAAGCGATAAGAGACCGTTTCCCTGAAAGATAAAAGACCGTTACACTGAAAGAATAAAGACGAAAATGGAGTTACTTGCACCGGCAAAGAACATAGAAGTAGCATGTGCCGCTATCATGGCAGGTGCTGATGCTGTGTATATAGGTGCTCCACGTTTCGGTGCACGCCAGGCTGCTGGTAACAGTATTGAGGATATACGTCAGTTGACCGGTTATGCACATCGTTTCGGTGTAAAAGTACTTGTAACGGTAAATACGCTCATGGATGACAACGAGCGCAGAGAAGCGGCGCAGATGGCGTGGCAGTTATACGATGCCGGAGTAGATGCGCTGATTATACAGGATATGCGGCTGCTGACGGAGGATCTGCCTCCTATCCGACTGCACGCTTCCACACAATGCGACAACAGAACACCTGAGCAAGTAGTACAGTTGCAGCATGCCGGTTTTCGCCGTGCCGTGCTTGCGCGCGAACTGACGATCGATCAGATTCGTGCTATCCGTGAGGCCACATTGGCGGACAATCCTGATCAGCCGATAGAACTGGAAGTCTTCGTACACGGAGCGGTGTGCGTTTGCTACTCGGGTAAATGTTTCATGTCCGAGCGGTTGATGGGCAGAAGTGCGAACCGTGGTACCTGTGCACAGATGTGCCGGATGGCATACGATGTGTTGGATACTCACGGACAAGAACTGCGTGACGATCAAGGCAAGCCTCTACACCAACGTTATGTGCTCTCGCTCAAAGACATGGATCGCTCCGCATATCTGCGCGAATTGCAAGATGCAGGAGTAAGCACAATAAAGATAGAAGGCCGACTGAAAGATGCCGGTTACGTGACGAATATCGTGGCATACTACCGGCAGAAACTGGATGCATTGAACAATAGTAACCGGCTATGTATAACACATGAGTTCGAGCCCAATCCCGAGAAGACCTTTCATCGTGACGGCTCGCCGTATTTCCTACACGGAAGAACGGACAGTATGGCGAATTGGGCTACACCCAAATCAACCGGAGAGAAGATCGGCATTGTCACAAGCAGTCATGACCGGACGATACATATCCAACTGCTTCCCGGTGTGATACTGCATAACGGTGACGGGCTGTGTTATGGTGACAAAGGATTTCAGGTGAACAGTGTTACCGCATTAAGCGGTTCAGCGGTAGCGGTTAATACGTTTCGCAAAGAGAATGTACCAGCAGGAACAATGATTTACCGGAATACCGACACTGCATTCTTGAAACAACTACATGCTCATCGTCACATTCCTGTAACGCTAACGCTTGCTGTGGTATCTGAGGGATTCAGCCTGACAATTAGCAATAACAACGACACATGGCACGTCACGCGCACCTTTGCTCATCCGCATACGATTGCCACACAAGGCGAACAAGCCAAACAAACGCAACGTACACAACTTGCGAAGTTAGGTGACAGTTATTATGTAGCTACCAAAGTGAACGTACCCGATGAGGCATATTTCATTCCGATGAGTACCTTGAACGCATGGCGCCGTGAGATAATAGCTGTGGCGGCAGAAGTCCAAGATGCAAGCCATAGACGCGAAACAGTCCAACCCATCCATGCGGATGTTCTTCAACAATCTGATTATGACAGCAGCAATGAGCCGCTGATGACTTGCAAATATTGTATCCTGTATGAGTCGGGGCACTGCCGCAAACAGCCGACAAGGCTAAAACCGGAGCAAGAACCCCGCTACCTGAGATTAAGTAACGGCACTGTTGTCGAGCTGCAATTCGATTGCAAGAAATGCGAGATGACTCTGCATGCAACATAAAGATAAACAATCAACGATATATAACCGTTATGCGTACATATTTACCCACATTACTAATCATTCTGCTATACTCAACCACTCTGTTCGGACAAGTTGAACGTCCTCAGATTTGGGATTTCGGTGCAGTGAGTTTTGATCGTACAAGATTCGAGAACATGTTGACCTCAGGTGAGATTAACAGCTGGATGCCTACGGCTGTTCCCGGAGCGACAAACGTGTATATCTCAGACTTCTTGGGCTCAAAGAACGCGAATATATCGTTCAACGGTCATGGTATACGATCACATCGTCTGCGCACCACGAACACTAAACTATCACGTTTTGACGAGGCTGAGTTGCAAGACAAGCAGCATGGTGCCACTTTTACCGGTTACCTCGCATCGGATATGGCGGCCGACCCGCAGGTATATATTGAACAACTGTTCTACGAAGGTGACATCATTGAATATGCCGTTGCATCTACCGGTGTTCCTGCTACGTACCGACTAAGTTCGGAAGATATGCAATTCTCACAGACCCGTCAGATAAGTGGTCAGGGTGCAGAGGTTATTTGGTTCTCTATACCACGTCAGGGACATTACCGTCTGGCTTGTATGGACGACAAACTGATGGTAGCACGTATAGTCCGTTATCCGGCTGAATGGGGAGACCTATACGTCACAGGAACATTGCCCAAACAATGTTCGCTGGAGATTATCAACCGTGAGAACGGCGCCACACATACATTGAATATCGGTGAACAGAATATCCGTCTGCCATTAGGTTACGTTTATGGTCTTGCGTTGAAAGGTGATCCGACAAAGATGCTCGTAACGACAGATTCGATTAATTTCCAGAACACCGGGCAGAATTACACCATCAAAACGCGAAATATTGAACTCAATGAGTTCAAAGGCAAGATAATCGGACTACCGGAGAGTGAGATCCGCAAATTGTCGCTCGTGCTTACACCTAAGTACCCGACGACTTTCCACGCGTTCTACGAGCTGAACGGCAACCGCTACACAATCTACACCGAGCCGAACAACCAGTATAAGGTTCGTCCGCAAGGAGTGAACGACTATGTAATGGATACTGTTGCTGCTATCACCAACCTCAACCAACTGGTGTTCACCAAGCGCCCGACCTACCCTGTTACCATCCAGTCGCAGATTGATCTGAGCGGTGCGACCATCAAGTTCACCAACGTAAATGAACCCGGATACGTCTATACCTTTAGCGGCAATGACGAGATTGAGTTGCGTTCAGGCAGTTACTCAATTGATGTGTTGGATCTGGATAGTTTCCGGATGCAGCGCACCGCGCAGCTGGTTGTGAAGAAATCTCCGGTCAGCAAGCGTCTGGATTTCCGTCGTGAGCTCACAGCCAACGATTCGCTGCCATACACTGACACGCTGCAGGTTGGTGCCAAGTGCCGTTACACATCTATCCGCCAAGCTCTGCGTGCCATCAATCGAATGAAACGCACTCCTGATCAGCATGTTACCATCGCTATTGCTCCCGGGCAATATGACGAGATGTTGCGCATCAACCAGCCCAATATCTCTCTCGTGAACCAGGCTGCTATTCCTTCGGTAAGCATCAGCAACGGAGGTTTGGATATTCATGATCAGGCCGTGCGTATCACAGGATACTACGGTGATGAGTACAACTACTACTCGATGACCGAACGTTATACACACTCAGCAAGTGCACTGAAGATCAACAAAGAAAACAAATCTCTTGCCGTGAAGAACACCGGTGGACGTGAACTATACTACAATGCCACTGTGGTTATCTCGGCTGAGGACGTTTCATTGGAGAACCTAATCATCGAAAATGCATTCAACAGGTATGTTACACGTTTGGAATCACATGACCAGATTGTGCCGCAGTACGAAGAGACGCCGCGCCGACCTATATTACAAAACTCCACGGATGTGCAAGCCGCCATGTATCATCGTCCGGCTGCAGCACTCGCTATAGCCGGGATGGCTGACAGAATTCAACTCATAGGTTGCCGTCTGATCGGTGTAGAGAACACATTATACGGTGATGCCGGATGCCGGTTGTTTATGAACAATTGTCACATAATGGGTAGTGACAATTGCATCTCCGGAGGTATGACTCTGATATGTTATCGTTCGACACTTGAAGTGTTGCCCACTACATCGTCATCTTACCTTGCAGCAGCCCGCACGCAAGAGGGATTACGCGGATTCCTGTTCTATGACTGCTTTGTCCGTTCGGCAGAGCCTAAGAAGGAGATGGTCAGCGAGAAATATTCCGAGCCTTGCCATCTGGTCAAACCCAAGGATCATTATGGCGAAGTGGTATTTGTTAACACGCAATTCGACTTGGCTCTCAAATCCATGGAGAAAGATCCTGCATTAGCGTTCGTTCCTGAAGATCCAGTGTTTAACAGTTTTGATGTTTCTCCATATATATATACTCGCGGAACGGATGGCTGGAATCCATCCCACTCTTCCGAAGGAGATATGGATTTCGCGATAGTGGATTTGAAGTTAGGAATGCATATTGAACCGCACGCGCTGGTTATGCACCACATAGCACAACCGACCACGATGCGTGTCATCACTCCCGACGGTTCAACGTTCATCGACCAGCTATTGACCGGCACACAAACATTCCCTATGCAGAAAGGTGTTTATTGGCTTATCTTTGAGAATAATAAGGGTAAGCAATCGATGAAGATACAGATACCCGAATAACGATGACTATAGACGAACTCAGGCAACTGTTGATTGACGGCAATAGCGAGATTGCAGCCATCGTACGGCAATTGCAGCAGCGCACTACCGGTCATCTGTTACTCACGGGCTTGCACGCGAGTTTGCGCTCAGTCGTACTGTCTGCCATACGTGAGCAGGACAAGACTCATCCCGTACATCTCATTGTATGCGACAACGTTGATGAGGCGCAATACCTCTATGCTGACATGCGTACACTGGGGGCTAATGTCGCCGAAAACACGCTGCTTTTCTTCCCGCATTCCCACCGACGCCGTCAGTCCTCGATTGATGAGTCGATGGCTATCCAACGCACACAAACACTAAGCGCGCTGGTGCAGACAGGAAGGAATATCGCCATAGTCACATACCCCGAAGCATTGAGCGAGCTGTCGTCAGCACCGGATATTTTCAGGCAAAGCAGTGTCAAACTGCATACCGGTGACGAGATCTCTACCGTTGCACTTTCGCAAAAACTACTCGACCTGGGATTTATACGTGTGGACTTTGTGTATGAACCCGGACAGTTCGCTATACGAGGAGGTATAGTGGATATCTACAGTTATGCATGCGAAAATCCGTTCCGCTTAGATTTCTTTGGTGATGAGATTGACTCTATCCGTACGTTTGACATCGAGACGCAACTCTCTGACAAACGTGTGGATGAGGTGGCTGTTGTGCGCACCGACGAGACTGAAGATTTGGTTAACTTGACTGCATACTTGCCTGATAATACATTATATATAGGAAACAACATTCATCTTACACCACTGCATGCCGCCTTGTACGAAAGTGGTAAAGATGTGCCATGGAGTGAAACCATTGAGATAGGCGCCAAGTGCTCGTTCGATACCTACTCGCGCATTGCGTTCGACACGTTGCCACAACCGCTATTCCATAAGCAGTTTGAACTGCTGATGCAGGATGTAACAGAACGCTTGTCAATGGGCTACACCATCTATATCCTGTCTGACTACAAGAAACAGACCGACCGTCTGTCTGCTATCATGGCAGCAATACCAACAAACAAGGATGATGACCACTTGCCGGATGAACAAGAGCAACGTGCAGAATTGTTTACTCCGGTGGATCACACGCTACATAGCGGATGGGTGGATCATGCACACAAGATTGCTTGCTATACCGATCATCAGATCTTCGAGCGTTACCATCGTGTGACTCTCACCTCGGATAACGCTCGCCGGGGCAAAGCGGTGATGACGCTCAAAGAGCTCAACCAATTGCAGGTCGGCGATTATGTCGTACATTCGGATCACGGAATCGGAAAGTTCGGTGGCTTGGTAATCACCGGCGTCAACGGCAAACCGCAGGAGATGATCAAACTCATCTACCGCGACGGAGATACCATATTCGTCAGCATTCACAACCTGCATCGCATAAGCAAGTACAAAGGCAAAGAAGGAACAGCACCAACTGTTTCACGCGTTGGATCGGGAGCATGGGAACGACTCAAGGAGCGTACGAAAGACAAAGTGAAGGAGATTGCCCGTGATCTCATCCGCCTATACGCCACACGCAAACAGCAGAAAGGCTTTGCTTATACCCAAGATGGTTACATGCAGCAGGAACTTGAGGCATCTTTCATCTATGAAGACACACCCGATCAGGCAAAAGCCACGCTTGATGTCAAACATGATCTGGAGAGCCCGCAGCCTATGGATCGACTCATTTGTGGCGATGTAGGATTCGGCAAGACGGAGATTGCCATGCGGGCTGCCTTCAAAGTCGCTACCGATGGCAAGCAAGTGGCTGTATTGGTGCCGACTACAGTCTTGGCTTTACAGCATTACACGACGTTCACGGAGCGATTCCGCAACTTCCCCGTCAAGGTTGAATACCTGAGCCGTGCCAAAACGCCCAAAGAAGTCAAGGAGATTCTGGAGCAACTGGCTGCCGGAAAGATTGATATACTTATCGGCACGCACAAACTTATCGGCAAAACAGTCAAGTGGCACGATCTCGGTTTGCTCATCATTGATGAAGAACAGAAGTTCGGTGTGGCTGTCAAGGAAAAACTCAAGAGTCTCAGGACAAACATCGACGTGCTTACACTCACGGCTACACCTATTCCCCGAACCTTGCAGTTTTCGCTGCTCGGAGCACGTGATTTGAGCGTAATGACTACTCCTCCTCCGAATCGTTTCCCTGTCATAACCGAGTCAATTACGTTGGATGACGAGGATATCATCAAAGAGGCTATTGACATAGAGATGTCACGTAACGGACAAGTGTTCGTCGTCTGCAATCGTATAGATATGCTCGAACGCATTGAGCACCGTATTCATCGTCTGTGTCCGGAGGCAAGAATTGTCATTGCTCACGGACAAATGCCCGCCGATGAAGTGGCACAACGGTTGGAGGACTTCATCAACTACGATTACGATATCCTTATATCCACGACGATTATCGAGTCCGGCATAGACATACCGAACGTCAATACGATGTTTATCTTCTCGGCGCAAAACTACGGTTTGGCGGATCTGCACCAACTGCGCGGTCGTGTAGGACGAAGCAATCGCAAAGCATATTGCTACCTTATTACTCCCGATCGCGAACTGCTCACACCCGAAGCACGCCGACGTCTGGATGCCATCACGACATTTGCCGAACTTGGCTCGGGCTTCCATTTGGCTATGCAGGATCTGGACATTCGCGGAGCCGGAAATATGTTGGGCGCCGAGCAGTCTGGCTTCATTGCCGACCTCGGCTACGAAACCTACCAACGCATCTTGAACGAGGCCGTTGAGGAACTGAAAGATGAGATGCATCTAACATCGGACGAGAGTGATGAATCGGCTAACAGCCAAGAGCCAACAGCCAATGACCAAAGTTCAGCCCGTAGATGGGTCGAAGACGCGCAGTTTGAGTGCGATCTGCAGGTGAACTTTCCACCCGATTATATTGAGAATATCAGTGAGCGCATCACCCTTTACCGCGAACTCGACTCCTTACGTGACGAGCAAGAACTCCATGCGTACGAGAAACGTTTAATCGACCGCTTCGGCCCGCTTCCTGAACAAGCACGCGAACTGCTTAATGTTGTTCACTTACGCTGGATTTGCTGCCGGTTAGGCATAGAGAAGATCTTGCTCAAAGGTGAACGGATGGCGCTATATCTGCCGCAGAACAATGATGCATATTACCAAAGTGCAGCCTTCGCAAATCTTATCCAATACGCCGTAAGCCGACCGCAGAGGTGCATGTTCCATGACGAGCCGGTACGAACAAAAGGATTGACAGAGGAAGAACTCAAAACAATTCCGCACAAGCGGTATATAACGATACAAAATGTAAAAACCATTGCCGGAGCTATACATCTGCTTAGTTTAGTGGAGCATCCGGACAAGTCAGAAGAAGTATGAAATACATTGCTATCATTCCCGCACGCTATGCTTCAACCCGTCTGCCTGGTAAGCCTTTGGCTATGCTTGCCGGCAAGCCGGTCATCCAACATGTATATCAGCATGTCGCTCAATGTACGGCTCTCACGGATGTGATTGTTGCCACTGACGATGAGCGTATTCTTGATACCGTACATGATTTTGGCGGTAACGCAATGATGACACGCGCTGATCACAAGTGCGGTACAGACCGTTGCCTCGAAGCCATGAACAGTTGGCTCAAACAACATCCCGAAGTAGATGCAGAGAATCTTGTTGTTGTGAATATACAAGGCGACGAACCGTTTGTGCATCCGGATCAGGTAAGCGACTTGTGCCGTTGTTTTGAGAATCAGCATACCGACATCGCCACGCTGGCAAGACGGTATAGCCAAAGCGATTCGTGGGAAGATTTGCAAAACCCGAATACGCCCAAAGTAGTGTTCGACAAAGACATGCGTGCGCTTCTCTTCTCTCGTAGTATTATCCCTTATCTGCGTAACGTGCCGCAAGAGCAGTGGCTCACGCATCATACCTTCTATCGCCACGTAGGCATGTACGCCTATCGTGCGACTATTTTACAAACCATAGCCTCCTTATCCCCTACTCCCCTTGAGTTGGCAGAAAGCCTCGAACAACTGCGTTGGCTGGAAAACGGCTACACAATTCGCGTAGCCGTCACCCATCATGCCACCATCGGCATCGATACCCCGGAAGATCTCCTAAAAGCGGAGAGCGCTATATTTCACCTTACTTAACAAGGCGAACAGATCGACCATAACTGCATAAGATGTGATCCTGCGAGCCAAAATAACTTGAAGTGAAACCGATATCATGGGCATAGCCCGAGCCGTAATATGTAGCTGACCAATAACTACCACCAGTTCCCACACTGCTCACAGCATTGCCCTCACGGCTACCAGCTGCAGGCAAAAAGACGGCACCTGCAGATTCCATCTTACTCCACTCCTCATAGGTGTAGGTGTTTTGCGAATAAGCTCCACTACCCGGATTAAATGTAAATATGTCTGGGATATCACTCCAACCGTCTGGAAGAATTACTATACCGTTTATGCCATTAACTGTGGCAGCTCCATATAAATTGGAAGCATTTGTGCGGGACTCAAACATATACCTCCATTCTTCACTTGTCAGCGTGCGCCACATACTTTCTATATATCCACCATTACTGATGGGATTATTTCCCCAATCATAAAATTCCGGATAATCTTCATTATTTGTACTTGTATTTGTCGGATTATTTCCCGTTCCCCAACCGAACAAATCTATCCAGCCTTCGTAGGATTCTGATATATTGGCATTATCCTCGCCTATATAGTCGTATTGCTGATCAGCAAACTGCCATTCAGCTTTTGATGCATTATATTGCAGATTGCCTCTCGAGAACTGCACTTGTACGCCCTCGCCTACCGAGAAGTATCCAGGCAATGCACCATACGCATCAACAACGCCATCACCACCAATAGGATTGCTGCCGTTGCCACCCTCAAAATACTCCGGAGATAACATCAGTTCATTGACACTACCGTCATCAGGTATTTGGATAAAGAAAGGCTCAAACGGTTGCAAGATGTACTCATCAATACCCGGCGTGTAGGTCGAATAGCCCGTTCCGTTCCAAACGGTGATAGGCGAGGTTATTCCCATTGCTGCGAAACCGGCGATATTATATCTGACGTTGTACGGGTTTCCAATGAAGTTCCAGTTGGCATTCTCCTGATGGGACGCAGCGAATTTCTCCAACGTCAGTGCTATACTTGTCCCGCTACTACTTGCCGATGCGGGCACATTCATATTCAATGTGGCTGAACCGTTCTTTGCGCGTACGATATATGCCACACCTCCGTTAGCCGTAGCCGAACTGAGCACTTTAGCCCAACCAGACCGCCCTAATGCACGTTGCATACCGCTATATGTTGCCCATTCGACCTCATCGCTTGTTGTTACATCGTCATCCGTCAAACCAAATAGCGTTGGCAGCATAATGAACCGCCAAGTGGAGTCCAACTCATACGTAACTACTTCATCTCCCTGCTGGCTGCCGCCGCCATCAACAGCGAAGTACAGCGAGTAGGTAGCCGACCCGTTGACATGGATATATGCCTTGCCTCCAGGAGAAGATGCCTGTTCTACTGTAATACTCTGGCTCGTGTAACCCGGTTTGTATGTTACAAGCGGGGTATTCGCCTCGGAAGACAATGTGATGTTATAATTATACAGATCAGGATTGAAGTCGGCAAGGGCTATGTTGTTGATATATATCATCTGCAACTGGTATTCGCGAAGATTCGGATCTTCCGGATCAGTGTCAAACCCGAGGCAAACTTTATCATTCCACAATGGGTTGTTATCATAAGCTGTGAAAGCGCTCTCGTAGCAATAGGCATATACGCAACCATTAATATTGGCAAACGTATTCGACGTAATGCCTGGAGGTGTCATGTTCTGCACATAGAACTGAATAGGCGAGTTGTTACCCGTAAAGATGTTTTCTCCAATGGAATCAACAGATGCTGCTGTAGTTACCTTCGTGATGTTCAGGCTGTTGGCAAATGCTCCATTGCACACGTACGTTATGCCATAGCAGACCTCAACCTCTTGAATAGCATCCACATAATCGCCCCATGGTGCCATCGATTGTATCCAATCCGGCATTGCTCCGAAGCCATAGATACTCAGCAAACCAGTTGCTCGTTTGAATGACCATCTGATATCTCCTTCTACCAAACCGTCAACTATATCATCTTCAACGGTGCCACCTTCATTTCCGCCCATGGCTACTATATTAAACTCGTACCAGAACATGGCACCTTTATAAGCATCAACCATTGATTCCGGCACTTCTATAGTCATCTTCTCACGGTCAAACGAGTACCCAAAAGCAAGTTCAGATGCCGAAATCACTTCATTGGCAGGTACCGTGATGCGCGTGAGCGACGGACATTCACTAAATGCAAAATCTCCTATCTGGTTGGTTGAAGATGACAACGTAACCGTGTTCAAGTTCGAGCATTGGGCAAAAGCATAGTTGCCTACCTTTGTAGTCTGTGCATTGAAGTTGACATCATATATCTGATCGCGGAAGTTTGCCCACGGCTGCATGTTTTCATCGGAGAAATCAGGCATATCTCCCACTCCGTCAATGGTCAACTGACCATTTCCGTACAGCTGCCAGTATAGCCCGTCACCGTCACCGAAATAACCATCTGCTATCACATCCCCATCGCCACCGGGATTACTGCCGCATGAAGTGACGTACTCTGTTGTACCACCTGCGCCAGGAGTGCCCCAAGTGATAGATATACTGCTCAAATACAACGCACCGTTGTTGGAACGCATACCGATATACTCATATCCCGAGACAGGCAACTCTGTGCTCGAACCTTTTACTATTGTTCCTATCTGCGTGCCTGAACCGCTATATAAGTCCGATACCGAAGAGAATGGTGCGTACGAACCATATACATTCAGGGTTTGACCGGCTGAAGTCTTTTCACTCCACTCAACAGAAACCATGGTTACCGTACCGCCGCTTGCCGTAGTGATAATACCTGAGTTGTTACCACTCGAGCGCAACTGGATAGCATCGTTTCCGCCGGCGGAATTACCTGCATACATCGCGCTGGAGCTTGCCATAATGCCCGACCAGTCGGTATAGTTTGTCGATCCGCTTGCCACACCCGTCATATCCCGCGTCAGCACATCCGTCATTTCGTAGGTTCCTCCACCTGCTGTAGCGTCTGACCGGAACACGGCATAGTACGTTACATCTTGTGACACACTGGGGAACTCATACGCATTAGTGTACAGCGGGGACGGTTCCCATTCTTGCGAACCGCTGATGGGCGTGTCTGACCAACCGGCAAACATATAGCCGTAACCGTCACAGATTGTCGGAGTTTCTGGAAGCTCATTGATCATTCCCATTTCCTCAACCGAAGTAGTGGATTGAATTGTGCCGTTCACTGACCAAAATACCGTATAACCGTCACCAAGGGTATCGGGATCCGGATCGCCGCTGGAACTACCGCTCTCATTATTCCGCTCTATAATTACACATGTACAGCCTTGAGCGAACTCAGCATTGTCATTGTATCTCCTCAGTTTGCCAGTGACTTGTACAAGATCACCAACTACTGGTGCATCATTCTCACTATTTATAGTACACCTGAAAGCTTCAAGTACATTCTCTCCTCCTTTAATGTCATCCATCCAAAAGCTCATGTCGCCATATGTCTCTGTATATGCAGTTGCAATACTTGTCACATATCCTTGTATGGTGTATTCCGTCCCATTATTATAAAGCTCATTATTAGCTAATCCCATAACCGCATCACGAGCTGCTGCACAACTTGTAATCTCCCCCATCACTCCGCCACCATCGATTGACTGAACCTGCATCTGATTCCAGTATTCTGCTGTCTGGTAATCTGATATATACATCGATGGTACAAATAGCGTTATGGACGACAATCGACTGCTGTTGAATGTGTTGGTTGCCAACGTCGGCGGTATAACGATGTTTGATGTGATTTGGGTCACATTCGTACAAGCATAAAACGCGTACTTGCCGATAGACGATATGTCACCGGATAGTTCGATGGACGTAATTGCCGTGCGGTTCTGATACCATGGCACTGAACTCGAACTGCTATAGTCAGCAATCGACCCGCTGCCGTCGAGCGTAAGTCTGCCGTCTTCATACACTGTCCAATTGATCATTCCGTCAATCGTTCCACTGTTCAGAATGCCTTGGGCATAACCGACACTGCTCATGATGAGCGTGATAACCAGTAAATAAATTGCGCGTTTCATATTCTTACGGTTTTGCATCCGCCATGTTTGGCGGATAAATTATTATCTTCTTTTTTGCGGCTTGCGCCATATGGTTAGCAGCCACTCTTTCACGCTGCTGACGATGCGCCAGATTGCCGACGGTTGCGGTATATCTGCGAGCAGCACGTCTTGTACCTCGGCGCGGGTGAGCTGTTCGGGATAAAGCAGCAATGTGCTGTAGCCGCCAAAGAACTCCTTGAGCATCCTCGGCACTTGCGAGAACAGCGGATTGTAACTCGGCGTAGCATGGCGTGCCTGAATCATCACGAGCATATTGTCCCGACGGATATGTTTGGCTATCTGCAACACGTCTTCCCAATCTGTCAGTTCGCGATACGATGCACGCAGGTACTTGCCCGGTCGGGCACACAATGCTTGCAACGGACGTTTGGTATCGTCATTGCAATAGAACACCACTTTCGCACCTATCTGGCTGCTCAATCGTCGTATCTGCCCGAAGCACGAGATGAAGTCGCGTTCCTTTTCTGCATAACGTGGCACAGCTACCAATAGCCGGTTGATCGTATTCAGCGGCTGCTGCTCGTGATAGATGACAACCGACTTACCTGATCGTTCCACAAACTGCTCTGCTTCCTGCCAATCGACTGCCGTCACAAACTCCGGCTCAGGCAACTGGCTGAGTTTTGCCATCGTCAGTAGCGCATCGTCTTTCTGCTCGGCGACCTGCATCACAAGCCACTGATCCTCCGTACGTTCACTTTCCAAGCGAGCCTCTTCCTGTAGTGCCAACTCTTTTGCTGCGTGTTCCGTCACAAACGATGCAGTCGTACACAGCACAAGTATCATCACCACTGTGCCGTTCAATATCGTAACATCAAACAATCCCACCTTGTAACCTATTGTCACAATCGCCAACGTACCGGCTGCAGTTGCGTGCGTCAAGCCGAACATCAGTTCCCGCTCCAATGCCTGCAGATGGAACGAACGCTGTGCAGCCCACGAGGCAAGCCATTTGGCTGCATATTTCGTTACAATCATCACAGCTGCAATCAGCACTGTACCCCAACCTGCCACAACAAGTCGCACATCGATCATCATTCCCACGCCCAACAAGAACAGCGGCACGAAGATCGTGTTTCCCACAAAATTGATTCGTCCCATCAGCGGCGAGAGGTTCGGTACCCATTTGTTCAACGCCACGCCGCAAATAAATGCACCAAGGATAGCCTCCAGTCCAGCCCAATCAGCCAAACCCGCAGAAGCAACCAGCATCAGCATCACCATCGCAAACCCTGCAGACGTGTTCTGATTATGACGGAAGAACCATTTGGCAATGTTAGGAAATACCCCGAAAGTCATGATGCCAAGAAGCGCAGTCTTACCTGCAAGCGTCCACCAATACTCCCAACCGTCACCGGCGAGCAAGCGGCTCTTCAGTACTGCTAATACCAGCAGCGAAAGCGTTATAGCGAGCATCGTTGCACCTACAGTCATGTTCACGGCTGCCGATTGCTGCACACCGTAGCGGTTCACTATCGGGTACGTCATCAGCGTGTGACTGCCGAACATCGCGCCCAATAGCGCACTCGTCTGCCAGGACATTCCCATCAAACGTGCGACAAGTAAACCGAACGCAAAGGGAATTACAAACGTATAGATACCGAACACCACAGCGCCCCAGCGGTACTGACGGAAGTCATTCATGTCAATCTCTATACCGGCCTGCAGCATGATATATAACATACCCATCTTACCCAACACATCAATCGTGCGGTTCGGTGCCAACAAACCCGAATCATGCTCACCGAACAACAAGCCTATACCGTGCTCACCGATGATAATGCCCATCACAATAAATCCGACAATCGCGGGAACGTGAATCTTTCTGCACACCAACGGTACCAGCCATATAATGGCAAGCACTAACGATAATATGGCAAACGAATCGGTTATCATCAATCAAACAGCGTTGGCGAATCCTTGTCAAGACGTTTGAGTATAGCACGTATCAGCGTCTGTCGAACCATATCCGAACGAGTGCGATACTTGTATCGCTCGCAGTAGCGCGTGATAGTGCGCATTTCGCTATCATTGAGCAGCACGGTAATCGGGTGATTGCGTGGCTGACGTTTGAACTTCCCTGTTGATGAGTTATTTTGCTTCATTTGTCTAAAACGTACGAGAGAATCGGGGTTATATCGGGGTTTTGTCGGGGTTTTGTCGGAATTAAGTCAGTATTTCATGCCTTGCTCAGAACAATATTCCCAAGGTCAACAATCCCATTACTGCCGTTCGTCCGCTATCCGAGTGGAACTTTTGTCCGGGTTCAACTTCTATGGTGTGCGACGATGCTGCCAGTTGTTGGACTTCGGCTTCTATGCCGATATGGAACGCTCCTGTACGCGAAAAATGGTAACGATACCCAAACGCTAATCCGGCATTCACACCACCTCGCATTCCGCCGCCTACGCCTATACCGTAGCCTATATTAGCACCTATCATCGGCACATGATCGCCTTGTATCAAAGGTATCTCAGTCACTATATCTATAGGTATAATCGAATAAACCTTGTTCTCAACCATCAATCCGCGATAGCCGACTTGCCCGCCAAGAAAGATACGTCTACCGCCAAGATTGTTTGCGCCAAGCCGGAAATCTGCAGCAATAGCGCCGCCCATCGAACCGCCGAGGTTCACTACACCTCCGGCAATATGTACGCCCAATGAAGTGCGCTTCACATTCGTCATCGAACGGGACGACTTCTCTTCCTCATGTTTCTCCGACGCTTCCTTGTCAATCACCTCGGTTATCTCCACCACATCCGACATCGGAAACTGAAAACGCGAACCGTAACTGTCTTTCACAATCACCACATCCTCATTACGAAGCACTATCTCGCCGACGACCACTCGCCCTGAATGAAACAACACACGGTGTAATACCGCGCTCTCCTCACACATGGCAAGGGCTGGTAACACTACAAGTAGCACTACACCTATAAGTCGATGTAAGACAATTCTCTTCATGGCGATAATATCATTATTTTACGCGTATATATGCGCATATTTGCGCACGCAACATGTGCGCACACAATATGACGCCACAAAGATACAAAAAATTATGCACTTTTGCAAATATTCCTGCACTTTTTTATCAATTAATTGAATTTTTTATTAAAAGACAAAAAAAAAGTGAACCTAAGTTCACTTTTGGGTGGAATGTGGGGCTCGAACCCACGACACTCGGAACCACAATCCGATGCTCTGCCAACTGAGCTAAGACCACCATAAACGCTCTGATTTCTCAAAAGCGGTTGCAAAGGTACAATAATTTTCTGATATTTGCAAATCTTTTGGCGAAAAAATGTGCTATATGAGCCATAACGCGCCTATTTGCAACCTCGAAAATACAAATCGCGACATCGAACGCGCAAATCAATAGTCAATCATCCTTTCACGACGTATCGTGCGGCGTATTCCTTTCCGGATATTTGCCAACAACACATGCCGCGCGTACGCAGGTGCAAATTGTTTCAAGAACTGTGCATCGGCAAAACGCCCTTGTAAAGTCATAATCTTTCTACGCCATACAGGCAGTTTTTTCACCCGTTCGCGTTCGTCATAGCGATCCGTCCCGCCCAACTCGTACTCCTTGACGCGGCATTGTCCCTCTTGCAGCACACGCTCCAAAAACCTCTGATTTCTGACATCTGACTTCTGAATTCTGACATCTTTATCACGCAGCGGCATCTGCACACCGGTAACATAATCCACAACGCGAGCCACCAATTGCCATGCTTCTTGTACATGGAGACGGCGCAAGTTTGCACGCAGATAATCATCATAGATTTTCCTCTGTTCGTCCGATAAAGGCAGGTAGTCACGCTTGACAATCAAGGCAATATCCAACACCTGCTTGAGCGGCATTCCTGAACTACAGAAATGCTCCCACATGTGCAGAAAGCAGAACAATATATTGAACGGCTCGCTTGGTGTGAGAATCAACCCGTCAAGAGCATATCTATATTCGCTGATCTCTGATTTCAGAATACTGAATACTGAATACTGAATTCTTCCACTCATTGCCGGCACTTCAAGTGTCTGCCAATACGCATCTTCCTCCGGAGTGGGGAAATCCATCGCCACGCGGTGCAGTTCGATAGCATTGCCATCAGGAAAAACTATACCGTAATGTTTCAACTCCTCATACTCCTCGTCATGATGAATAGCCTCGGGAAACGCCTCGCGCAAGGCTTTGCAACCTGCATGGTAGTTCTTGATACCAACCCATATATCCGCATCGCCCCAACTGCGCAGATACGGTTTGGGATAGAGATCGGCGAGCCCGAACCCTTTCAGCAGCACAGGTTCTATATCCGCCTTACGTAATGCTTCGACAGCCGCCTTAATGCGCGGCAACCAGAGTGTCTGCTGCTGCATCTGATACAGACAGACCTGCTTCATCTGCGTTGCCAAAGCTTTGTCAGGTCGTTGTTCGTCCGGCAAACGCAACGCTGCGTCATACACCAGCGGCTCTACGCCATGCACACGTGCCTGACGCGTCAGCACCTGCCAATTGGGAGCAGATGGCAAAGCCCTACTCTCGCCATCAATGGCGTTACGGAGCAGGGTTAGCAGGTTGTCGTAATCCGAAAGATTCATGACTGATTTATTCAGGAGCATTGTCCGCCATCGTGTTGGCTACAGTAGCAGAAACATTCACATGTTTGGCAATACGTTTCTGACGTTTCTGCCAACGTTCGCGTGCATATTGCTGCATGTCGGTGATCACATCATTCTCGTCAATGATCTCAAAGCCGAAAATGGTTTCGATTATATCTTCCAACGTAATGATACCTTGGAAGCAACCGTACTCGTCAATCACCAGCGCAATCTGGCTCTTCTGCTTGAGCATGGCATCGAATATGTCGGAGATAGATGTATCCTCGTTGAAATACGGCAACGAGCGTTTGATGTCGCCGAGTTTGGTGTCAAAGTGATCTTCTGCGAGATCTTCGAGCGCATCGTCGCGAAGCACGTAACCCGTGATAAACTCCGGGGATTCGGCATAAACAGGGATGCGTGAGAAGTGGTCGTAGGCATCGCTGTCGTAGTATTCGCGCAGCGTCATTTTCTCCGGGGCAATAGCAGCCACCACGCGCGGAGTCATGACTTCAAACGCCTTGATCTCATCCAAACGGATAATGTTTTGGATAATCTTGTTCTCGTCTTGCTCAATCACACCTTCTTCCTCGCCCACATTGGCTATAGCGCTCACCTCTTCACGCGACACGGCATTGTCACCCAATGTATCCTCTTTGCGGAACACTTTGGTGATATAATGCACCAGCAATACCAGCGGGAACATAATAACAATCAATCCGCGTATCGTATATGCCGTAAACGACATCAGCGACTTCCAATAGGTTGTGCCGATGGTCTTCGGGATAATCTCTGCAAATATAAGAATAAGCAAAGTCACAATAGCGCTGACCAAGCCGACCCACGCATTACCGAACACCAACGTGGCCTGCATACCGATGCCGACCGAACCGACAGTGTTGGCTATGGTGTTCAATGACAGGATAGCCGCCAGCGGACGTTCTGTATCCAACTTGTATTTCTTGAATAGTACAGCCGCTTTGTCGCCTTCGTCCTCACGAAGCGAAATGTAAGAAAGAGTGGTAGTCATCAGCACGGACTCCAACGTGGAGCACAAGAACGATACCAACAGTGTGATGACCAAAAACAGTAATAATAGTCCCATATATTCATGCCGTGATCCCGTAGGTGAGGCATATTGACTACAAAGGTACAAAATTATTTGCATATTTGCAAAAATATTCGCAAAAAATTTGCAAAATTACTAAAATTGTTGTATCTTTGCATCATGAAAACGACAAAGACTACTCCATGGCTATGGATACCGACCCTGTATTTTGCTGAAGGTATCCCCTATTTTTTGGTAAATAACATATCCGTGATGCTCTTCACGCGCATGGGTGTACCCAATGGTGAAATGGCAATGTTCACCTCATTGCTCTATCTTCCGTGGCTCATCAAACCGTTCTGGAGTCCGTTTGTGGATATCTTCCGCACCAAACGCTGGTGGATCATTACCATGCAGATTCTGATGACAGCGGCATTTGCCTTGCTCGCACTATCTATGCCTCATCCCTCACCCGAGACGATTGCAGCGGGAGAGACATCCATCGGTCTGTTCACAGTGATGCTGATTCTGTTCTTTATCACGGCTCTGGCTTCCGCCACCCACGATATTGCTGCTGACGGATTCTATATGTTAGCTCTCACTGCACATCATCAGGCTGCGTTTGTCGGAGCACGATCGGTGTTCTACCGTCTGTCAAGTATCTTCGGTCAAGGCGTGCTTCTTGTCATAGCCGGACTACTCGAAACGCGCACAGGCAATATTCCTCTTGCTTGGCAACTGACGCTTCTGTTCACTGCTATCATCTTTGCGCTCGTCAGCATCTGGCACGCATTCTTCCTGCCCAAACCCGATACAGACCACTCAAGTCTGCAAGGCGAACAACGCTCCGCGAAGATGATCTTTGGAGAGTTCGGCCGCACGTTCGCCACATTCTTCCGCAAGAACGGCGTATGGTTGGCTATACTATTTATGCTCATTTATCGTTTGCCGGAAGCGTTTCTAATCAAAATCATCAACCCATTTCTTGTCGGCACGCAGGAACATGGCGGCTTGGGTATGTCAACGGAAATGGTGGGATTTGTATATGGCACCATCGGTGTACTGTTTCTGATGTTAGGCGGTATAGGCGGAGGATTGTTTGCAGCACGGGTCGGATTGAAAAAAGCCATGTGGTGGATGGCAGCGGCTATCACCCTACCCGACTTCTGCTACGTCTATCTGAGCACCTGCTTACCTGACAATATTATTGCCATTGGCAGTGCACTGGCAGTTGAGCAGTTTGGTTACGGATTCGGTTTTACTGCCTATATGCTCTATATGATGTATTTCGCCGAGGGTGAGTTCAAGACCTCGCATTACGCTCTCTGTACCGCATTCATGGCAGCATCGATGATGATTCCCGGAATGTTTGCAGGTTACTTGCAAGAGGCACTCGGTTATCAGAACTTCTTCTGGATGGTTATGGCTTGCTGCTTTGCCACGGTTGTTGTCACCTTCCTCGCCGAGCGAAAGATCGATCCCGACTACGGCAAAAAATAACAACTGACAAATCACAAATGTCAAATGACAAATAACAAATCTCAACCATCAAATATAGAGATCATGGCTCCCGTAGGCTCCTACGAGAGTCTTGCGGCTGCTATCAAAGCGGGTGCGAACAGCGTGTATTTCGGCATCGAGCACCTGAATATGCGTGCGCGCTCTGCAGCGAACTTCACAACCGATGACCTGCACAAGATTGTTAAGATCTGTCGCGAGGCAGGTGTAAAGACCTATCTAACGGTTAACACGGTCATCTATCCGGAAGATATGGCAACCATGCACACGATAGTCAATCACGCTCGTGAAGCCGGCGTGGATGCCATCATCGCTTCGGATATAGCCGTGATGCAATATGCGTGCGAGCAAGGCGTTGAGGTTCACCTCTCGACGCAGCTGAATATAGCCAACACCGAAGCGTTGAAGTTCTACGCCCAGTTTGCCGATGTGGTTGTTCTGGCGCGCGAACTGAACCTCAAACAGGTTGCTGCGATTCATCGGGATATAGTGGAGCAAGATATCCGCGGCCGTCATGGCGAGCAGATTCGCATCGAGATGTTCTGCCACGGCGCACTCTGTATGGCTGTCAGCGGCAAGTGTTACCTCTCGCTACACAACCTGAATAGTTCAGCCAACCGCGGTGCATGTGCACAAATCTGCCGACGCGCTTACGTGGTACACGACAAATCCTCGGACATTGAGTTGGAGGTGGATAACCAGTATATCATGTCGCCAAAAGACCTGAAAACCATCCACTTCTTGGGTCAAATGTTGGATGCGGGTGTGCGTGTGCTGAAGATTGAAGGCCGTGCTCGTGGCGCAGAATATGTACACACTGTCGTCACGTGTTACCGCGAAGCCATCGAAGCATGGCGAAATGGTGAATACTCCACTCCGGCTATCAATCAGAAGATCAGTAAATGGGATGAAGAGTTGGCTACAGTCTTCAACCGCGGATTCTGGGACGGTTACTATCTCGGGCAGCGATTAGGCGAGTGGACAAACAACTACGGCAGCAAAGCCACGAAGCGCAAAGTGTACGCCGGCAAGTGTACAAACTACTTCAAGAACATCGGCGTGGCTGAATTTCTCTTGGAAGCGATACCTGAACTGCACGACGGCGATGAACTGCTTGTTACAGGCAATACAACCGGTGTCTATCAGACCATCGCCGGTGATATGCACATCACTATCGAAGAAAACGGCAAGTCAAAGGATATCACTACACCTTGCGTTAAGCAAGGCACATTGTTTGCTATCCGCACCACGGAAACGATTCACCGTGGCGATAAACTGTTCTTATTGGAAACAGTGGAAGAATAATCGTTACGATTATTGTGGATTACAACTGATTATTGTTGAGGCACAACAATCACCAGACGGAGAGGACGGGAATCACCGTTCTCTCTTTTGTATTGTAAAAGGATAGGATCATCGGGCTTGCGCATCTTGTAGCCGACCATCTCTGTCCATGCTGACAGTTTGTCAGCAGCTTTGCGTTTGCGCTGAACGTTACGAACGGATTTCTGTTTGCCGTTCTTGTCTGCATCGTACGTAAACGGTTCAATCAGTCCTTTCTGTTCAGCAATAGATGTCTGCTTGGCGGTTGCTACATACAATATTGTTTCTGCATCACGGCTGCAATATTCCGCGAACCGCACTCGCTCATCGCGGCTCATACCCACGGCTATATTCTTGACTTTCTCAGGCGGATCAATCTGCATCACTTTGCGCCATAGTGTGCTCTCAATCTGCTCGGATATATAATACGGCTCTTCATCGGCCACATATATGAAATGCAACCGTTTACCTTTGATGCGCACGTTTCGGGATAGAGGCGGTTCTTCCTCTTGAGGTTGAATCATCGGATCATCAGGCAATGTCAATGCCACACGAAATCCTATATCCCCCGCAGCTGTCTCCGGTGTGTACCAGCGACGCACGGATATATGGCAATTGGCACTACACTCATCATAGCTACCACCACGTGCTACACGAAAACTGCCTGTATCCGCACCACAGGGATCAGGTGCTGTGCTCAACTGATATGCACCGAATCGGTCTTGACACCACTCGGATACATTGCCCGTCATGTCGTACAAGCCTAACTCGTTCGGGTGTTTGCGTCCGACCGGGTGTGACCAGTTGCCTGAGCATGAATAGATCCACCCTACACTGTCGGCCTCGTTGCCTCCGGCAAAACGATAGTGCTTGCTACGCTGACCACCACGTGCTGCATATTCCCACTCAGCTTCCGTCGGCAGACGAAACGGCAGACCGGTTATACTGTCCAACCGACGCACAAACTCCTGGCAATCATGCCATGAAGTGTAAGCAATAGGATTATTCGGATAGCCTTTTGGAGCAATCGTATCTTTCTCGGGCATAATGGCGTGCCACAATGCGTTGGTAACCTCGGTGGTAGCAATATAGAATGGCGAAAGGAATACAAGATGTGCGGGTTTGTCGGTATAGAGATCCCGATCATATTGGTCATCGGTTGCTCCCATCATAAACGATCCGCCTTCCACACGTTGCATGCTGATATTGAGACCTTTATCACCTATCTTCACCTCTAACCGCTGCAACGAATCAAGCACAACAGGTTGACGTCTGCGCGCTTGAATAGAGCACACAGTCACCATCAATAATGCGGATACTATAAGAATTTTCCGAAACAATTACCTGTCCTCGCAGTTACATTTAGCAGGATCGAGGTAGGTGAGCGTGAAGCCGACCTTGACGCCTACAGACAACGGATTGAGTGCCTCGACGAACTTCGAGTTGATGACTCCGGAATAGGTGAATTGTTTGGTTCGGGAATTAAATGTCACCAACTCGGGACGATTGCCGGCATCATCAGTAGTCGGACGAACGGTGTTGATGCAGGTATAATTGAAATAGATACCTGCATACAGACCATAACGTTTGGTGAACTGATAGTGCATGCCAAAGTCGCCAAACACAAACATACTTACTGGGAATATATTGTCAATCTTGCCATTATAGCCACCCATATAGTAATTGCTGAAGCCGTGTTGTGGCAGATCAGGATCGAAATGCAGATTGTAGTCAGGGTAATCAGCAGTCGTCTCCAATTGTCCTGTGGCACGGTAATGCGATCCGGCAATGATGTTCATGCCCAAACCAACCGTTCCGCGTAACTGGATAGGATCGGTTACGTTCACACGTCCGGTTATACCTGCTGGAACAGTAACCATATACAACTGCTCGCTCTCCTTGAAGTCCTTGTACTCGCTGTTGAGCCAATAGTTCATCTTGTTGTAATTATCCCACAGCCATACACGATCGGTAAAGTGACCGTTAAAGCTGCCTGTGTACATATCGAATCCGACACCGGCTGTAACACCAACATACTTATGGAAATAGAACGTGTAAGTAGCCTGTACTTGTGCACCGCCGCCTACGCTTTTGCCTAAACCGATAGTATTCTTGGCATCCTCGGTCAATTTAGGCATCAATGTGTGCAAACCGCCGCCAACTGAAAACGTAAGAACATGAGTAGGCACATAGTCAGAATTTACCACATATGTGGTATGCAAGGTATCCATACTGCCCGCAAAGACGCGCGAAACACTGATTACCAACAAGGTAAGCAATAATATGAGTATTCTCTTTGGCATTGTAACACAATATCGCTTGCAAAGATACAAAAAATATTTGATATTTGCAAGAGTAAAGTGATTTTTTTTATACAAATAGTGTTTTTTTTGTCATTTTGTAGCCAATTCTTTCCAACGGAGCATTCCATAAACACAGTTAGCACACCAAAAACTGTACTGCATAACCATGTTCCAGTTGCCTGCAACGATCCACATCGCAACAAACAACACATCCACCAGCAGCCACAACCACCATTGTTGACGTATAGCCATGATCAACAGGATCTGTGCAGCAACGGAATACGTCGTTGTTATGGCGTCCATATACGGCTGTGTATCATCGGTATATTGCTGCAGCATCCACCCTACACCAACCGACACAACTGCCACCGCACCGCAAAGTACCAAAAACTGCGCAATTGGCATCGAACGCGGTGCTATAATCGCCGAGTTGTCCGTTCGCAGCTTGCGCCACTCGTAGATGCCGTAGATCTGTGTGACAAAATAGAACGCATTCATCGCTATTCCCGCATAGAATCGCTCCATCCAACACAGAATGGCGTAGGTAATGATCTGCCCGAAACCAAACGCAAATGTCCATATATTTCCCTGCGAACAAAGGATAACTGCCGTGATGCCCAAAAGTCCGCTTACCAGTGACAGCCAATGCGTCGGTGCAAAGCAAAACACCAACACCTGAACCACCAAACCGGTTACAAGGAATATGACATCAAAACGCTTGGTCACAATACTTCTATTTGGTAGCCTTCCTCTTGCAGCCACTCTATTACCTTTGGCAGAACTTCTATTGTCCGCTGCCCGGACTTGACAGAATCGTGAAAATTGATGATACTACCGTCACGGGTATATCGTTGTACGATGCTAAGCATTTTCTCCGGTGAGTAATGTGCGTTATAATCGTGCGTGAGCACATCCCACAGCACAATCTTGTACCCGCGCTCAAGGATTGCCCTCTTCTGTCTGCCGGTCATTTTCCCGTACGGTGGCCGGAACAATCTGACTTCTGACTTCTGATCTCTGACATCTGAATTCTGACTTCTGAATCCTGAATTCTGAATTCTAATCGCCTCCTCACACGCTTCTACCTCACGCAAGTATTCATCCAGGCTGCACTTACTGCCCTTCACATGATGATAGGTGTGGTTCCCTACCCTGTGACCTTCTTCCACTACGCGCGCATATATGTGCGCGTACTTTTCTATATTCTCGCCCACCACAAAGAATGTGGCTTTCACATTGTACTGTTTCAGCACATCCAGTATAGCCGGAGTGACTTCGGGAATAGACCCGTCATCAAAGGTCAGATACACTACACGTCTATCGGGCATTACCTGTCGCCAGGTAACGCCACGATAGAGTTGTTGTATCCAAGTCGGAAACTGATAGAGCAGTCTTATCACGCGCGCATAGGTGCTTGCGCCTCTACGTCCCAGGCAAGCGAGCTGGCACCGAGGATAGCGGCATCAGAGTCTTTCAGGGTCGAGATGAGCAGTTTGACTTTGTTTTTCCACAAAGGCATAACGTTGTCGTTCAGTGCTTTCTCGATCGGATCCATAATCCAGTGACCGGATTTGGTCAAACCGCCAAACAGGATGATAGCCTCAGGAGCAGAGAATGCAACAAAGTCAGCCAGTTTCTTGCCGAGCATCTCACCCGTGAAGTCGAAGATCTCTTTGGCTACTTCGTCACCTGCCTCGGCAGCTTTGAATACGTCGTAGGAAGTGATGTTCTCGAGCTTGCGCAGCGATGTCTCTTTCGTTGAGTTCTCAATGATCTCTTTAGCCGAACGAGCTACACCGGTAGCCGAAGCGTACGCCTCAATACATCCGCGCTGACCACAACCGCACTGACGACCTTCCGGCCCGTGAACGATCTTCGTGTGACCAAGCTCACCGGCAAAACCGTCGTGACCATACACGATCTTTCCGTCAATCACGATACCCGAACCAACGCCTGTACCCAATGTGATCTCGATGAAGTTTTTCATTCCGCGAGCAGCACCGTAGGTCATCTCACCCATTGCAGCTGCATTGGCATCGTTGGTGATGCGGCAAGGAATACCCAAACGCTCACTGATCAGTTTGGCAAACGGCACAACGCCCTTCCACGGCAGGTTCGGAGCATTCTCGATGCAGCCGGTGTAATAGTTGCCGTTAGGTGTACCTGCACCTACACCGCGAACGTTCTCAATACCGCCGAAAGCGTCAACGATCTTCTTCAGCTCGGCACACAGTGCATCGCAATAGTCGTTGATGTCGGGATAATCCGGTGTCTTGATTGATGATGATTGAAGTACATTACCACGGGCATCTACAATACCGAACTTTGTGCCGGTTCCGCCCATGTCGATTCCAAGAACATAAGGTTTTTCCATAATAAAACTATTTATAGGTTAATTGTTTGCAAGTTTGTTTGCACGGTTGCTTGCGTGTGAATGTTTACGCAAATACACAATGCGACTACAAAGATACAAAAAAAAATGCAAATATGCAAATTTATGAATGATTTTTTATCAAGAAATTGTATTTTGTCGCCAACTTACGGATTTTTGTGCCTGTAAACACAACAAAAGTCTGGCGATAGACCAGACTTTTGCTTGTGGAGTATAGCGGACTCGAACCGCTCACCTCGACACTGCCAGTGTCGCGCTCTAGCCAGATGAGCTAATACCCCTCGCGTTCGGCAAATTGCGCTTCCGGATGTCGCGTTGCGTCATAAAAGCGCGCAATTGCCTCCGCTTTTCCGATTTCGAAAGAAAACTTTCTCATCGGGGCTGCAACCTTTCGGTTGCGGAAATCGTGGCTCGCCACGTGTTTCTTGTCGGGATAGCGAGATTCGAACTCACGACCTCCTGCTCCCAAAGCAGGCATTCTAACCGGGCTGAACTATATCCCGCTCGCTTCGGCAGATTGATTTTCGGTCGAAAGCGGCTGCAAAGGTACAATAATTATTGCATATTTCCAAATTTCCCTGTCATATTTTTGCGCTTTTTGTCAAAAATCTTCAATTTTTGTACGTTGACATGTCACTTAACGCAAATTTATTTGCAAATATCAAATATTTTTTGTATCTTTGCACGTTCAATTGTTTGAGCAGAGAAATATGACCACATTATCACATAGCGAGAAAGAAAAGATCATGGCAGACATGAAGTCATTTGACGAGCCAATGCCTGCTGTAGGAATCTTCTGGTACGATCCGGAGGAACACGATTTCTTTGGTGTTTATAAGAAAGAACTGACACCCAAGATGGTTGAGGACGCCGCAGACAAAGGTTTGCCATTCATCAACTATCAGACATTACATCGTCAGATTTGGCAAAAGCAATATTTCCGTGCTCTTGCAAAACACGAGCCAACAAAGTTCAGTGGCGACTATACGCAAGTACCGCGTGGGCGCGTTGCGTGGAATATTGATAAGTTCATCGTCTTTGTCGGTCAATGGGCAAAGGATATTGAGGACGAACTGACCGAATTGATTGAGAAGTATTTCGCCCTGCCATATTTTGAGTTCCGTTACGATGAGCATTGGGACTTAGGTCATGGCTGGTCAGGGGATTTGTAAAATCGACGTTTGCCGACTAAAAAAGCAAGATTGCTGACCTCAGCAGCATAAAAAAGTGAGGACATAATAAAATACGAAGCGTTAGCTTTATTTGAGGATTCATTCATTTCTCGACAACTTGAATAACTACTATCCGAAGATAATGCGAAACGCTCACGTTGATACGTGAGCTTTCTGCATATATTGGAAGTAGTGGGAGTCGAGACCCGAATGAACCAATAGCAGTTGGCTCACGTTTTTCCGTGAACTAAAATAAAATAAACAACTATAATAAATAATTAATTAAAACCGACGGGGCGATGGGATATAACCGCCACGAATTGTTATGAAAAAATCTATCTTTATTCTTGCAGCACTACTTGCGGCTACATTTGCTAATGCGCAGATTACGTTGGAGCACACGATAACGGTTCCATTGGATGAATATCATATATCTTTCCCTAATCTAGATGGTCATGAAAGCACGGGATTTAATCTTATTGGGGATATTATGGAATTTAGGAGCAGAACAAGTGGTGAGATGTCTATTCTTGACCTTCATACGTATTCTACAACTGTTCTGCCTAAAATCGCAAATGGAGAAATATGGTATATAGCAAAGAACTATTTTACCTTAGATAATAGAATTTGTTTTATCGTTTGGACATCTAATGAGTCACTCTCAGAAACGGATAACCACGAACATCTCTATTTGTATGATCAAAATGGCGTGCTAATACAAGATTTAGGTTCTGGCAGATGGTGCAATTGCGGTCTTTTTCCATTAATTAACGGTCAATATATGTTCTATTTAGGAAGGAGCCATATGAATGGAACAACAGATATCGAATTATATTCTCTCCCTGGTAACGGTGAAGCTACTGACGTAGATGAAGTTTCTGTTCCGCAGCGTAATATTGCACGCAAGTATATCAATAATGACCAAGTGCTGATAGACAGCAACGAAAGAACCTATACCATTCAAGGGCAAGAAGTAAAATAGTAATGCCTGTTATGGTTGTAAAATAGTATCAGCGGCAATGGTTGCTGATACTATTTTTTTGTATTCTTGCTGAAAATAAATGACTTATGCAAATACCACTTCGGATATTTCGAGAAAATCGGAAGTAGCACTTCGGATATTTCAGAAAAATCCGACGCAAAAGTACATGACAAATGACTTATGCAATTAATCTGAGAAAAATCCTAAATCCCCCACGATTTTTTTGGCGTTTTACCTAAATTCCCCGCGATTTTCATACATTATGAGATTTATTGATCGCCCATTTGACTCTCGGTCGGCTTGGCTCCCCGCCAGCCTTCCCTTTTCGGATTGCCAAGTCAAGGCAATCCTCCAGGTCGATGCATTAGGATGAGAGAAAAAAATGCAAAATTATTTGCAAATATCAAATATTTTTTGTAATTTTGCATGTTTTTACAATTAGTTAACATTTTCGTGGAATCTGAGTACTGACAGAATAAGGACAGTATAATATGATAATAGGATAATAAGGCGAAGAACTAAATATGAACTAAAGAACAACTAAAGAAGAACTAAAGATTAACCAATAAAAATATCGAGTTTAGGATGGGGAATAAACATAAGACAGACGGGGGATAAACATAAGACAGACAGGAAAATGACAACAATAATTTGATAAAAACACAAAAAAGGAGGAAAAAATGGCAAGAGCGGAACTAAGTGTGGGCATTGACAGCCTGAGTGGAAAACTGGCAAAGAAGTCAGGAATGCAGATGCGATTCAAGAGATTTAAAGACGACACAGGACATGTGATCGGTGTGGGGCCACAGGAGTTCTTTCACAGGAACAAACGGGACTACAAACAAAGTCCGAGGACGGCTGCGGAACAAGCGCAAGCGGAGATCTGGAAAGAGGTGTGTAGAGAGGCAAGCGCAATCATCAAGAACACAGAGCACCCGAGGTATGCAGAGCTGCGAGCACGATGGAATGCGCAATTCAATGGCGGGTGTGACGCGTTTTTGAATGAGGGACGGAAGGAGAAGGTTGTGTACGGGATGTTTCCTGTGTTTGTCAGGATGGTGCTGTTGAAGGAGAAGAAAATGGCGTTGGAAGCAGGTGAATAAGGAGCGTGCCCGGATAACATCCGGGATAATAGACGACGCTGAATGATGCCGGATACTATCCGGCGAAATGAACGAAGCGGAAGATATGCCGGAAAGAATTCGGTAAAATGCCATATTTGATTAAAAATCCAACAATCTCACAAGAATTTTTGCAAATAAATTTGCATAATTGATTTTTTTTTAGTAACTTTGTACGCTTAATTGTGGGCAGGTCTCGGCGGAACAACGCCGAGAGCCGAACTTAAACTCGGTAGAACTGCACCGAGAGCAAGACAAAGATGCGACAAACACTATGAGTGAGACAAATAAACAGATATTTTTCTTGGGCATCGGGGGCATCGGAATGAGTGCCTTGGCGCGGTATTACAAGCATGAAGGCTATACCGTGGCAGGGTATGATCGTACGCCATCAGATCTGACGCGGGCATTGGAGAATGAGGGAATAGAGATCGTCTATGGAGACGATCAATTGGAGATTGGAGATTGGAGATTGAAGCTATCTACTGAGGATACGTTGGTAGTTCGGACACCGGCTGTGCCGGAGAACAACAGCATCTACACGTACTTGCGGGAACAAGGATTTACGATACTGAAGCGCGCAGAAGCCTTAGGGAAGATAACAGCCACGAAGAAAGCACTATGTGTGGCAGGTACTCACGGAAAGACGACGACAAGCACGATCCTCGCTCACTTGATGGCGGTGCATGGAAAGAACGAACACGGACTTACACGGAAAGGCACGGAAAATAATTGTTCACAGATTAATCAGATTAAACAGATAGGTGACGGTGTGAACGCATTTCTTGGAGGAATAAGCGAGAACTACAAGACGAATCTGCTGTTGGATAAAGAGAGCGAATATGTGGTGGTTGAGGCAGATGAGTTTGACAGGAGTTTTCATCACCTGCGACCGTATATGACGGTTGTGACGAGTGTCGATCCGGATCACCTGGATATATACGGTACACCGGAAGCTTACAGAGAGAGTTTTGAGCACTATTGCTCGCTGGTATCAAACACCATATTACTCAAGTACGGCCTCCAAGACAAGCTGCATATCCAAAGCCAAGCGAGGGTGCTCACCTACTCTGCCGAGGATACACGGGCGAACTTTTATGCCGCGAATATTGCAACGAAGGGCGGGACGATTACATTCGACCTGCATTATCCCGACGGAGTCATCGGGAAAATACAATTGGGTGTGCCGGTTTGGGTGAATATAGAGAACAGTGTGGCAGCGGCGGCAATAGCCCTGTTGAATGGCGTAACGGAGGATGAAGTGCGTAGTGGGTTGGCAACGTTTAAGGGTGTACACAGACGGTTCAATATCCATGTGCAGACACCGGAAGTGGCGTATATAGATGACTACGCGCACCATCCGCAAGAGATAGCTGCGTCGATTGCATCGGTAAGGAAGTTATACCCCGAACGGCACTTATTAGGCATCTTCCAGCCACACTTATATACTCGTACAAGGGATTTTGCCGATGAATTTGCAGCCGTGCTATCGACGCTGGATGAGGTGATCTTGCTGCCTATCTATCCGGCACGCGAACTGCCGATTGAAGGCGTGAAATCGGAAATGCTGCTAAACAAGATTACGCTGCGCGATAAGCACTTGTTAAGCAAAGAAGCACTGTTGGCGGAGATCGGTGAGCGAGCAAGGAAGATGGCACCGGTGGCTGTGCTGACAATTGGTGCGGGAGATGTGGACAGGTTGGTTTCCGCGATTGCGGAAACGTTAAATGGTTAAAGTGATTAGGAAACGGACAATAGTAGATGCATTGATTGTGGCGGCGATGGTTGCCCTTGTGATTGTGTGTGGTGTGGAGGGATTACGCAGAACAGCGGATCCCGTGTGCACTAAGATTACAATTATCATCAAGGACAGCACCGAGCGGCAATATGTCAGCGTAGGCGAACTAAAGCAACAACTGCACCAGGCAGGACTATGGCAGATAGGCGAACCACTATCAAAGATCCATTGTCATGAGATAGAGCAGCACCTGCTCACCCACCCTATGTTGCGCCGTGCTGAATGTTACGAGCGTGCAAACGGCGAGGTGCGCATTATAGTCAAACAACGCCAGCCGGTTGTTCTGATCAAAGGCGACGAGGTGTATTACCTTGATACCGAGCGGAAAGTGATGCCGGTTCGTGCATCGGTGAACACGCCGGTAGTCGTTGTCAGCGGACGTATAGGCAAGCAACAGGCAGAAGGCGAGATGTACGATTTCGTTCTTTGGCTGCAAGACAATCGCTATTGGCGCGAGAAGATTCACACGATCCGCGTCATCAATCCGAAGATGATAGAGGCAGTTGATGACGAACACAAATACACCATTATCCTCGGTTCGCTCAACGGCGCAGAGAAACGGTTGAAAGCCTTGCAGAAACTTTATGAAGAGGGATTTGAAAAAATCGGGTACCCCGAATACAAACAGATAGATTTACAATTTAACGGTCAGATAGTAGGGAGAAAATAATATGGTTAGGAAGACAGATTTACCACAACCCATCGTTGCGATGAACATTGGCAGTTCGTGTGTGCGGGCAATAGCAGCAGACTGGGATGAGCGTCATAACACGCTCCATATCCTCGGTTGCGAGACATCCAACCGTCACCAGAGCGTAGAGAAAGGAATACCGACAAACTCCAGCGATGTGGGGTTTGTGCTGAACGAGACGTGGAAGAAACTGAACAACCGCGTAGGTCGCGGAGAGTTAAAGAATATATTTGTGTGCGTAGGCGGACGTTCGCTGCAATCCGTTCACGTTGAAGCACACCGTGAGCAACGGCGTACGGAGATCAAGCAGAAATTGATCAACGAGATGATCCGCGAGTGCTCGGAGAAGATCGAGGCACGCACTCCGGCAGCGGGTGTACTGAGTGTACTACCCGAGCGTTGGGAAGTGGATGAAAAGGACTACGACGAAAAACCACTTGGCGTAATAGGCAGAGACATAACGCTCTATGCCACAGCATTTGTGATGCGTAAGGAATATTGCACAAAGATGGAAGATACCATCAAACGTGCGGGATTAGCGATCTTCAACCGCGAGGTAATCCCCGATGCGTGCGTAACCGCCCTGACGACTGACGAGGAACGTGAGAGCGGTTGTGCTGTGATTGATATGGGAGCACAGACCACTACCCTAACCATCTATAAAGGCAACCAATTCCAACTTACAAAGGTTGTGCCGCTGGGCGGCTATCATGTGAGTCATGATATAGAGACTCTTGGAATCTCCGCCGTGAACGCAGAGAAACTCAAGTGCAAATGGGGAACGCTGAATCTGAAGCCCGACGAGGTTAATAAAGGTCTGCGTGTTCCGGCAGCTCGTGAAGGCGAGGAACCGCTGATTGTCACCCGTGGCAACCTGAGTTCCATCATTGCGTGCCGTGTGAACGAGATACTGATGCCCCTACTTGCAGAGGTTGAGAAGATAGAAGACATCGGCACGATTTACCTGACAGGAGGTGCATCGATGCTACGCGGGATCGTACCTTTCCTGAAAAAGAAAACCTCAATACCTATCGAATACGGTTCGCACGCGCAATGGCTGGCTGCGGAAACGGATGTTGAATACTATCAGCCGCTGTATAGTCCGCTCATTGGCACCTTGCTGCTCGGGCAGATGTACAAAGACGAACATCCTGACGAGGAACCCCAACCGCAGACCATGCTCGGCAGGTTCAAGAAAGAGTTGACGGATTTGTTTGGAGGGGAAGATTTTTAGTAGGCAGCCATATATGGCTGCCACATAACAACGATTATTAACGCGCTAATACACATAACATTATGACAGAGATTATACCTTTACCACTGGATTTGGAAGCCGAGAGCATCATCAAAGTAATGGGCGTCGGTGGCGGTGGCGGCAACGCTGTGAATCACATGTACAAGATGGGCATCAAAGATGTCAGTTTCCTCGTATGTAATACCGATAGGATAGCCCTCGGGCAGTCGAGTGTGCCATCCAAACTGCAACTTGGTCCGGGACTTGGCGCAGGTGGCAAACCTGAACGCGCACGTGAACTGGCTAACGAGAACCGCGATCGTATCCGCGAGGCGTTGGATGATGGCACGAAGATGCTGTTCATCACTGCCGGAATGGGTGGCGGTACAGGTACAGGTGCGTCGCCTATCGTTGCCGAGGTAGCGCAAGACATGGAGATTCTGACGGTAGGTATAGTGACTATCCCGTTTGCGTTTGAAGGCAAACCGAAGATCCGTAAAGCCTTAGTCGGTGTAGCCGAACTGGCGGAACATGTTGACGCACTGCTCGTGATCAACAACGAGAAGCTGTGCAAGATATTCCCTGATCTGGATCTACCCAACGCCTTCGACAAATCCGATGACGTCGTGGCTAATGCCGCCAAGTCGATTGCGGAAATCATCACTGTGCCTGGCTATATCAATACGGACTTTGCCGATGTATATAACACCTTAAAGAAAGGCGGCGTAGCCATCATGAACGTCGGTCAGGCAAGCGGTGAGGAGCGAATCACCAAAGCCATCAAGAACGCCTTGGAGTCGCCGCTGGTGAACACCAACGACGTACGCGGTGCATCGCGTGTGCTGCTGCAGTTCTACTGCTCGCACGAGAACGCCATCCGAATGAACGAGTTCAGCCAGATTACGGAGTTCGTTGAGCAGGTAGGTGACGAGGTAGAAGTTCAGTGGGGCGCAAGTTATGATGACAGTTTGGGCGACGATGTGCGCGTGACGATCATCGCTACCGGCTACAGCGTAAGCGATATACCGGGCATCAATGCAATCCCTGTGGAGATTATTCATCCGCAAGAACAGGCAGAGGAACCCAAAGCACCACAGCAACCCGAGAGCATTGAAGATGCCATGGGACGATTCTATCCTGTAGAGCCGGAAACGCCAAAGGCTCCTGAGGTTCCCGAAACACCGGAAACGCCGGATAATCCAGAGATTCAAGAAACGCCCGAACAGCCTGAGACTCCGGCACAACCCGCACAACCGGCAGCAAAGCCCAATGTAGTCAAGAGCGATGTAATGGACTTCATCGACTTCGACGATGATGAAGCCTTGGCAGGTGCAGAGGAACAACCGGCGTGGATGAGGAGGAGATGACATGACGTTAATAGATTCTGTAACTGCGTGGTACACGACACACATGAGTCACGCGTCGATTGTGGCGCTGATGGCTGTTGAGTCGTCGTTTATACCCTTCCCTTCCGAGGTGGTTATTCCTCCGGCAGCCTACGTGGCAGGTAATCCTGACAGCGTGCTATGCGTGACGGGAAACTATCTAATGGATGTTTTTCTGATTGTGCTGTCGGGCACTATAGGCGCGATGCTTGGCGCAATCATCAATTACCTGTTGTCACTTTGGCTCGGGCGATTAGTGATATACAAGTTCGCTGACAGCAAGTTAGGACATCTGTGTCTGCTCAACAGCGACAAGGTGCGCAAGGCAGAGGATTACTTCAACGAGCACGGCAAGATCTCCACGTTCGTCGGACGACTGATACCGGCTATCCGCCAACTCATCAGTATCCCGGCAGGTTTAGCCAAGATGCCTTTCGGGCAATTCCTACTCTACACCTTCCTTGGTGCGTTCCTTTGGAACACCGTGCTTGCCGTGTTAGGCTACGTGGCTCACGGTCAGGCTGACCTGATTAACGAATACAGCCATGAACTCAGCATTGTGCTGATTGCGTTGTTCGGTTTGGGTGTTTTGTACGTAGTTGTCAAGCAGGTCATCAAGTTCCGCAAGGACAAAGCCGCTAACCCCTAACCCACTAATCCGCTAACCGATGTTATCCAGCGTATTAGAATTATTCTACCCCTCGTTGTGCATAGTGTGCGGACGAGGGGTAGATGCGTATAATACGCTGTGCGACGAGTGTTTGAGGAAATTGCCGCGCACCGAGCATCGTATATTGCGCGAGAACAAAGTGGAGATGCTGTTCAATGAGATCAATAATCGTCCGCGCAAGCATTGGGACAGACCACGGTTTGTGCGTGGCGGCTCATGGTTGCACTATGACGATAATGTGGTGAAAGTCATTCATGCTGCCAAGTTCTATGAACGGCCTGAACTGGCGGAGTTCCTCGGCAGACAGGCAGCCCTTGAATGGCAGGAAACTGGATTCTTTGAGGACATTGATTTGCTTGTGCCGGTTCCTATTCATCCCCGGCGACTGAATGAGCGCGGATATAACCAGAGCGAATATATCTGTCGAGGATTAGCGTCGGTGCTGAATCTGCCTATTGACACCACAACCCTTCATCGCGTAATCAACACGCCCAAACAATCTCAACTGACGGACGCTGAGCGCAAGACGAACGTCGAGCGTGCATTCCATATACCTGAACCTATCTGTTGGCACAAGAAGCATATTCTGCTCGTGGATGACGTAATAACCACCGGTGCCACTATCCGTAACTGTATAAAAGAGATAACGCCTATCCGAACATGTCAGATAAGCGTTTTCTCATTAGTCGTTGCTCGCTGAAGCGAGCAGCCAATATTGGCTGACTATTAGATGAAGATCAATTGAACGATGATGTAGATCGGCAAGCAAACGATGAGCGAGAATTTGATCATGTAGCCGAAGAACGACGGCATATCAATACCACTTTGCTCAGCGATAGACTTAACCATGAAGTTAGGTCCATTGCCAATATACGTCAGGGCGCCAAAGAATACTGCACCCATTGATATTGCTTTCATAAATTCCGGAGCAATACCTGCAACCAATTCTACACCCGGTACATCAATAGTGGTAGCCGTAGCGTGGAATACCATAGCGGTAGGCGCATTGTCGAGGAATGCACTCAGAGCACCGGTGCAATATACGAACTGCCACGGCTCAGAAACCGGCAGCGGGTTCTGCTGCAAGAACATCAAGGCAGGAGTCATCGTAGCGAAGATGCCGAGGAACACGCAAGCCACTTCGAGAATCGGAGTCCAGCTGTAACTGTTGTCCGTACGAACTTTCTTCGGAGTAGTAATCCAGCTCAGAGCGATGATAATGATGAATGCCCACTCACGCAGAAGCTTGAGATACCAAGGTGCGTCATGCTCGCCCATTGCAGGGATGTACGTCGAGTTGATGAACATTGTGGAGCAAATAACGCAGAGCAGCCAAACGATGTTAATCAGACCGGTTGTAGTCAGTTTCTTTGCTTCACGGATATCCGCTTGAAGGTTAGCCTCAGGCTCCTTGCGGTACAGATACATATCTACGATGAAGTAAACACCAAGCAGCAATGCACCTGTCACAGCCCACTCGGGCAACATGTTCTGCATCCACCACATAAACGGTGTACCCTTCTGGAACAACAGGAACAACGGGGGATCACCAAGCGGCGAGAGCAAACCACCGCAGTTAGCTACAATAGCAATGAAGAAAAGCACGGTGTGTACTTTGTACTTACGTTGCTTGATCGTTTCAATCAACAGACGGATGAGCAACATGGCAGCACCGGTTGTACCCATAAACGAAGCCAGCACCCAGCCGAGAGCCATAATCTTCGTGTTGGTGAACGGTGTAGCCTTCAAGTCACCGCGGATACAAATACCACCGGTGGTAACAAACAGCGCCATCAACAACAGGATAAACGGCACATAGTCGTAGATCATCTGGTGAATCAGGTCGTGGCTCATGCCATTGACACACAGCCAGATACCTACCGGCACACCGAGAATCAGCGAGACATACAACTTGTGTATGTTCTCTTCCCACCACTCACCTACATGAGGAATAAGCGGCAGGACAGCGATGCAGAGGAGCATCACTACGAACGGGATTAACATCCACGCAGGAATCAAATGTTCAATCATGATTGTATATTGTTGGTTATGGTTATTGCCCAAACTATTGCGTTGCAAAGATACGATTTTTTTTCGACATTTGCAAATTTGTTGTCATTTTTTTCGCAAAATACAGAAGAATTCTGCAATTTGTAACAAAATTTCGCATTGCCAGACATTCTGCAAGCATTATTCTGCATCAAACTCTATCTGCTGCGACGGAAGGATGAAGTCGGATGTGATGCTCACGTTACCCGATTTGGCAACCGCCTTGCGGATAGTGCAGGTCAGTTCGTCGCCCGGCAATAGTCCGCGTAGTGACTGCTCGGCACGCACACCGCCCACCGTAACGAACACATCGCGATAGATCGGCGCGATGCCGGTGTTGGTAATCACAATACGTGTATCTGTACCATTTGTCTCGCACGAGAGAATCTTAAATCGATAACCAGATGCTATACCGGCTTCCGTCACACGCTCCGTGGTAAAATACTTGCCACTCGGAGCATCATTGCAGATGATAAACGACATGTGGTACTTGGCTGCTGCTTGTTCCCATGTCACGCCGTACATGCCTTCGGGATTGAGAAAACTGCGCTGGTCGTTGCTGGTATAATAACTGATCTCTCCGCCACACACACCTGATTTCCAATGCTCCAAGCCACTACCTATCCAACATTGCTCATTCCAGCCGTCGCCTTGCGAAAGATCGTGTTGAGCGTGCATAAATGAGTCATCAAACAAGCCGAAAGTCAGGTTCTTGGTATCCGAATCCGCGCACACATCCGAATACTCGCCATCGCCTATATCTATACTCACCAGCCAAGGCATTGTCATTACTTGTGACAGATGTAGGAAGAACTCGCGCTGATAAGCCTTGCTCGGGAAGTTCTTACCGAACTTCACTTTTGTTCCGTAGGTGTGGTACTCACCCCAGTGACCAAAGCCTACTTCAACAAACGCGATGCGAGGGTCATTGCCGTAACGCTCGGCTATGTCTTTGTAGAACTGCTTGACAAACCATTGCAGTTCGCTGTGGCTCCAGTCGGGATACCACGTTGGACCATCACCACCGGGATCAGAGGAATAGGTCTCTTCGTAACCGTCCATTTCACGGATGTAGTCCGGCACGTACGTGCCACCTTTCTTATTTACGCAATTGTTGCGGTTCGACGGATAGCACAACGGAAAACGTACCACCATCTGATGTCCGCGTGAGGATGCATCATTGAGTTTGTCCTCAAGGAACGTCCAGTCATATTGCAACGTTTCGCCGCTCTTGCCGGTCACGAGTTTGCAGGGCTGGATGTACGAGAACTCCAAGGCAATACATTTGCCATGTGTGGCGTGTTTGTTTGCAGCCTGTTCGTTCCACAGCACCATTCCGCACATAGGCTGTACGTGCGTCACACTGCTTTGCAGAGCAACGGGTTTGTAGTCTGACTTGTCTGCTCCCTTTTCACACGAAGTGAGCAAGATGATTCCGCCTACCGCAAAGGCGGCAATAGTCAACATAAGGTTCTTTTGCATAGTATTGAATTTTAATGTATTATATTGGCTTAGCATTCACAAGGTGCTGTTGCAGTTCTACGGGATCAATCTTTTGCACTTTTCTGCCCATGGATGACGGAAACAAGGCAAAATACGGATCCGTTGAGAAATACCACTTAAGGCTTCGAACTTCCGGCGAAGAAGTCAAGCGCCTATGCATTGACTCGATTCGCTGCTTGATGCGCGGCACACACTTGATAAACTGATCGCCGTCATACATCTCAATAATGGCAAAAACTCTCGGTCTGGGTTTGCTGCCAATGACCTGCAACCGTTCTTCGCGGGACGAGCGATGAGATACCGTTATATGTCTTCCGTATTTCTCGTTTATATCGTTCATCATCTGCCGGAAGAGTTGTCCGTGCGCCGAACTGTCCTGCAACTGATTGTAACTGATATAGTAGTGAATCATCTCATGGATAAGGGTGTCTTGCAGTTCTTGCTCCGTGAAATCGAAACGCTTGCTGATGCGTAGTGCAAAGTTTGAGAAGTGTTTTTTACCAAACAACCCTACCCGTTTTCGGCAAGTCATCATCCCCATATACGTGCGCGAGTTCGTTAAATGAATTGGCGGAACCGGTAATGTTCCGCCAAACATACAACGATTGTACAAATCGAAATGCTCCTTGATATATTCTTCCGTTGGTTTCAAAATAGTCGAAAGTCAAAAGTCGAAAGACTAATCGAGTTTCAGTACTGCAAGGAACGCTTTCTGGGGCACTTCGACGTTGCCGATCTGCTTCATTCGTTTCTTTCCGCGTTTCTGTTTCTCGAGCAGTTTGCGCTTACGGCTCACGTCACCGCCATAGCACTTGGCAAGCACGTCTTTGCGCACCTGTTTGACTGTTTCACGGGCGATGATCTTTGCTCCGATAGCAGCCTGGATAGCTATATCAAACTGCTGACGAGGCAGTAACTCCTTGAGTTTCTCGCACATGCGCCGTCCGAAATCCACAGCATTGTCCCTGTGCGTCAAGGTTGATAAGGCATCGACCTGTTCGCCATTGAGAAGAATGTCGAGTTTGACGAGGTTCGACGGACGGAATCCGTTATGGTGCCAGTCAAATGAGGCATAGCCCTTGCTGATAGACTTGAGTTTGTCGTAGAAGTCGATAACTATCTCGCCCAACGGCATATCAAACAGCAACTCCATTCGGTTGCCGGAGATATATTCCTGTTTGACCAGTTCGCCGCGTTTGTCGAGGCAGAGGGTCATGATATTGCCGATAAAGTTTGACGTCGTGATAATCGACGCACGGATATAGGGTTCCTCTATATGGTCAATCTCCGTCAGATCCGGCATTCCGGCAGGGTTGTGCACCTCTTTCATCGTGCCGCCTTTGAGATACACATTGTAACTTACGTTCGGGACTGTGGTGATGACATCCATATCGAACTCACGATCCAGACGCTCCTGGATGATCTCCATATGGAGCAAACCGAGGAATCCGCAACGGAATCCGAAGCCGAGTGCCACCGATGACTCAGGGACAAAACTCAGTGAAGCGTCGTTGAGTTGGAGTTTCTCGAGCGAAGCACGCAGATTCTCATAATCCTCTGCTTCGATAGGATACACACCGGCAAACACCATCGGTTTGACTTCCTCAAAACCTTCGATGGCTTTATCACACGGACGTGCCACGTGGGTAATGGTATCACCTACCCTTACCTCACTGGATGTCTTGATGCCGGAAATGATATAGCCGACATTACCCGCACTGATCTCCTTGGTAGGCTGCATATCTAGTTTGAGGATACCGATCTCGTCGGCGTCGTATTCTTTGCCGGTATTGAAGAAACGGACTTTATCACCGGTGCGCATTGTACCGTTCACCACCTTATAGTAACCGATAATGCCTCGGAAGGAATTGAACACCGAATCAAACACCAAGCACTGTAGCGGTGCGTCAGGATCACCCTGGGGCGCAGGAATACGTTCAATAATTGCATCCAAGATGGCTTCTACGCCATCGCCGGTCTTGGCGGAACAGCGAAGGATCTCCTCGCGCTTGCAGCCAAGCAGTTCGACGATCTCGTCTTCCACCATGTCGGGCATAGCGGACTCCATGTCGCACTTGTTCATGACGGGGATAATCTCCAAGTCATGCTCCAGCGCCATATACAGGTTCGAGATAGTCTGTGCTTGCACGCCTTGGGAAGCATCGACTACGAGCAATGCGCCCTCGCACGCTGCTATCGAGCGGCTGACTTCGTAGCTGAAGTCCACATGCCCCGGAGTGTCAATAAGATTGAGGGTATAGCCCTTGTACGCCATCTGAATGGCGTGGGATTTGATAGTAATACCGCGCTCTTTCTCAAGATCCATGTCATCGAGAACCTGGTTCTCCATCTGACGCACGTCAACGGTGTTGGTAATTTCCAACATACGATCCGCGAGCGTTGACTTGCCATGGTCAATGTGCGCTATTATGCAAAAATTTCGGATTGTCTTCACTATTTCTTTGTAAAATACTCATTGTAACTCGCAAAAGAACCTGTCAAGGTTGTTTTGCGAAGCGCGGGTCGGCAACCGTGCGCTCTATGCCGCACAGCGGCATCACTTAGCGCGGTTTGCGGCCCGCGCAGTGGAGATAGCGGGAGTCGAACCCGCGTCCAAACAAGGAACCAATATGCTTTCTACACGCTTATCTTGGCCTTGATTTTCGTCCGGCAGCAAGACCCAAGCCACCAACTACCGGCTTATCTGCTAAATCTTCGGCATCGCATCGCAGCCAGTGACACCTATTCTGTGAATTTCCGCGCCACTATATCCATTCAGCCCACAGACTCGGCTTGGAGTGACGTCTCGGGTCAGTACCTTGTACCGACGCAAAGCTAATCTACTATACTTCGATTAAGCGGCGAGAGCTACATTGTAGTTGCCAGTTATAATTTTACAGACGATATTTACGAGCGTCTCTGCAGTGCTCGGCGTGCTTACATACCTGTTCAACCTGCTGTCAAAACCAATTATCCCCAAGGTACGTTATTTCCCGATAAGAAAGCTTGCTTTCGTCATCGGAGCGCGGAAGTATCGGTCGTTTATATGGCGCAAAACGCCATCTGTGCGACGCGATTTCTGAACGCGCTTGCAAAGTTACAAAAAATATTTGATATTTGCAAATTTTTCAGCAAAAATAATTTGTAATTGTTCAAACAGGTCGTCAGAATCCTACTGCAAGAAGGGCAACTCCAACTGTCGTTGCTCGAAAAATATCCTATACCCTACCTCACAATTGACACATTCGTGATGCTGGCAGTAGTTCTGATAGAGGTGCAGCAATGCCTGACTGTCTGCCGCATTGCGTACCTGCTGCCCTAACACTTTCCATTGCCGGATAACCGTATTGTCCTCAGCAGGAATCTGCTCCATAAGCTGAATAGCCATGTTATGCTCAATGCTGCTGCTCTTGTCATGACTACCGGCTGCTACCATCTGTGCGTACGCATATTTGTAGGGTATAACCGTGTTGATGAGCAGTATATCCACCGAGGCACTGCTGAATCCGTCTTGCATAAACAGTTCAGCCAATGCACGGATGTCACTTATCTCAATCACCTTACTGAACAGAAATTCCGAACGATGCAGCAGGTTGGCAAATTGCCGGATTCGTCGTTCCGGACTGTTCTGTGGGCGTATACGCCCCAATTTCCACATGCTGCCGTCAATAGGCGTCAGGCTGAACTTGGTGCGCAGAAACTCATATTCCCGGGCGAGGTTTGCATCTTTGATCGGCAAACCGGATTGACCCAGAAGGATGGCTGTGAGTTGGAAGAGATTGTCGCGATGTTTGCGCAAAGCGGACAACGGAGTGGCTATCGCCAGTTCCTCGAACGGGACACTGTTGGTGTGGAAGCCGAAGTTACGAGCCAGAGATATATAGAATGCATGTTCCCAACTGCCCTGCGTGATATCCAATAGCCGCTTGATAGACGCGCACTTGCAGTCCAAACGTTTGCGCAGCAACAGACGCCGCCAGCCTTCTGTCAGCAACAGCGGATCATCCAAGAGTTGTTTGGCGCAACCGATTCGGCTCTCGGCACTATCCATGCGCATAGCATCGGCAAGCAGCCCGGATAAATAGTCGTGGTTATCCGGATATTGGAGCGCACATTGCGGGATTGCTTCCCCGCGTGAGTTATATACCTGCTTGTCAGCATCCCGCACAACGTGCAAGATCACATTGTCGTACGCCTTATCCTGATGATGCTTGTGATGATACCAGTCACTGGCATGTACATGGATTTCGATATTTCCAACCCACTCTCTACCATCAATGCGTACACGTGCGTGGCTATAGTCTGCCCCGGCATTACGGTTGTGCTCGCCAACAGAGATGATCTCTATCGGCTTGCCGTCCGTTGTCTGCTGTGGATACCCCGCCCACAAGCAATGTTCCCAAATATAATGCAACAATATCTCAGGCATAACAATTTTTTCCGATTAGTCCGTTACATAAGCACCAGCCACGTGGCTATAGTGTGCGACGTTGCGCCAAGCACGATGAACACGTGCCAGATGGCATGAAAATAAGCATATTGTTCGTCATGATTAAAGAAATATGCGCCGAGCGTGTAGAACACTCCTTCCGCTATAATCCAAGCAAACGCTACATGCGACATGTTCCGCCACATTGGCACGATCATCAGCAACGCTATCCAACCCATTGCCAGATACAGGGCAAGAGAGAGTTTGGGGAATTTGCCGAGAGCGATGAGTTTGCCGACAAAACCTGCAATTACACACGCCCAGAGAAAACCGAAAACCGTCCAACCGATCCAGCCGCCGACAACCGTCAAGCAGACCGGTGAATACGAGCCGGCAATCATGACGTAGATAGAGATATGATCGAAGATGCGCAGACGCGCTTTGTGTGCGGGAGATACAGCGAAATGGTACAAGGTGGACGAACTGAACATCAACAACATACCCGCCAAAAACAGACTCGTGCCAAACAATTGCATATCCGGGTTGGCGAGTTGGGAGATATACGCCAAACGTAGCATCGGGAAGATAAGAACAATCGTCCCGATAAGCGGAAGGAAATGCGTCAGAGTGTTCGCTTTCTCCTCTGCCGGGAGATTTTTGATATATTGGATGAATGCGTTCATTTAGTCAGAATTACTTTCGTTTGATGATCTTTACGCCCCATGAGCCGATCTTGTATAACAACGGCTTGCATACGCACAAGAATCGCCCGTGTTCCACTAATTTGCCTCCGAACTCAGCTTTGAAATCCCGCACGCCATACGGCACTTCGGGTTCACCGGCTCCCATCATGTCATAGCGCGGGATTCCGTGCTCTGCCGCATAGTTCATCCCGGCACAAGTTGCCATTACGGAAGGATATTGCTCTTTGTTTTCGGCATTCAGACCGCATTCATACCACTCATATACACACTTCCCGTCCAACACCGCAAGCATGCTTCCGCCAATGATGGTGTCATTGTGTTTAACGAGTAGAAATGTACCTACTCTCTGACGGAATGCTTCCACAAAGAATTCGACAGGAAACAAGGGTGTCTTGACTTTTGTGCGATAGAGATTGGCTAAAACACTATACCAACCACGCACCTCGGCCTCATTTATAGCCTCTATTACAATTACTTCTGATGCCTTGGCTTTCCTGAGTTGGCGTTTGCGGTTATCGCTCAAGCGCGCAATGATAGCGGCATTGTCCGTACAATCCACGTGGAAGTTCAAATGTTCACGATACGAAAATCCTGCAGACTCAAATGCAGCCTTCCAACGACTATAATCGTTGAAGTTGCGCGTTTCAATATAGATGGCTTTGTCCTGCAGGTTGGCACGAACGGCTTGCATCAATTCAGCCACCTCATAATCCGTGCAGTCATCTGCAATGCACGGACCACCAAGAATAATAGCACGACGTGTAAAGTACTGTCTGACAGGATTATGCTCTTTTGTCACATAGCCGACACATATCGCCCGCAAACCAAGCTCCGGAGTGCTAACCGCCACAACAAAGGGCTCCATAATCTCAGGCAGCGACGCAAAGAACGTATAAGCCTCAGGTAACTGAAACCATGTTCCTGTTTGGCAGGTAAGCGTAAGACGCTTCCATGCTTTTTGGTCTATTTGTGCAGCAGTTAATACCATAGATTTCGTTAGCTGTAAGCAAATCGGGTGCAAAGATACAAAAAAAAACTGACAATTGCAAATGATTGCCAGTTATTTTTACATAAAAACGCAAATTATCTGTTTTAGCGCCTTATCGTTCCTCGTACGTGCCATCCGTATAGTAGATGATTATACGCGCAATTTGCTTAGCGGGAGCTGGTTGTGGCGCAGGATTTTGAACTGTATAATGCTGTACCGGTGATGTCGGTTCAGATGTCTGTTGCGGTACATCATTAGGTCGCATATCGCCAAAGAGTGTAGCTTGCGTTACACCTCCATTAGGGCGGTACATACTGCCTGTACCGAGCATCAACCAGTCTGAACTAATCGTACGGAAACGGTTTAATATACGTACGTATATTTCAACACTCGGTTTGTTTCTGCCGCCTAAGATGTTCGATATAGTCCCTGCAGACACACCAATCTCCTCGGCAAACTGTTTTGCTGTGAGATTCTCAGATTCGATTATTTTCGCCAATCGGTCACGTTCTTCCATTTTATTCAATTCTCGTGAAAGTTGCACAATTTTTGACAATTTCGAGCACTCAGTTGCTCCGAAATTTTCTGCAAAGATACGAAAACTTTTTCACATTTGCAAATTTTTGAGCATAAAAATTTTCACATCATATTATTCACATCGCAAAACATTAGATCACATATCAAAATTTTCACAAATATGATTAAATAACTCACTTATACGTCATTATATATTTGCGATAAAACATTAAGTAATCTTTATAAATAGTACAAGATAAGTGTATTACGATACTAAGCATTTGATTATCGACATCATAATACACAAATCCAACAGATGCGCAGAAACCACAATCTGACACTTTAAGTAATCTCACTACACAATAATTATCAGCATTTTACAATCATTTACACTACAGTCGTGGAACATATACACGTGCTGTTCTGTGTGTGTTTGTGCGGTTTTGGGACGTGAAATGATATGACCTGAATTGGGTTGTGACATTGTGAATTATGGCTGCTTTTGGTTTGTGAATTTCACAAAAGAATAATACACTTCTGTGATTTTCGAACGACTAGTACAAGCAAGGAATCTCGGGAAAAGTGCTACTCTTCCCTACTCTACAAAATTTGACAGAAATAATAAACTATACTATGACTCGGACGAAAGTCCGACTTAACTCCGATTTGCCCACGATAAAGGAGGACGTTTTTTATTCTCGTCTTCTTCGAATGAAATAGTCGAATATGATCGAGCGTTGAGCAATCGTGTCAGGATACGATTGCTTTGCGAGATTGAGATTCTTTTGCCTGATCTGTACAAAATCCTGTTTCATTCGTAAATAATCAATTCTCGCGTGAATAATTGCGGCAAAATGTTTAGGTTTGAAAGTGATAAGTGCTTGTATTGCAGCTACATAGTCAAGTATAAACCGCCAAAACATCACTTTACACAATTGTGATTGCGGAAGATTCTTGTAGATCATCAGCAGATTGTTGCGGAAATTAAGGTAGGTTTTACGAGGGTTATCATAGGCGAGTGCTCCTCCACCAAGGTGATAGACCTTACTTTGCGGAACACAAGCCAGTTCATAACCGCGACAATTCAGCCGCCAGCATAGATCAATCTCCTCCATGTGGGCAAAGTACTTGTCATCCAACCCACCCAGTTCGTTATAGACAGCTGTTCGGATAAAGAACGTTGCTCCGCTTACCCAGAAGACTTTTGCTATCGCATCATATTGACCGTTATCCGGTGCGACATAACTCATCAACCTGCCACGGCAAAACGGATAACCGAGTTTGTCTATATATCCTCCGGCAGCCCCGGCATGTTCGAAGGTTACAGGTTGTGATGCGTCTTGCTGATGTGCTAATAACGATTTATATGCCAACACTTTAGGTTGTGCTGCAGCCACATTCTGATGTTGCTGCATGTAGCCAAGAACAGGCTCCAGCCAACCGCTTGTAACCATTACATCCGAGTTGAGCAGAACAACAAATTCACTCTCCATGGTAGCTATAGCGCGGTTGTATCCCGCAGCAAAACCATAGTTCTCCGGAAAGGCAATGAGGCGTAGATGTGCCGCTTTCGCCTCGGGAGAATCTTGCAGTGATTGTAAGTAAGCCATCGAATCGTCGGTTGAGCCGTTGTCAACCACAACTACTTCCGTTTCCGGAAGCGTGGTGTGCTCTAATACCGACGGAAGGAATTGGCGCATCACTTTAGCGCCGTTCCAATTCAATATGACTACACTGCAAAGCATTTGGGTGGGATCAGCCATGTATGGCCGGCTTATTTGTTATATCAGCCATGCATGGCTGATGCATTTGGGTGGGGGTTATATTTCCAGCGGTTGTGTGACCATAGCCACAGATGCGGTTGTTCAAGTATATTCCGCTCCAGTAATCGAGCATATTCCTCAGTCAGATTATCCGATTGCATCGGGATGAATTTAGCTGTATAACAGCCACGTTTTGTGCTTGTTATATATGCATAAAACAGCGGGTAGCCAAACTTCTTGCTGAGCACTTCTGCACCGCATAGAAACGCTGTATCTTGATTCAGAAATGTAGTTGTCCACACATGTGCATTACGCGGCGAGGGTTTCTGGTCGGACAACATTCCGTACATAGGCTTGAGTTCCGATTGACGGAGTTGAATCAACCGACGGAGAAGTGAATCTTTCTCGACACATTCACCACCTCTCTGATTGCGTATATCAAGCATCAACTGATCAAAATACCGGTTTTTCAGTCGGCGATATACGTTACATTCCTGAATACCTTCAACAGCATATCTTCGTCCGAAATCAGAGACCCACTCCCATGTGCCGAGGTGAGCAAGTGTCGTTATAGCACCACCGTATTGATGACAAGCTTGCGCCAATTTGTCTTCATCCACCAATTGCATGTGCTCGCGCATCTCGGCATCACTTGCGCTATAGCCGTAGATCGTTTCAACAATCAAATCAGCAAACTGGCGGTAGAACCGTTTGCGCAGATCTCTGCGCTGAACTTCTGTCCAATCGGGAAAAGCATTCCTAATATTCTTGTCAACAATCTTCCTTCGATAGCGTGCAACATAATACATCAGCGGATAAATCAGATAGTCCGCAAAGCAATGATGCACACCAAGCGGCATCTTACTCAGTATCTTGAGCCAACGATACCTCATTCAACGAATCTTATGCCTCGTCGTCCTCTTCGGCGTAGAATCCGTTCTCTACACCATATTGGTATTCAGCGTCTTGGATGAGTTGAACCTGTACAGATGTAACGGGACAATTGTCGGCTTTGGCTTGCTCCAACACGTACTGAAGTTGTTCGGTTTCATCGACGTAGCCATCACTATATTCGATGTCACCTTCCTCTTCGTTCTCAGTAGCCAGGCCTTTCATAACAAGATAGTCATCCATTACGTCAAGGACGTACAGGATGTCATCTTCGGTTAGTCCGTACAAGTCTTCTGCAGGTACCGTGCGGATGATATAATCAAGCAACTCGCGCTCTTGATCGTCGATAATAGAAGATTCCAACATATTAAATAAACATTCTTATAAGTGTCAAAAAGATTGCCATAACCGGTGTAGCCAGCAGCAGACTGTCGAAGCGATCGAGCACTCCTCCGTGTCCGGGCAGGAAACGTCCGGAGTCTTTTATTCCGTAGGAACGTTTGAGCAGACTCTCCATCAGATCACCAAGTGTTCCGGCTACTGTTGCAAGTAATCCAAAGCCCAATGCCACCCAGTATTTGGCTGATGGTTGCACGGTGTATTGCCAACCGTCAATGCAATCAAACCATCCGCAATGCGCCAACAGCCAGGCAGCCAACAACACAAACGCAGCTCCTCCGAACAGCCCTTCCCAACTCTTCTTCGGACTAACGTGCGGTGACATCTTGTGGTTGCCGTTCTTGCGTTTGGCGGTAAGCGAACCCACACAATATGCACCGGTATCGTTCGTCCAAAGCAGTACAAACAAAGCAAGCAAGAGCCACTTGCTATATGCCAAAACGATCAGCATCGTAGCAAACGGGAGAGCAATCATCACTTGTCCGGCAAGCAGATTGCCCCAATGAGCTGCGGGTTTAGCTGACTGATAATGTGCCAGTTCGCACACCAGTGCAATTAGCAGCACAACCATATAAGCGAACGCAATGATCTGCGCGGAACTGGTCTCAAAGACATAGTTGGTGGCAATCATATGGTTGCAGAACTGCCATACACCTACTCCGGCAAACAACAGCAGATTGAGCAGCATGCCAAACACACGCGTATAACGTTCATCACCGGTGTCACGCACAGCCAGGGTGCTTACCACGGCAAAGATGGCTGCAAATGCTATCGGATGCACAAGGATAGCAGCCACAACAACAGCCACATATAATGCACCGGAAAGGGTTCGTTGTATCAGATTAGACATAAAATCAATATTTTAGAAGCCAAAACTCAATCCCATGACTGCGGTGAAGTTCTTGCCTTGCAAATAGACCGGTGAGAACTTGTTCAGGTAGTACGCTTGCAGTTCGTCGCCGCTCAAGTTCATGCTTGTGCCGTCCGCATTCCATCCACGGTCTTCACCCTCAATGCGTTCGGAAGTGAGGCTATACGCGCGCGCGTTATTATATATAAGGTCAATATGCGCATAGCAGTTGTTGAACACCTCATATACGGCGCGGAACTTCACCTCATCGTTACGCCACGTTTTTTCGCTGAACGGTTTCTGCGCAATGATGGGATTCTCTACACGCGTTCCGGCAATGTACTTACGCACGTAATCATAGTTGCGGTACTTGGTGTCCTGCGTATAATCGAGTGTCAGACGCAGACTACGCGTCGGACGGTAGGACAGTTGCACAAATATCGACTGCGCATTGTCACCCAAGTAGTGCCCCATTTTATAGCTGTTCGACGTATAGTCAAGCACCTTGATGGAATGTGTGTAAGTGGCTATATATGAGCGCATAAACTCACCTTTCAGGCTCAAGCCGTTCAGCGGCCAGCCCGACCATTGAAAACCTACGACGTACGAAATCGGGTTCTTCTCCTTGTTCGAGGGTTTGAGGCGTGCAAATTTGAACTCGTCAAGATAGAATGTGCCGTAAAGCCGCAAGTGATCCGTCGGACGAATGGTGATAGAGCCAAACACTTGCGAGTTCTGGTTCTCGACACTCAGCCCTTTGGTCATCAGGTGGTCGAGTGACTTGTAGAACGCAATCGGTATGAAGTACGCCGCTTGCACATTGCGCTCAGCATACACCACAGAGTTACCGAACGAGAAGTGAATGTACTTGATTGGCTTGAAGGTGAACATATTCGCCGCCATGAACTTGTTCATCGGACGGTAATGAATCTTCGTCACACCTTCGTCATACACCTCGCTGTAGTAATATGTTGAGTCGATTACGTTGCTTACGAGCCACGCATGAAACCAATCGAACTGAAACCACTTGCAGGGCGTCAGTTGTATCGTTACCATCGGCACGGCTGGATTGTGTGCCGACAGGATGGTCGAACTGAGTTGGGCATCGCCCCATTGCAACTGCTCACGCTCCACAGATATTCGTCCCCACCACGTATAGAGGGCTATACCTCCGCGTGAATCGGAGAAGTCGCCACCGTAATTCGCCTCTTTGTACTGCACGCCTGGCAGATTATTCAGATAGCCGGGCTTGGTCAGCCGTGCACCGTACATCTTGTCGCCGGAAGTCGGGAAATAAGTACTATTGAGCCAATTACCATTCCAAGACTTGTCACGAATCGATCCCCATATACTCAAGTGATGCGCTATATCCATCTGCATATCAACGCCATACCAGCGTTTGGTAATGATGCCTTTCTTCGATGCATACAGATCCATGCCGAGTATAGGTCGCACACGCATCTTGAACACCTTGTTATTCGTCAGGATGTGCAGCGACGGATCAGCCAGCGAGAGGTTCGATACAGGTGTGATCCACTGCGTCACATGCCGGTGACCATAACTGTGATATACAGGCAAAGTATCCAGTTCAAGCGCGTAGTCTTGCAGGTAAAATTGCACGTCATCCTTCTGACGCCGCGATAGCAAACTGTCTTTATCCTGTGCCGTGCGGAGCATTGCCGCTATCTGTGCACGGTTGTACGGACGAATGGCTTCCGTCAGGTCGATGATGCCGTCGGTTGCCAGTTCGTCAAGGAAGTCATAGATTTCCGTATACTCCAATGCCTCGGGTATCACCTGTGCTTGCGCCACTGATGCAGTCAGCAATAGCACTGCCAACAGATATCTGCATCGCATACTTTCGACTTTTGACTATTTACTTCTTCTTGGCAGGAGTATAACGAGCATTCAATGCCGAAACAACCTCCGGAGTGATGTCGTACCCTTCGGCAGAGAGGAGAATATTGTCCTTGGCATTGTTGGAGAAGATCATCTGATAGCGACCTTCGGCATTGAGTTGCTTGAGGTAACTGAGGATCGTATCAGCCAGTTGTGCTTGAAGTTGTTGGTTCTCCATGAGGATCTCCTGAGTGAGTTGGGCTTCACGGTTTTCCAGATCCTGTTGTTTTTTGATTAGACGCTGTTGCTCGCTCTCGGCACGCTCACGGCTCAGAAACGCATTGTTCTCGAGTTTGCGCTGGAAGTCTGCCATCTCGTTTTGCAAGGTACGTGCTTTCTGGTTGAGTTCCAGACGAGCATTCTCCTGACGGGTCATCAGTTTGTCTTGTGCCTCAAGCGCAAAGGTGTAACCTTGCAGGATAGAGTCAAGATTGATGTACGCAACAGGCAGTGCACCTTCCTGTGCAACAGGTGCAGGTGCAACAGCAGGTTTGTCTGCCGGTTTGAATACGATTACGAACAATGCAGCAATAGCTGCTACCAGAATTACGTCAATACAAATTTGAATTTTATTCATTGTAACAAATTTTAATTATACATTGTTTATTGTAAATGATTCACTATAACTCATCCACATTCAGCCGCAAAGGGTTTCCTCGTTGTGCTTGCCGGTCTTGCGAACGCGTGCAACCTACTCCACGCTCACGCATTGCTTTGCTCTGTCCAATATCTTGCGAACGGAACGTGCCGTTCTTTTTCGCAATGATTCGCACACACATTCCCGCAACACCAACTCCTAATAACACAACCGATATGATAATTGCTTTCAGCATTTCTTTTGACTTTCAGCTTATTTCTTTCGACTTTTGACTTTCGACTTTTGACTATATAGTATCAATAAACTTCTTCTGCTTGCGCTCATACATCCAGCAGCCCATTATCAGCACAATCAGCATGAACGTAAAGCTGTAGCCGAAAGCCGCCCACGAGAACGAACCCGCTCCGAAAGCACCGTACTTAAACGCCTCGATAGGTGCAGTGACGGGGTTAAGCACCATCAGTTTGTGCAAAGTCGGATTCGTAACGAAGCTCAGAGGATACACAATCGGCGTGGCGTACATCCACAGCGAAACAAGCACAGGGATAAAGTTCGTCAGGTCTTTGTACTTGGTCGTAAGGCTGGATACAATCAAGCCCAAGCCCAAGGCTATACCTGCCAGGATCACAACTATCACTGGGAAGAGCAGCAGATACCAGTTCGGGCAGAGGTGAACACCCTTGGCAAGCACAAAGAACAGGTAGATGATAACGAACATCATCAGCTGTATAGCAAACCGGAAGAGTTTGGATAGTACGATAGATAGCGGGGAAACGAGTCGCGGGAAATACACCTTGCCGAACAACCCGGCGTTCTTGCTAAACGTGCCGGCTGTGTCCGTCAGACAGGTCGAGAAATACTCCCACAAGCACACACCCGACATATAGAACACCGGTTGTGGTACATCATCGGTAGGAATTCCGGCTATACGGCCGAACACCACCATATACATAAACACCGAGAACAGCGGCGAGATAAAGTACCATCCCATGCCGAACACGGTCTGCTTGAACTGAACGATGATATCACGCTTGACAAACAGCCAGACGAGATACTTCTTTTTCCAGAGTTCTTTTATTCCTAATCCGCCACCTGTAGCTTTCGCATCAATGACGGTAGTCCAATATGTATCGTCTTGTATCATTGGGTTTTGCGTAGTTTTCGTAGATTACGTAGTTTGCGTAGATTGCGTTATACGGTATCCATAAAGGATTTCTGTACCTTGTTGAATATTGCTAATCCGATTATATCTATCACGATGGTGAAAATCAAACTGTACAGCAGCCACATCCATGAGAACTGCCCTACACCCAAAAGGCTGTATTTCACGGCTTCCATCACCGGAGTAACAGGGTTAAGCGACATAGCAAGATGCAACTTCGGATTCGTAACCATTGACAATGGATAAATAACCGGCGTGATATATACCCATAGCGTTATGACTTTGGCAAAGATAATCTGCAAGTCACGGTATTTGGTGGTCAGAGAGGATACAACCATACCCACGCCAACAGCCATGAAGGCGAGCATAATCATCAGCAGCGGGAACAACACGATCTGCCAATGGATGGTCAGTTCCGTGCCGATTGCCAGATAGTAGCAATACGCCGCGATGAAGATCAGCAGTTGTATGCAGAAGTACAGCAATTGCACCGTTACCGCCACCAGCGGCATGATGATGCGCGGGAAATACACCTTACCGAATATATCGGCGTTCGACACAAACGAGTTACTCGTTCCGGTCAGACTCGCCGCGAAGTATCCCCACACCGAAATACCCAACAGATAGAACAATATCGGAGGTGCGCCATCTGTGGATATATGCGCTACGCCGCCGAATACCGCCACATAGACGATCACCGACAGCACAGGCGTGATGATAAACCATAGCGGACCAAGAACGGTCTGCTTGTACGCCGTGCGGAACGCGCGATCTACAAACAGTACGTACATGTCTCTGTACCGCCAGACTTCTTTCCAGTCAATCGCCAGAATCTTGTCTTTCGGAGTAATTACTATTTCATTTGAATCTGCCATCTTCACTATTAACTATTCACTATTAACTCTTTACTCTTCTTCTCCTGAAGCAGTCTATCGTGTTCTGCATCAGCATGGTCACTGTCATCGGACCAACGCCACCGGGAACTGGAGTGATGAACGAGGCTATATCCTTGCATGCCTCATAATCCACATCGCCGCTAAGACTTCCGTCAGGCAGACGGCTGATGCCTACGTCAATAACTATCGCACCGGGTTTGATGCAGTCACAGGTGATCAGTTTGGGTTTGCCAACCGCTACGATCAGTATATCCGCTTCACGACACACGGCAGGTAGGTCGCGTGTGTGGCTGTGCGCCACGGTTACTGTACATTGGCGATCCATCAGCAGTTTTGCCATCGGTTTGCCTACTATATCCGATCGTCCGACCATCACGGCACGTTTGCCGTCAAGCTCCACGCCGGTTGATGCCAGCAGCGACAAAATACCTTTCGGCGTACAGGCTATCGTGCAACCGTAGTCCGGCACGGGGTTGTATATCGTTGCCACATGTGCTTTCACCAGCGGCTGATGCAGCCATAGATGCGCAGCGTTCGTCGGGTGGAAGCCATCCACATCTTTTTCCGCACGGATAGCACGTATAACATGCTCCTCGTTGATATGTGCCGGAAGAGGCAGTTGAACGAGGATGCCATCGACATCATCATCGTTGTTCAGCCGGTCGATTTGTCCGCACAGCTCCTGTTCGGTGATATCTGCCGGCAGCAGAATATGCTGCGAACGAATGTGGCAGAACTCCGCTGCACGCATCTTATTGCGCACGTAGATGCTCGATGCCGGATCATCGCCAACCTGTATCACCACCAGATTAGGCGTACGGCCGTACAACTCTGCCATCGCATCCACCTGTTGCTGCATGTCCGACCGCAACTGTGCCGCTATATCTTTGCCCGATATAATCATTCTATCTGCTTTTGACATTCTACTTTCGACTCTTCTTTTTCTTCTTTCCCCAGATGATCGAGTTTGGCTCGTCGCGTAGATCTTGCATCAGGCTGTCCGCAGTCTGCACAGTACTGTTCACATTGTCGTACAGGCTGTTGTCATGCAGCAGTTTGCCCACTGTTCCGTCGGTACTGTTGGCGGCTTCTATCAGGGCATTCACATTGGCGATAGCGGAGTCTGCACGCGCGACGAGGGCGGCTACGTCTGCCTCTGATACGTTCGCCGACAGTTTCTTAACATCAGCCAATATGCTATCCACCTGTTGCATTACGGCGGGTATATCGTTTTTCATCATCCCCTCGAGTTTCAGCGATGACACTTTGAGTGATGCTACCATCGCATCGGCATTGGCGAGGATAGTCTTCAGCCGGTCGCCTTCCAGTTGACCGTTCACATTGTCAACCAACACGCGTATCGAGTACAGCGCGCTGTCGATCTGCGCCAGCATCGAGCCTCGGAGTTCGTCCACCAGCGTCGGTTTGATGTCGGCAGGCAACTCGCTATACGGAGCAATCTCCGTCAGCTCTGCTCCGGCAGGTATAACCACCTCAATGGCAGAGCCGCCTAACAAGCCGTCGGCAATGATGCGCATCGAACTACCCTCCACCACGCGAACATCCTCGTTGAGCGAAACCAACACGGTGAAGGCTGTATCTTGTGAGAAATCATAGATGATCTCTTCCACCAAGCCTACCTTGTAACCGCGCACATATACGGGCGCTTGCTCGGTCAGCCCGCGCAATTCCACAAACCGACCATTATATGAATGACTCGGGTTAAAAATGTTCTCGCCTTTCAGAAAACGGAATCCGAAATACAGCAAGAACAGGCACAACGCAGCCAGCAACCCGACCTTAACCTCTCGTGAAACTTTTATTGTAATCTCTTTCATCTTTTACCACTAAACTCTATACACTAAACACTCAACTATTTCTGCAACTCGATCGCCCGTTTGACGGGAATCTGCTCATTGCCTTGGAAGGCAACCACCACGCAGTCCGGGAACTTCTGCTTGACCGTTGCCTGCAACTTCTTTGCCTCGGCGTAGGTCTTGCATGTGCCGTACATATACTTGTACCACACGCCGTCTTTCTTGTACGTGCAGTTCTTTAGTCCCTTGAATGTCGGGTCGTTGCTCTTTAGTTGCGTTTTTGTGCTGAATATCTGTATCTTATAGGTTATTGATTCTTTCGTTTGCTTGTTTGCTTCGGCTAACTGCTCTTGGGTGGTCGGCACTTTGACACTGTCTGATGCCAATGCCGGTACAGCCTTACCCGGACGATAGAACTGCGCAAACGCACGGAAAATCGAACGTGCTATACCCAAGCGGCCTGCATCGCTGGCAAGGAACCTTTCCTCATCGCGGTTGCTGATGAATCCCATCTCCACCAGCACCGACGGACATGCTGTACGTAGCAGCACAAGAAACGCAGCCTGACGTACGCCACGGTCACTACGTTTCAGACTGTCAACGAATTGCTTCTGCACCATCGTTGCAAACTGTAGCGACTGATTCATGTAGTCCGACTGCATCAGATCAAACATGATGTACGAGTCAATGCTGTTCGGGTCAAACCCCTCATAACTACTCTGATAATCAGACTCCAACTTGATGACGGAGTTCTCTCGCATAGCGATGTCGAGGTTATCCTCCATCTTGTCCGTACCCAACACAAACGTCTCTGCACCAAACGCATTGTGACTATCCGAAGCGTTGGTATGAATAGAGATGAACAGGTCAGCTTTGTTCTTGTTCGCGATGTCTGCGCGCGTACGCAAAGGGATGAACACGTCCGTGCTGCGTGTATAGATCACATTCACCTCCGGATATGCTTCTTTGATCATGTCGCCGAGTTGCAGCGCAACATTCAGATTCAGCGTCTTCTCACGCGCCACACGACCTATCGCACCCGGGTCATCACCACCGTGACCGGCATCAATCACTACCGTAAACGCCTGCATCTGCACACTCACTGCCAGACACAACATTATGCTTGCTATCAACCGTTTCATCATATCGTTTTTTCGTAGAATTACAAAAAGCGTACAAAGTTACTAAAAAATTTTGATATTTCCAAATTTTACGGGTAGAAAATTGCATATTTGTGTAACAAATAGAAATTTTGCGGGTAGAAATTTGCATATTCGACTTTTTTTTTATATCTTTGCAAGGAAAATCACCGAATAATGTATTTGATTAACCTTCAAGAGTGAATAACATGACAAGATTTCTTATTTCTTCGTTGTCGGCAGTATGTATTGTATTTGCCGCGTGCACACCCGCACAACAGCCCGTACGTCAGGAGCGCTTGCTCACCGAGTGGGAGTTTACGCTGATTGATTCGGCTGACCACCCCATTGGCGTCGGTTGGCAAAATGTGACTGTGCCCCACGATTGGGCAATCAGCGGCGCGTTTGACCGCGAGAACGACCTGCAAAAGGTAGTTGTAGTACAAAACGGCGAGAACGAAGCCACATGGAAAACCGGTCGTAGCGGTGGTCTGCCATGGATGGGCAAGGGACATTACCACGCACGCATCAAAGTCGATACCACGAAGTTTAACACCCTCGTGTTCGACGGTGCTATGTCGCACGCCGACGTGTATATCAACGGCGAAGAGGTGTGCTACTGGCCGTACGGTTACAACACGTTTGATTGCTATGTATTGCCGCAACTGCTCACAAGTGACAGTGTGGATATAGATGTCTATCTCGAAAACAACCCCCAACAGAGCCGCTGGTATCCGGGTGCAGGTATTTACCGCAACGTACATCTGATAGCCACCGACAAGATTCACGTGCCTACTTTTGGGGTGCTCATTCGTACGCCGAAGGCGAGCAGGGAGACGGCGGTTGTAATATTCGCGACTGAATTGCAGAACGGTGTGGAAACCACTACAGCCGGGGAGGCAGGTGTGGAGATCGTGACAGACATCCTGTTTAATGGCAAGGTCGTTGCCACCATCAACGGTCAGGAAGGCAGCACGGAGGTTAAGAATCCGCAGCTTTGGTCACCAGAAACGCCTAATCTGTATGTAGCGCGTACACGAGTGTATAAGAAGTCAGATTTATTAGACGAGGTTGAGACCCGCTTCGGTATCCGTAGCATCAGTTACACGCCGGAGCATGGATTCCAGCTCAACGGTCAGACACGTAAGTTCAAAGGCGTTTGCAACCACCATGACTTGGGTCCGCTCGGCGCTGCCATCCACAAAGATGCACTCCGTCACCAGATAGCGATGTTGCAAGACATGGGCTGCGACGCTATCCGCACCAGCCATAATATGCCGGCTCCCGAACTCGTCGAACTGTGCGACGAGATGGGTATGATGATGATGATCGAGCCGTTTGACGTGTGGAACTGGGGAAAGACCGAGAACGACTACAACAAGGAGTTCAACGATTGGTGGCAATGGGACATCACGAACATGGTCAAGCACTACCGCAACAACGCCTCTGTGATGCTTTGGTCAAGCGGTAACGAGG
>CAJOFU010000003.1 GCA_905233935.1 Paludibacteraceae bacterium
AGGCTCGCTCTCTTTGTCGAGGTTGATAACCTTGGCATAGCAGCCACCCTCGAAGTTGAATACGCCGTTGTCGTCCCATCCGTGCTCGTCGTCACCGATAAGCAGACGTTTCGGGTCGGTGGACAGAGTGGTCTTACCTGTACCCGAGAGGCCGAAGAAGATAGCGGTGTTCTTGCCCTCCATATCGGTGTTAGCCGAGCAGTGCATCGAAGCGATGCCCTTCAGAGGCAGGTAGTAGTTCATCATCGAGAACATACCTTTTTTCATCTCACCTCCGTACCAGGTGTTCAGGATTACCTGCTCGCGGCTCGTGGTGTTGAAGGCAACGCAAGTCTCGCTGTTGAGGCCGAGCTCCTTGAAGTTCTCAACCTTGGCGAGCGAAGCGTTGTAGATAACGAAGTCAGGCTTGAACTCTGCCAACTCAGCCTCGCTGGGCTGGATGAACATGTTCTTAACGAAGTGAGCCTGCCAAGCTACCTCAACGATGAAACGAACAGCCATGCGGGTGTCTTTGTTTGCACCGCAGAAAGCGTCAACGATGTACAGCTCTTTGTTCGAGAGCTCCTTGATAGCAAGCTCTTTTACCTTTGCCCAAACAGCCTCCGACATCGGGTGGTTGTCGTTCTTGTACTCGTCAGATGTCCACCAAACGGTGTCCTTCGAGTTCTCGTCCATAACGATGTATTTGTCCTTGGGCGAGCGGCCGGTGTAGATACCGGTCATTACGTTTACTGCATCGAGTTCGGTGTTCTGACCCTTCTCGTAACCTGTCAGAGCAGGGTTTGTTTCCTCCTTGAAGAGGTACTCATACGACGGGTTGTGTGCCTTTACAGTAGCACCTACGATGCCATACTGGCTAAGATCTAATTCTTTCATGATTGATGATATTTTAAGTGTTGTTATATATCTTTTTTGCATTTTGTGCGTCTCGCGCACTTTACACCGCTACAAAGTTACTACAAATTTTTCAAATATGCAAGTTTTATAGTGAGAAATATTCAAAAAAATGTAATTTTTTTTTGTATAGGTGCAAAAGGGGCACAATTGACCAGAAAAATTGCATAAAAAACAATCAAGCGCCTCACGTGAGACGCCTGATTGATGAACCGTGATGTCATGATGACGACACTATGCGGGATTATTGCAGCAGCATTTTTTTGCCGTTCTGGATGATTATACCCTTGTAGTTTGCATCAACCTGTACACCCATGATGTTGTACATCGGTGTCTGGAGGTCGAAGCCTTGTTCTACAAGCACCTCTTCCACGCTATCAAACGGGTTGTAGTCGGGGTCTTCGTCCCACATACCCTTATGGTCACGGATTGATTGACCATAGGTTGAGAAGTTGAACGAGTTGCAGAACTGCTCGAAGATCTTACCTACGTAGGTCTTGCCGTCCTGTGCTACGATGCGGAACGAGCCGGTGTAGTAACCATAGCGATAGCCTGACTCGGCTTTCTCATCGTCGTAGCCTTGGAAGTAGAGTTTGAGTTCGGCATCGGTAGCCATGATACATCCGGCTTCTGTGCCGTTGGTGTTGATGTACGTGCTCTCGAGGTCGAGGTTGCCGCGTGCAACGTTATATACGCCGGAGATAGCATTCTCCTTATCGGTATAGATGAGGATCCAAGGCATCGGGTAACCTGTGCCGCCTTCCTCGTCGGTAGCCAGCATGATCATCCAGCCGTACTTGCCTTCGGGGAACAGGCTCTCGTACTCGTCAAGGTAACCTGCTTCCATACCCCAAACATCCATCTCAACGGCATCCTCGGGGATCTCCGCGCCTTTGGACTCAAACGCGTTTCCTTCGATGGCGTTGGATGCCTCGAAGTAATTGCCGTTCTCGCCTTGGTTAAAGGCCTGTACGGTCCAAGTCCATGTTCCGTCCTTCGGCATTGTCGTGGTCTTCGACGTGCTGCTGACCGTGAGTGTGGAATAGAACTCTCCGTTACAGAAAAGTGTGATGACGTAGCGGTCGGCTTGTGCGGTTACTTCCCACGAGAAGGTTACGTTATCACCATTGAACACCTCTGCATGCGGGTTCTTAGGCTCATAGTCATTCTCACCTACGGTGAAGGATATCGATACTTCGTCACCCATCGGGTTCATGTTCCTGTCTATTACTTGGACGATTGCCGTATAGGATTTGCCTTCCACTACATTGACTGTCAGCGGGCTTGTCGGACGATCCTTGGTGTTGTCAAAGTTGTCATAAGCGACAGTCTCTCCAGACCATACGCGTACATAGAGACGTTCACCCGGATCGAATTCCGGCGCATCCCAAGTAAGGGTAGCGGTAGCCTTGTCTTCGGCTACAACAGCCATTAGATTCGTCACCTCTTTGGATGCCAATGTGAACGGTATAGATGCCAGCAATTCACCCATTGAATAACTGCCGTCGCTTTCTACCAACTCATATACCTGTACTTGGTACGAACCCGGATTCAGACCAAGGAGCGGTGATGCAGCGTTACCGATGTTCTTGACGCTACTTGTCCAAGCATCGCCACGTTGCTGACCATCTTCCTCTACATTGAGAATCCATTTGGTTGAGCAGTAATAGATGCTCTCAGACGTAACTGTTGCGCCGTCATTGTATGCAAAAAGGTCACATTCTGAGGTCGTAGCGGTGATACCTGCTACTAAAGCTTGGCTTCCAGCATTGAACAGACCGATTGCAAAAGCTGAAGCGTCGCTCGAATACCATGTGAACGAAGCCTCGCAATAGCCCAATGCATAGATACTTGCATCGGGGATATCTTCGTCGGCAGGATCCACGTCGTCGGACTTACCGATACCGGCAAGTATAAAGTTATCCAAAGACACACGGCCGAAATTGCTGGTACCTCCGGCAAAGCGGAAGGCGATGGACTGTATACCAGCGGGCAGGATATTCAAGGCAAATACCACGTGTTTGGTGGTAGTAGTCTGCTCAAACGTCTGTAAGGAGACGAAAGTAGAAGCGTCTGCGGGGTTGGCCATATAACCAATTTCCAACGAGCCGTAGTCCTCGCTGACCACGTTGGTGTAGTAGTCAAACGCCAGTTCGCAGGTGTCAAGTTGAGCATTGAAGAGAGGAAGCGCAAATGTCTGAGCGGAAGTGGCACCACCTCCACGTGCTTGGAGATATTGTTCACCGGTAGGTATCATTTCACCGCTACCGTCATCTTCTTTCACTGCTACGATAGTTACGGCAGGATTGGCGGAGGAAATAACCCAGCATTCTGGGGCTACATCACCGGCTGCCTCGCTACCGGATGCATCGCGAGTGAAGGTTTCTATCCAAGGCACGTTCAGACGACCGCAAGCAGTCTTGAAAGTAGCTTTTACTGTCTCACTTACTTCTGTTTCGGAGCAATAGGAGCGTACGTACAGATAATATTTCTGCTCGTCATACAGACCTGACAGCGTGACTGATTTTTGGTCAGTAAGTTGAGCACGTGTCCAGTCGGGCAGATCGCCTTCGAATTCGAGGCAGTACTGATACTGTGAAGCTTCGCCTTTCCACGAAACAGTGGCAGTTGACTCCGTTATAGATTCTACCGTAACCGCAGTAGGCGCAGTGCAAGTTTCGCTGACGGGATCATCGTCGCCACCTGCTATGACCAGAGTGAGTTTCGGCTGTTTGGCATCACGCGAAGAGCCACTATAAGCGTACTTAATCAAGTAATCCGTATTCCCAGCGGAATAGAAAGATGACGCAGAATAGGTACCCCCTCTTGATATTTCCACCTGAATAAGCAGATTACCTCCCTCGTAGGTGTACGGGGTGGTGAATTTGACAGTCAGTTCTCCATCCGCTACAGACAGAGCCCCGTCATACACTTGGGTAAGCGTGCTTCCGTCCGAAGCAGTAGCCCATGTTCCTGAGGCATTCTGGAAGTAGGAGTAATCCGTCTTGGCGAGGGATACTTTGAACTCAGCCTTACCCCAAGATTGAGTTGGGTTAGCGGAGTAGAATGTCAGTGACTTGATTTCACTGCCTTCAGCGATGGCTTTGAGTTGGTCTGCCAGGTAGATGGCTTGCACCTTGTGCCCCTCAGAATCGGCATTATCGCCATAGATAGGGAAATGGCTTTGTGTGGCACTTCCACCGGGGTTAACTGTGACTGCCTGATCGGCATAAACGTTCGCGCAGAGCAATGCTGCAACGAGCATGGATAGTAGTTTTTTCATTTATAGATTGTTTTAGATTGTCATACTCGGGTGACATCACGTCACGCGAGTATGACAACGGGTTGAGGTGTTACTTAACGCTAACACCCTGAGCGTTATATTGTTCACCGCCCAGCTCGATGATCAGTTGACCATTGACGATGCGCTTGGTAGCGGTAGCCTTGGCGGCAGTGTTGTCGATACCGGTAGCCTCGTGAGCAACCTCGAAGGTTACGACAGTTGTCCATGCGCTGGGTTCAGCAGCAAACGCAGCACGAACTTGCACCTCATACTCGCCCTCGCTGAGACCGGTGATGGTATAAGTCTTCTCCGCGATGCCAGGAACAACAGTCTTGTTGGCATCTTTCGGACCGTACTGCAGATCCCATGCTGGCTCATCCCAAGCAGCCGTCCAAGTTACAACAACGCCGTCTTCGGTAGCTACGGCTTGTACATTGGTCGGAACAAGGAGCGAGTACGGCTTCTGGCAAACTTTGAAGTTGTCGAAGAAGGCGTATTTGTTCTTTGCGTTACCGTCAGCGTGCAGCTTGAAGGCAACAGTCTTGCCTAAGAACTCGCTGAGGTTGGCTTTCTTGATCTGCCAGTTTCTGCTGTCGGCATCGCCGGTAACCTCATTGAGTTCGGCATCCAGGTCTTCGCTCAATACAGACTCAGTCTCGCCGTCCCAGATCTTCAATGTCACACCCGGAACACCCGTGTTCATCCAATAGAAGAGCAGTACGGGCTCGCCCTCGTTTGGCAACGCGATAGCAGGACTTACCAACTCGGCTTTACCGAAGGCATTGTCGCTGGTCTTGTAGCGCAGGAAGTAATCCTGTTCGTCATCAGTAGTGGGAGTCCACTGGTTGCCGTGGAACTCGCTGTTATCCCAGCATGCATCGAGTTCGGCAGCAAATGTCTCTTCGTAACCGAATTCTTTTACAGAGCACCTTGTGGTGAATGCCTCCGATTCTACCCACTCGCTCTCGAGCTCCTCACCGCAGATAGCCTTAACGCGTACCTGATAGGTTGTATGCTCGCTCAGGTTCGTCACATCGAACGCTGGCTCGGTGATAACTGCATCAACAGCAGTCCACTCGCCACCTTCTGCCTTGAGCTCCAGTGCGAACTTCTCTGCCTCGGATGTCCAAGTTGCCTTGGCAGTCTTGTCGGCTACCTCGCTAACAACCAATGCGGTCGGAGCAGCGCAAGAAGGAGCCTCGTACTCGCTCGCTTTGAAGTTGTCAATATACAGATAGTATTGATTATTCGATGTATGCTGAATAGCTACAAACTTCACACCTGCCGGGAAGATCTCCGAGAACTTATCCGGATTACTTGAGCTGACATTCGTTGTCTTAATCTCATCACCCCATGTGAACGAAGCTACATCTTTGTCCGTAGTGGAGTAACCGACCTTGAACGACTCCTCGTACGATGAGGAATGGGCATAGTAATCAAATTCAACCTGTACTTGTTTTGCCGAAGCAACAAATTCCGGAGAAATCAGATACTGCGGAGGGGTCGTTGTGTAGAAGAAGCGGAAAGTAGTAGTTGTGCCATAGTAGTCTTCATAAACACCGGTGCTTGCGTGACAGTTAGTCATCGTCCAGCAGTCGATACCCATGCTAAAGTCGTCCTCATACGGCAGAGCAGCTGCACTGCAATCTACCTTCGTAGTGAAATAAGTTGTAACAGCCGCGCTCTGATCGTCATCAGCGCAGAACGAGCGAACCCAAACCTGATACGATTTCTTGGGAGTCAGGTCGGTAAGTGTCACTTCCTTCTCAGTGGTGGTCGGAGCGTTTGTCCAATCAGGCACCTCGTCGCTCCACTCCTCGAAGGTATATTGCCAGCTGGTCTCACCCTTGCCGGAAGCACCCCACGTAACTTTGGCGGTTGTGGTAGTAACGTCATTCTCCGTTACGTTTAGTGTGGTCGGAGCAAAGCAGGACTTTTCGGTCTGGAAAACCACAGATACTTCCTTGCTCTGATCTTCTGCGCTGCAATAGCGGCGAACGTAGAACTTGTAATTGGTTTCTGAGGTCAGACCATTAACGATAGCAAATGTATCGGTAGTGGTTGTAGCATTCTCCCAATTCAACTCGGCAGCTGCAGGCAAGCAGATGTATTGCCAGTTGGCATCAGCAACCTTATCCCAAGCCAGCGTTGCGGTCTTGGCTGCTACTTCTATTTTCTTTAGACCTGTCGGCTTCTCGCAAGTAGCTGGAGCACCGGCCTCGTAAGTGAACAAAGTCTTGGGGATAGCATTTCTACGAGTTCCAGAAGTGATGGAAGCATAGGATGAACTATTATTTTTGTATAAGCACATATAGTTATCATAACCACCCTTGGCATAGAATATAGATTTCTTGAAAGCACCTTTCCCTATAAGCCTCAGCTCGAACAAGAGGTTATTGTCGCCGCTGTAATCAAATCCCTGCGAGAAGGAAACTTCCATTAGGTCACCGGTACCAGACAAATCAGTTCCAGAATATACTGTCGTAAATTCAGCGCTTATGTACGTGTTATCAGCATCGAAATTGTTTTGACTTGTCTCAGCCAATGCCACTTCGATAGTAGCGCCCCAAGCAGCAGCAGCCTTTGTCTTAAGATAGAAAGTCATCTTAGTGATTGACTTGCCCGCCATAGCCTGAAGATCTGCCTTCGGATAGATAACTTGAACTCGCTGATAATAGTCAGCATAATTGCCTTCCAATGGAACGTACTCGCCATACGTGTTTGTGCCGTCATACAACGGACCTAATTCGTCAGCTTGCATATTGCCACAGAAGCAAAGTGCTGCAAGCAAGAGAATAGAATAGATCTTTTTCATAAGAGTTAAAATTTTATGTTAACATGTAATCGTTGCTATCTGTTTAATCTGCTTAATCTGTGAACCCCAAAAGTAATCATTGCATTCGTTTAAATTGCTTAATTCGTGAACACCCCATTTTCTCGCGCGCGAAAAAAGCGCACAAAGATACGAAAAATAAGTCGAATATGCAACTTTTTGTCACAAAAACTGCTCATAAACATATAAATTGTTATAAATGCGTGGCAAAAGGTGCTATATTGACAACGAGAGTGTGCCGGATGACACACTCTCGTTGTTGTATATGCGGGCTGTGGATTAGCGACCGTTGCCCGGGTTGGTGGGATCGCCGATACCAAGCGGATCGAAGAACGACTCTCCGCATAGGTGACTCTCCAAAGTCATTGGTGTGCAATCAATAACAGGGCTTGTATAGTTCTTTTTTGCCATCGTGGCAGTCATATTCGTAGTTTTCATAATGCTCAAAATTTAATCGTTTAACATTCTTTTTTTGCCATTCAACTTATCGAATAATCTGTCCCTGTACGTTATACTTCACGCCATTGCGGATTATAACGAGTTGCTCGTTCTCAATGAGCTTAATACATTGAACATCATTGCCTTGTGTTCCATCCACGCCGGTAACTACTTCCTCTTGCACAACGATGCGAGCGCGCATTCCCGGACGCAGCGGAGCAGGAGCCGAAACGGTGCGCTTGAAGAATGCACGGAAGCTCTTGAGGTTAGCGCTCTCACTTGCCCATGCAAGGTTGTTACCCGTGCTGACGAATAGTGTTGACTCGTCACCTGCTGTGAATGCCTCGGGTTTGAGAATACCGATGAACTCAACTGCTTCGTCCTTGCCGATGGTTTTACCTTCTGCGGCAGTGATGATTACGTCAGAGAACGTCATGCTTGTTATGTTGCTCTCAGCAGAAATCTTCAGCAAGTACGGTACACCAGCTTGTATGCCGTTCTCTGTTTCGTAGATGCGAACTTGCAACTCATCAGGCTCAAGTACCGCATATTTGTATGCATAAACGGTTGCATCCTCCAGCGGCGTACCTGTCAATGTTGCCAAACTGAACGGCAAGCACAAGGTATTATAATCCCCGTCGCAGTAGATTGTGCGGTTGATGGTGATGTCCACATTCTGCCCGAGCAGTGTGTTTAAGGTTGCAGTGTTATCCTCGTTGTCGTTGAGGGTTACTGAGCATATCGGAGTGAAGGTCTCAGAAGCTGTCCATGCACTGATGCGATGCGCAGAAACGTGCGTGCGAACTTGTACTTCGTATTCTACTTCGTCAAGTCCGGTGATCTTGTAGCTCTTGGTGGTAATGCCGTTCACAGCAGTCCACTCACCAACGCCGTTTGTGCGGTAGCGAAGATCCCACGGACCTTTTTCTTTATTGTCTACCCAGGTGATCTTAGCACCCTTCATGGTAGCCATAGTAGTCGAAGCGGTGAGTCCGGTAGGCTTAGCACAATGCTTGTATGCAAAACTTACATCGTCGAGATAGAAATATCTCGTTGTGCCGCTGGTTGAACCATACGCACGGAAGATTAGTTTGGCAGTCTTGCCAACATACGAGCTCAGGTCAACAGAATCGGCTATGGAAGCCCAAGAGCTCTTTGTAGTTGCAGTCCAGATAACCTCATCACTTTCACCCGGAATGCGAATCAGCACTTGTGCTACTACATCAGCCGAGTTCTTTAAGTAGAAGAACTTAAGCATAGCAAATTCTGTTAGATCAATAGCAGGAGTGATAAGATCTGCACTTGTCGAACCACTGTTCTTGTAAGCTAAGAAACGAGCCGAGTTCCAAGCACTCGTAGACTCATACCAGTTGCCTATATTCCACTTATTGTTACCGCTTCCGAAGTTGGTCGATTCCCAACAAGCAGGCAAAGCCGATTCGGCATCAAAATTGGTAGAATAGCCTATACCTTTCGATGCACACTCAGTGTTCATTGATCCGCTCAGTTCATCGCTATAGATGCCTTCTGCGTAGTACGTGCGTACATAGATAGTATAGGTTGTACCGCTCTCCAAATCTGTTGCTATAGCGGACTTGTCGGATTGAACATCACTCCATTGCGAGCCTGCCTTGCTGGTCTTCCATTGGAACTGGTTAACCGAGCCGCTGTAACTCCATGAGAATGAGATGGAATTAGCCGTAGCTGTACTCTTTACCAAAGTGGTGGGAGCAACCTTGCCGGTAGTAAACGATGCCTTTGCCGCATTACCGGTGTTAACTCCGAATACAGCACGTACGTAGAAGTCGTACTCTGTACCACCGTTTAGGTTAGCGATAGGAGTAGCAGTCACGATGCCGGCACTGGTGGTTGTTGCAGTGGAAGGCGAAGTCCAGTTTTGTGCGGCATCTTTAGCCACTACGATGTACTCATAACCAGTAGCACCATCGATGACAGCCCATGAACCGGTAGCCGTTACTTCCGTAGTGGCAACCTCCACGCTTGCAGGTGTCGGATATGCCGGTGCGTAGGTTTCGTCTGCCTCAGTCCAAGCGTTGCGGCACGAAGATTTTGCACGGAAACTATAGGTTGTACCAACGGAAACTGCAAACTCCTTGGTAACTGTGGCTATGTCCGTGTAAGCATCTGTCCAATCGCCACTACCTGCCTTGTATTGCAGATCCCACGTGCCTACTGCAGAGAGCGTGCAACCTACGGTTACGCTGTTGTAGGTCTTATCGGAGAGTGTCACTGCTGTTACGGTCGGACATGCTTCCGGAGTAAAGGTTTCAGACGCAGTCCATGCGCTGATGCGATGCTCAGAAGCATGCGTGCGAACTTGCACTTCATACTCTTGTTCAGTGAGATTTTCGATGGTATAGTTCTCATCTGCAATGTTACTAACCAAATTCCAATCATCAGAAGAACCATTTACGCGATACCGCAAATCATAAGGACTTTCTTCTGCATCCCAAGTTACTTCTGCGCCATCGGCAGTCGGAGTTGCTGCAAGGTTGGTAGGAGCAGAGGTGGCTTTGTAGTTAATAGATACATCATCAATCCACAATGCGGATGTTGTACCAGAATCATAACCTTTTCCAAGGAATCTAATGGTGATAGTTTTTCCTACAAATGATGACAAGTCATAGTACTTGGCAGTTGCAGTCGTATGACGTGTATTAACACCAGAGGTTGTTCCTGACACATTTGTTGTCAAATTGGTAATTTCAGTATCTGTAGAGCCATCATTAATGAATACTTGACACTCTACTTTTGCAGAGTTACTACCAACTGAGTTTCTGACATAGAAACACAATGTACATTTCTCCGCAATATATATATACGGTGATATTGCTGACGAGCTATTAAGTGTTTTAGCATTATATTTCAAAGCCACACCCGAATGAGCATAATCACTTGCTGATGTCCAGTAGTTAGCAGAAGTTCCCCAATTGGAGATAGTCCAACAACCAGGTTTGGTTGCTGACGAAGTGCCGAAAGTCTCAGAATATTCCAAACTTTCTATTCCGCAATCCGTAGTATTGTTTGTATTGATAGCACTACTATACTTGCCATCGCCATAATAGGAGCGAACGAAGAAATAGTAGGTTGTGTTGGATTTCAGTCCTTCAACGGTTGCAGCGCGAACGCCTTCGTCAAGCAGGACAGCATCGTTCGCCCATTGATCAGATGTCGGAGCCGTTGAACCTTCTTTGCAAACATACTGATAGCGATTGTCTGCATTGCTTGCTGCACTCTTCGACCATGAGAAAGCCAACGAACTGGAAGTTATGTCGCCCTTAACCAAACTGGTCGGAGCCTGACAAACTGTAGAGAATACTTTCTCTTTTGCTTCACTATTACCGGTACTGAATACGGCACGCACTTTAGCAGTATATTCTTCTGCTACTTCCAGACCGCTTAATGCAACAGAGTTAGTTACTTGCGTTACAGACCATGAATCAGCTTGACCGGTCTTGACGCAACTGTACTGATAGCCACTTGCGCCATCCACTGTTGACCAGTTAAGGGTTGCCGTAACATCCTTCACGGGCGATGCTGTTAACACTGCCGGAATTTCATAAACCGGATTATAGGTGGTCGAAGATGCAGAACCGCCGCACTCGGAATAGAGCTCGATGGTGTATTCTTTGTTCGTTACCAAACCTGAAGCGATAGTATAAGTCAACGCGGCAATGTTGTTTACCTCAGTCCATGAATCTGATTCTTTGCGGTAGCGCAAGTTCCATGTAGATATGCCTGCAACCTCGCTCCAAGAGATAGTAACACCATTGTATGTCTTGTTTGAGAGAGTCAGGTCGCCAAGAGCCGGACAAGCAGGGGCGTAAGTAGATGCCGGAGATACCCAACCGTCTGTGCTACAATTCGGTTTAACGCGGAAAGAATAGGTTGTGCCTACAGAAAGACCTGTGATCGTTTTGCTGGTAGCAGATGTATTCGTTTCGGCAGCAGTCCATTCTCCCGAACCGGCCTTATATTGTACGTCGCAGTTAGTCGTAGCACTTGTTGTCCAATTAACGGTAACTGCATTCCAAAGCTGATTAGATAGGGTAACACCTGTTACAGAAGGACAAGAAACGATTTCGAAATCCAAAGAAGTTGCAGCAGTACCGCATGCACATTTTACATAGAACGTATAATCGCCAGGGGTCAAATCTTCTACATGTGCCGAATTCGTATTAGCGGTTAAGTCCTCACTCCAATCTGCGTCTTCTCCTTGAGCGACAACGCAGTATTTATAGGAATCAACGCCCGCATTTGCATCCCATGAGAAGTCAGCCGTTGAAATAGATGATCCAGAAAGAGCGACATTTTGCGGAGCAGAGCAGTCTTGAACTGAAACTACTCTCATGCTATCAATAAATAATCCTCCTGTGTAACTTGTTGAAGTCGCACCTGTAAATTTGATCGCTATTCGTTTGGCTCCTTCTGTTGCACTTCCCAAATCTAATACATATCTCGTATATGTTGTTGATACAGAAGCAGGAGATCCTAAAGAAGTAAACGTGCTACTCGTTGTAGGTTCTGTAGTAGAAAAATATCCCACTTGTGGCACATCGGTCTTGGAATAATCAGCATCTCTTCTGAGCCAGAAAGATATTTTAAGATTTTTTATTGCAACGTTAAATTCCGGCAAGACGATATATTGTGTTGTGTTTTTTCCTTGGAAATGCAATTTGTTGCTTCCCTCCTTGACAAATCCAGCATCTATTGTTGGATAACTGCCGGATGAAGGCAAACCTAACCAACAAGAGGGAACAGAGCCTGTTGAAGCACCATCGGATGTTTCAAAACAATATGTCCATCCATCAGCCGGAATAGATTCTATTCCACAATCAGTCTTAAATTCGTTTTTTACAGCTTTACTCTGATCATTTGCTGCACAATATGCACGTAGATAGAATGTGTAAGACGTATTTGCAGACAGACCATCAATAGTAGCAGATTTGTCACTAGTCAATGTAGCGCTTTCCCATTCACTGTCAGTCGGAGCTGTTGAGCCGGCTTTACAAACATATTGCCACTGAGTTTCTGTCCCGCCCTCAGTCCATGAGAAAGAGACGCTTTCATCATCCTTATCGTCCAACGAAAGCGTAGGTTTCGGGCAAGACACAGGAACTTTGGTGTATGTGAAAGTCACTTTGGGAACTGTACTTTGAATAGTGTTGGTTGAATTATAAGAATAGAGACCGCCATTAGTGTAACTAAAACCATAAAATGTTAGAGAGGAATTATAATTCCCATCGGTAGTAGTGACAATATCTACAAGCAAATTATCATCACCATAATCAAAAGTATTATCTGAAGAAAAATTCAAAACCCATTGACTGCTACTTAACGAAAAAGTACCAGACCACACTTCAGAAACAGAGCCACTATACAAACCACTTTGTAGGTCACTTTGCGACACATTTGCCAAACTGACTTTTACAGTCGGAGCGCAACCGGCCGAAGATGTTTTTGAATAAAAGGTCAACCCTGTTATTGTTCCATTTTGCATTTCTTCCAACTCTGAAGCGGGGATAATGAATTGATTATGCTGACTAGCATCTGCCCAAGTACCATAAATTGGTAAGTATGCAGTAGATGTTCCATCTACGGTTAATTCATCTCCCCACACATTCCCTGTGTAGCAGAAAAGCAGGGTAAATAATACAAAAACTGAGTAAAGCTTTTTCATATTTGTTTGATTTTTAAGTTTTCTAATAGTAATTGCTACAATCGTGCTATTCTCTAATTCATTGTTCGCGAATGAAATACAATAATTATACCTTGCAAAACATCGGTTATGCAAGGTTTTAGATAAAGGTATTCGCGGTCTGCTAAGTAGCAGACGTTGCAAAATTACGCAAAATATTACAAAAATGCAAATATTTGATGCGAAAATCTTAAGAAAGAGTGCATTTTGTCACAAATGTGTGGCAAAACAGGTCATACTGCAATGGGTTAGGAGGCAATGGGGAGACGGATGAAGGGGCGATAGCGGGAAGCAAGGCGTAGAGGGTGAGTAGCGAGCGCGATGCCTGCATTCAATGCAGGCGAAATGGACGGAGTGGAATGAGATGCGGGGATAGACGCGCTCATAGAAATCGCGCGCACAGAACACTCATGGCTCGGCTGAACAAGCCTAACCCCACTGCATGTTAATTGTGGAGACCCCGTAGCGGCGAGGGCGAGGTGGAGGGTGGCGACGAGGAAGCCGTAGAAATTGCGATAGAGGTGCTTATAACCGCCGGCAGTGGGGTTGAGCAGGTGGAGGCGATGAAGACGACGGTAATGAGCAAGCTGAACGGGATCACGTTTGATGGCATGAACTCGCTTGAGTACGAGGGTGTTACGCTCGATGTTAAGGCGCTCGGCATCGGACATCGTAGAAGCGCTTTTTTGGACGATGGGAAGGGTGTAGAGCTGGTAGTCAGGAAGGTCGGTATAAAGGCTGTACTTGCCGCGCTTGGGAGCACGACGAACGACAACACGAAGACCGGCTTCTTTGCCTTCTTTTTGCATATCCAAGGCACCACGGAGTTCGCTGATGCCGGTAGCAAGTTTGACGAAAACGTGGTGATCAGGGGTAATATGAACTATGCCCGCACCGAGTTTGACGATGCGAGTGATGACCTTCAACAGGAGCGGATGCAGAGGCTCGGAAGAAAGAAGGTAGAGTGATTTCTTAGTAATAATTTTCATAATTATGGTTAAGTATAAATTTAAGAAAATAAACAAATATAAAAATAAATAAAATCATTGTTTTCAAAGATTCGCTTGGAATTTGGAGTAAACCCTACTGAAAGTCCGATAAATCTCTGATGCGCAGCCGAGAATTAGGGGTGGATCAGGGGTGGGAACCAAAATCTAATACAAAGATACGAAGAAAAATCGAGAAATGCAAATATTATAGGCAAATTTATTAACTGGGTTAACATAATGGGAAAAAGTGTAACGTTGTGTAGGCAAAAATGAATAGGCACGCATACTCTGCGCGCAATGATGCGCGCAAAATGCACGAAATAAAAGTCGCCCCTGCGCTCAATTATGAACGCAGGGGGAACAATCTCCAAGTAAGCTCTGCGCGCAAACATGCGCGCAAGGTGCACAATGAAATGAGGGGGTTAAAAGTTGAACTTCGTCATGAGTTGGACGCGGTGGTTGGTGACCCAGTGCAAGTTGGTATCAGCCAAGCCGTGGGCATTGAGTGCTCCTGCTTTGCCGTACTGAACGGAAGTGATCTCGTACTCCAAGCCGAGTTGGAACTTACCCACCGTGTAGAGCAGGGTAGGACTCAGACGCCACATACGGTTCATGTTGTTTGCACGGGGGAAATAGTAGTCCAATTTGCCATCCTGATCCGCATCAATCAGCGCATCTTTTGTGCCGAAGTTACGAATATAACCGGCAAAGAGGATACCTTGGAGTTTCTGAGGATGTTTGTCTTCCTGCTGTCCGACCTTACCGCCATATACGAGGCTGATCCACGAAGTGGAGTTGCGTGTAGGCGTATATTCCCATGTACCGTCAGCGCGAACAACTTTGACGCCGTAGCCACCGTTCATATTCATGTGTTCACCCGATTCGGCAAAGATCGTTTTGGCTTTGAGTGAGAACTCTCCCTTCTTGTACTGGAGATAGAGGAACGGGGATACAGTCGTCAGACGGTCGCTGACTTTCACCTTGACGGGGGTAACGCCATCGGCTGCGATGACTGAACCTAAATGCCTCGGGCTAATGCTGAGAACATCCACACCGGCACGCATCAAGAATCCTTTGTTATGAACGGATAAACCGAGGTAGGCTTCGGGTGTCTTGCTGTAGGCGATATACTCTGCTGACTGCCCGTCAGGGCCTGTGGAGAGGTATTGCATCTGCCAGAGCAACGAACCGGTCAGCGTCACGTACTTACCGAGGCGTGCGTCCATCTTCACCTGCGGTGAGCGATTGAAAGGACCGAAAGGAGCGCCGGAGTTGAGGGCGATAACGTCGCACAGATCGGCAGCCATAGGGTGCCAGGTCTGACCGATAGCGAGCTCTACGCGCGCGTAATCCTTATTATTGTTTATAGCGAGGCTGTCCCACGCCAGGGTCAGATATGCTTGACGCAGACGCAGTTGTGCTACGCCGGAAAGCGAGTGTGTACCGGTGCCCTTGGTTGACAAGCCGGCATAAAAGTCCGCTTCGATCTTGCCGCCGAACTCTGTACCGCGCCACTTGTAGTCCATAATATTCACTCCCAAACGCGTAGTGAGCGAGAGGTATCGGAACGTGCTGACAGCATTCAGGTCTTCGCGCTCCACGCCCGAAACAGCAGCCTGTTCGGGTGTCTGGTTCCAGTTCTCATCCTTGGGCTGATAGTTATACATGTCCGCAGTACCCGAGATAGACTCACGGCTGTCGTACGTAAAGTAGTTACGTACGAAGCCGTAGAGTTTGAAGTGCTGCTTGAGGTGCGATTTGACAGCGGCTTTGCGTTCTTGCTTGGCAGCCTGCTTACTGTCCTGCGTGGTAGCAACTTCCTGTGCATTGACTGCTACAGCCAATGACAGCGTGCATATAAGTAAAATCGATTTTTTCATACTATCAGAACGGGAACAACAGTATTACGCCATACGCGATAGCTATACCGATCAGTCCGACGATCAGTCCGACCTTGGTCATATCGTTGGTTTGGATAAGACCGGTCGAGCAAGCGATAGCATTCGGTGGAGTAGAGATCGGCAGGAGCATGGCAAACGATGTAGATGCGGCTACGCAAACCAGCAGCGTTGTCACGCCGCCGAAGGCTGCCAGCTGCTCACTCATAGCCGTACCGACTACAGCCAGAATAGGCACGAGCAGGTTGGCTGCCGATGAGTTGGCGATGAAGTTGGAGAGTAACCAGCCGAGCAGTCCGGCGATGATCAGTACGGCAAGTGCTGACCAACTGCCAAAAGGTATAGCCTCAACGAGGGCTGCTGCCAGACCGGTCTTGTTCAGAGCCGTACCGATAGCAAATCCACCGGCTACCATCCAGAGTACGTGCCAGTCAATCTTGGCAAAATCATCGCGTTTGAAGATGCCTACGAGGGCAAACACGGCAAACGGGATAAGAGCAACTACGTTCGAGTTCAGGTGAGTCAACTCACCCGTCATCCAGAGCAGGATCGTAGCGATGAACGTTACGGTCACTACCCAGAACTCCCAACCTATCTCGTGGTGCTCATCGGGCTCAATGACGATCTTCACGTCTTTCGCCTTGAATGGGAAGAGGAACATGAGCAGCCACCATGAGAACAGAATCATGATGATCACTACGGGCACCATACGGATCATCCATGCGCCGAAGCCGATGTTGATATCCAGCGAAGCCAGCTGACCGATGGCGATAGCGTTCGGAGGAGTACCGATAGGAGTACCTAAACCGCCAATATTGGCGGCTATGGGAATAGCCATAGCCAGACTCACACGTCCGCCGCCGTCCGCAGGCAATGTACGGAGTACAGGTGCAAGGAAGGCAAGCATCATGGCTGCGGTAGCGGTATTACTCATGAACATCGACATTACGCTGATCAGCGTCAGGAAGCCGAGCAGCACCCATTTGGGGTTCGTGCCGAAAGGCTTGAGCATCACGCGCGCCAGAACGACATCCAAGCCTACTTTGCTGGCAGCTATAGCGAGTACGAAACCACCCAAGAAGAGCATGATGATCGGATCGGCAAACGAAGCCATCAGTTCGCGGAAATTCACGAGCGCACCCATGTCAGGGCTGGTCAGACCCTTATTGGATACAGCCAGCAGCAGAAATACGATGGTGGTCACCGAGGTTGCCCAAGCCGGGATAATCTCGAACATCCACATCAAGGCTGCGTAGCAAAAGATGGCAATGGTGCGCTGCTGAACCACTGTCAGACCGTCAATGCCGAAGAATGATGCAGGTACAAACCACATCAGTAGCACCACAAGGGCAGTGAGCGGTGCTAATACATGCAATTTTACGTTAAACTTATTCATGCTTATTTAATATACATTAGGATTAGCCAAATGATTGATACGACGATCATAACGCTCTCCGCCCTGATAAGCGGTAGTAACAAACGCCTCGATGATCTCCAGCGCCTTGTCCGGTGCTACATAGCCTGACGGCAAACAAAGGATGTTAGCATCAAAGAACCGGCGAGCGTTCTTTGCCATTTGCGACTCCCAACAAATCGTGGCGCGTACATGAGGATGCGTGTTCGTGGCCATTGCCATACCATTACCGGTGTAGCAGAAGCCGATACCTAAGTCACATTCACCTTTCTCAACCGCGGTAGCCATCGGGTGAGCAAAATCAGGAAAATCACAGTTCTCCATTGAGTGACAACCGAAATCTTTCACCTTGGCTCCTTCGCGCTCCAAGAAGAGTATAACCATCGATTTCAGTCCAAAACCTGCGTGGTCACTTGCCAACGCAATTGTCAATTCGTTTAATGGTTTCATAATTATTGTCTTATTAAGTATTTGCTTTTTGTCATCAGAATTTGTACGATGCACCGAGCACGAAGTTCACACCCGGATCGTAGTATCCGTAGTAGGCTGCGTTGTGCCGGTGGATAACGTTGTTGAGTTCAAGGTAGATCTTGAGCCACTTGTTGAACTCATACGCACAGCCGAGGTTGATGTCGATCGTGGGGCTGAGCACGCCTATGCTATACGATCTTCCGGCTGTCGTTTCCTCGAACATCAGCGTCTGACGTTTGCCTGCGAAGTAGTTGTGCGAGTAGAGCGTCCACTGGCGGTTGATGCGTGCGTCAATGTTCACGGTCAGATCCCAACGCGGTCGATCGAGCATCTTCCATGTGCCGTTGGCATTATGTACGGCGGCATTGAACGAAGCCATCTCTATGGCTTTGTTCTGTGAGTCATGCGGAGCCTCGATGCTATCCATACTGCCGGTGTAGAACGCTCCGGCAACGAGGATGTTCACGATGTCCTGGTAGTGGTAGGTGATCTCAGCGCCTATCTTCCAGCGTTGCAGGTTGCAATAGACGTAATCGCCGAAGAGCGGCTCGCTATTACCCTGAACGTCGCGATACTGACGCACTTCCCAGTAGTACGGCGTAGCCGCAGAGAACTGGTTGCGCTTGAGTTCGTAGCGTGCATGCAGGTCGATGAGCAGGTTAGCCTGCGGACGGATCTTCAGACCGAGTTGTGCTTGCACAGGGATATAGCCTGCTACGTGATGCGATGTCACGCCGCTCTGTAAGGTGCGATACGGGTAACTATAGACATGCGACTGCAGCGAACAATCGCCTAAGGAGCCGGAAGCCAAGCCGTAGATAGCCAGCCAGTTGCGGGCTATGTCGTACTCCAACAGCACGTTGGGCGAGGGAGCGAACGAGATATTCTCGTTGCCGCTGAGCAGTTGCCCTTTGCCTATGTTCATATCAAGGTTCACGCCTATGTGCGCATGGAAGCGTTTGTGGTCAAAGGCATAGTACGGCTCGATGTGTATAGCGTGTCGCGGGTTGTAGAGCGAGTCGGCTACACTGTTGTCGTGAACCTTCATAAAGAAGTTCGAGACGCGCAGGTTCAAGCCGACCTTATGCTCATCTTTGCTCCACTCCAAGTTAGCGAGCGTACGGATCTGATGCTCGGTAGCCGCCGAAGCATACATAAACGCGGAGTAACCCGTCTGCAACTTATACTGCACATTACCCTTGCCTGTTGAACGTACGCCGATGTGCGTATTGATTGTCCACAGGGGCAGTTTGTCTTCGGGACGGAGATCGGAGTATTTGGCAAGATGCATCACGCCAAGCGAATCCACATAGCGTCCGCTGAAGGTATAGAAGCGATTCTCGGCATCTGCACCGAAGTACAGCGCAGCCGATGAGAACGACTTGGTGATGTCTAATCCGAAGTTCGTCTTTTCGATCGTGTATCGTCCCCAAGAAGCACGATGGTGAGCGAAGGCGTCAAGGGTGATCTTGCTCTTCTTGTCTGTCATCCGGTAGCCGAAGTCAAAGACCGTGTTCGTATGACCTAATCCTCCGCTGACATAGCCGTGTAGCGGTTTGGGTTGCTCCCATGTTGTGAGCGAGCAGCCGAGCGGGTTGATGTTAAACGCCGGCGAGAGCGACTGCGAGTAATCGGAGTAGGTAACCTCTACCGGTTCGAAGTCCTGGTGCACTATCACCGGTTTGACACTGACTATACCTGCGCTACTGATGATAGGCTGGAAGTCGCGTTCAACGGTAACGTTGCGGTTCAGGACAGTATCTTGTGCTGCGGCTGTCAACGGCAGCAGCAACAATGTCATGAGAAATATAAACTGATGTCTTTTCATAACTCCCTCCTTTATTCTTCAGTAGAATCCGTATTGTCATCATTGTCCTGTTCCGCCTGTTGCTGTGCAGCAATCGTGGCGAGCCGTTCGGCTATAATGCCTTGGATGTCATCCTCAGCGTTATAGTTGGCTTGCAGGGCAAACAGATATTGTTGTGCCTGATAGACATCATCCTTCTTGAGGCTTATGTCTGCCAGCAGGATCATCGCCTTGGCGAGCCAGTACTGATGTTGGGTGTTCATCTGTGCGAAAGACATGATCTCCTCTTCAGCCATGTCGAGTGCGCCCATGTTGAAATATGCCTGTGCGAGCAGGTACTTGCTTTCTGCTCCGATAGCGGTAACAGTCTCTTTGGCGAGCGGCGTAAGATCGACCACAGCCAAGCCGTTGTTGTTGGCGCTCAAGTATGCTTTAGCGCGGCAGTAGAGTGCTTCCTGACGCATCTCTTCGGATAGATTGTCCGTCGAAAGGATGTCGGTAGCGATGCGTAAGACGGTAGCCTGATCATCCAAGTTCAATGCGCAGCGCAGTGAGCCCAACTGTGCGATGCGCCGGTTGCTTTCGGTGGATGCAACCTCTTGCAGGTGAGCGAAGTGGCGTGCAGCGCGCTCGTAATCCTTGTTGTCGAAGCTCAGTCCTGCAGCACGCAAACAAGCTTCCTCCATATAGGCGTTACCGGTGAGCGTGGTGAGGGCTTCGTACTCATCGAGTGCTTCCTTCATCTGCCCCAAGCGGTAGTAACTGTCGGCAGCATAGTAGTGTGCGCCGGAGCAGTATCGTCCGCCGTTGCAGTAACGGGTGATATACGTCGTCAGTCCGGCAGCCGCTTCGGGATAGTTACCGAGCATGTATTGCAGTTCAGCGGTGACGTAGGTGAGGGAGTCCTCAGCCGTAGTGACGCGCATCTGCGACTTGCCGATGGTCTTGGTGTAAGCCAAGTACTCGTTGATATTGTTCGTAGCCACATACACCTGCTCCAGTGCATCGAGTGCAGCGTAAGCTTCCTCGGTGCCCGGGTAGTTGTTGATCGTGCGCTTGAAGGCGGCAATAGCATCGTCGTACTGCTTGAGGTTACGATGGATCATACCCTGCTCGAGTGAGGCTTTGCGTGCCATGTTGGAGTTGGGGTAGTTGCTCAGCAGTCGTTCGTATGCCATGATTGCCGATTCCTCCTGGTTGTTCTCGATATAGGCGCGTGCCATCTCGTAGAGTGCATCGTCGGCATAATCGGACTGCGGGTAGGTGGTTACGAGGTTGAGCATCTTCTCTGCCTTGTTGACATATTCGTGTTTCAAGCCGTAGGCATAACCTGCTTGGAACGTAGCATAATCTGCACCGGTAGCAGCAAGGTCGATGACCTGTTGGTAGGTCTTGATAGCCTCGTCGAAGCGTCGTGCGTTGAACTGGCAGTCGCCTATGCGGTTGAGCGCGTCGGCATACGTGGGTTGTGTGGACTTCGTTTGCGAGACGAACTCCTTCAAGGTGGCTTCCGCCTGCACATACATACGCTGCTGGAAGTAGGTGTAACCCTTCAGGTACAGAGCCGGTACGCGGTTTGGGGATTTCTGCCAGCCGGGCTCCTGTTCGGCTCGGGCGAGGTAGTCACCTGCCTGCTTGTAGTTACGTGTGCGGTAAGCGCACTCGGCGAGCAGGTAGCATGCCTCGGCATTGTACGCATTGTACTGCTCGGGCTGGCGCAAGATCTCCTGCAAGAACAGTTGTGTCTTCTGGATGTTTCCCTGACGGAACGCATCTGCACCTAACTGATAACGCAGATACTGCTTGGTCTGCTCCATCTTCGGGTCGGTGATGTCAATCAGTGCCAAAGCATCGTACGCCGACTGATAGTTCTTCGAGCGCAGGAACGCATCGGAGAGCAGCGAGCGGATAGTGGTCGTATGCTTGGATTTGGGATATTTGCGCAGGAACTCGGTGAACGCCGTTACGCTCTCGCCGAGTGCCGACGAGCTCTTGTAGGTGCAGAGCGCATAGTTGTACATTGCCTCTTCGGTAACCTTGGGTGTCAGTCCGTAGCGCACAGCGGCGGCATAGTTGAGTTTACCTTGTTCAATATATCCCGTACGCGTGTACGCGTGCCCGAGGTGCAAAGCCACCGATTCGGATATTGTATCATTCATCGGTTTGACTTTGCGCAGGTAGGTGGTGGCTTTGTCGTACTGCTCCGTATGGAAATACGACATACCCAAGAGATATATGTCGTTGCGCACCAATTCCTTCTTCTGCTCGGTAAAACTCTTCTGGTACGCTTCGAGATGCGGAATAGCCTGTGCATACGCTCCGTGCTGGTATTGCAGCTCACCGAGTATGCGCTCTATCTCGCCGTTGTTGGGATTACCCGGGTTAGCCTCCATGATGTACTCGGCACGTTGCTCCACTTCTTCCAAGTTACCCTGCTGATAGTAGATCTGCACAATGTAGTACGGCACAATGTCGCTGTACTGCGCAGTGTGCTCGATGGCAAGAAACTCAGGCAAAGCCTCGCCGTAACGCTCGGTCTTGTATAGCGTAAACGCATAGTAGTACCGCGAAGCGAGGGTATAAGGGGTATCTTTCTTGCGCAGCAAATCGAAGAATGTAAGAGCCTTGGAGTATTCACCCATCATCAGGTACGCATAGCCCCGATAGAACATATACACGGGTTGCTGATCACGTGCCAAACGCTTGAGTTTCACATCTTCCAAAGTCTTCAACGCCTGTTTGTAATGCTTCGATTCCACCAGCAACACACCTGTCATCGTCTTCACCTCATCGGTGTAGGTGCTGTAAGGGTATCGCGTGAGGTAAGCCTGCAAGGCTTTGGTTGCACCTTTTTCGCGCTGCTCGTATTGCTGTTTGACAGCTACATAACCGTCCTCCACCTCGTTGGAGTGGACGGTTAGTGTACAGAACAACGCAAGGATCAGTAATAGTTTCCTGCTATTCATATTAGGGTAGTCAAAAGTCGATAGTCGAATGTCAAAAGACAATTGTCGAGTCCAAGCCTTTAACGGCGACGGCTGCGAAGTTTCTTCTGTTTGTTTTTGTTGATACCAAGGATAACAAAGAATGCGATGAGCAGTACAATCACTACGCCGACCACAAGCATCAGGTTGCTTCCGCCGAGGTTGTCACCCTTCACGCGATTCCACATATCGAGCATAGCACCGGTCATTGTGTTGCAGTCATGCATGAGTGCGCAACGCTCAATCACGCTCTTGTCAGGGTAAAGTACCTGGTTGGCATGAACGGCTGTAGCTTCCGGACCGAAGAAGTACGAGAGGTCAACAGCCTCGGCGTTTTCTTCTGCATCGTCAGCCCACTCAAGGATCTCCGGCGCAGCGATAACGCTCACGTAACCTATCTCCTCCATGTTCAGGATGGCATTCTCCGGCATACAGAGGTAGTTGATGAAGTATGATGCAGCCTTGATGTTCTTGGCGTACTTAGGAATACACCATCCGTCGAACCAAACGTTCGAACCCTCTTGCGGCACAAGGTACTTGAGTTCAACACCCACCTCGGAAGCCTCGTCGATAGCCCATTGGGCGTCACCTGACCAACTGAGGTTCAACCAGCTCTTGCCTTTCGCCATTTCCTCTTTGCCGAAGTCAACCTCCCAGCCGGCAACGTTGTTCTTGAGTTCGTTGAGGAAAGCCTCTACACGGGCTATGCGCTCGTCGTTGACGTTGCCTACCAAGTCCTCACGAGAAACTTCGCCGCGGGCAATCTCGTCACGATATACGTAGAGCACAACCACCGAATAGACATCACGGAAAGCGTCTTTCATGAACACTCTGTCCTTGAACTTCGGGTTGAGCAGTCCTCCTAATGAGCGGATGTCGGCTTCATCGACAAATGCAGGGTTGTACAATATACCTGTTGTACCCCACATATATCCCACGGTATAGTCCGATGCCAGCATGTCATCCTGCTCCTCTTCGTTAACCATCTGCTGGAACATACGTTGTGCAAACGGCGCTACGAGACGTGTGTAGTCAGGCAGTTCACCGAAATTACGCTGTATAGGTAGCAGCAATCCGTGACGCAACATACGCTCGATGATGTACTCCGAGGGGCATACTACGTCATAGTCCTCATGACCTACCTCGATCTCGGTGAGCATCGACTCGTTGATGTCGAAGGTCTGATAGATGATATCCACATCCTCGCCGGTCTGCTCTTTGTACCATGTAGGGAACTTGTTCAGCACGTTGTCGAGGTCAATATAGTCCGCCCAGTTATACACCTTCAGGGTGTGAGCGCGGTCAGCGGCTTGGGTGAACACAGGGCAAGCCATCAAGGCTGCCATAACAAGGACAATCAGAGTTTTGAATTGTTTGTTCATTTCTTTTGTTTGTTTATTTGTTTGTTTGTACGAATATTCATTATGATAAGCAGTATCAGTATCGTAAGGAAGATGAGCGAGAACAGCGGTCGGAGTTCAGGCGTCAATCCACCTTTGCGTGCATCGGCATAGATGAACGTCGATAGCGTCTCCAAGCCGTTGGAGCCTTTGGTGAAGAACGTCACGCCGAAGTCGTCGATACTCAGTGTAAGGGCGAGGATGAATCCGCTGATCATGCCCGGCTTGAGTTCGGGCAGCAGGACTTTGCGCAAGGCTTGTGCCGGTGTTGCACCGAGGTCAAGAGCAGCTTCGTAGAGGTTCGGGTTCATCTGCATCAATCGCGGCATAACACTCAGCACGACGTATGGCGTACAGAACACTACGTGGGCAATCAGTACGGTTACGAAACCACGGCTGATGTTCAGGAACACGAACAGCAGGAACAACGATATACCCGTCAGAATATCGGGGTTAATCATCGGGATTGAGTTGAGGAACGTTATACCCTTGCGAGCCCGTGAGCGCATGTTATATAGTCCGATGGCAGCCAGCGTGCCGAGCAGCGTGGCTATACAAGCTGCGCAAAAGGCGATGACTGCGGTGAAAGCGACTGCACGGTACAGGTTCGGGTCAACGCGCACATGGGTTGTGGAATCGTAGCCCGTGAACAGGTTCTCGTACAGATGGAACGTGAATCCCGTCCAGTTGCCGATGATCTTGCTCTGCGTAAACGAGAAGATAAAGATCAGCAGAATAGGTGCGTAGAGCACGACAAGCAGCAGCCATAGATAAGCATTACCGGCTACGCGCTTTGCTGCCAGTTCACGCGAACGGCGACGTGCCTCTTGCATAGCCGAAGAGATCTGCTGCTCTCTGACTTCTGACTTCTGACTTCTGACTTCTGACTTCTGACTCATAGCAGACCTCCTTTCTGTGCGTCGCGGTCATTCTCCTGGTCGAAGAACGAGGTAGCGGCAATGATAACCAGCATGATCAGTGACAAGGCAGCACCGTAATTCCACATGGCTATACCTCCTTCACCGAAGGAGCGCTGGATGAGCGAACCGAACAAGGTGATCTTGTTGTGCGTCAACAGCTCGGCGATAGCGAAGGTCGATACCGTCGGCATGAACACCATCACTATACCCGAGTATATACCCGGAATACTGAGTGGCAGCACAACCTTGGTGAATACGTTCACCTTGCTTGCTCCCAGATCCTGAGCTGCCTCGATGAGCGAGCGATCCATCTTCTGTAGCGTGTTGTAGATAGGGTAGATCATGAACGGCAGATAGTCGTAGCACATACCGAACAGCAGTGCGCCCTCGCCCAGCGGCAAGCCGAACATGTTGAACAACTCGACGGTAGCAATCGTACGGAGCAGGAAGTTGATCCACATCGGCAGGATAAACAGCAACGCCATAACCTGCGGCGTCTTGAAATCCGCATTCGCCATGATATACGCTGCCGGGTAACCGAGCAGCAGACAGATAACCGTCGTGATGAACGCTATCGCCATCGAGTAGATAAGCGTGTTCACAGCCTCGGAGGTGTGGAAGAACTTCACGAAGTTATAGATAGTAAAGTCTCCTTCCGGTGTGGTGAACGCGTAATAGAAAATCAGCAGCAATGGCAGTACGACGAACAGCACAAGGAACAATACGTACGGCAAAGCCCACGTCCGGCGTGCGGATGCTATGTCAGCAAACTTCTTCATTTCAGCAGTTCATTTGGCTCGGTTTGTCCGGGTTGACGCAGATGTATATGTTCGGGAGCGATGGTTATACCTACGCGGTCGCCGTCGTCCCACACATCGTTCGTATATACATAGATGTCATCGCCTGCATCCGTACGTACGGTCAGGTGGTAATGGTTGCCTTTGTACAGGATGAAATGCACCTCGCCCGATAACTTGCCTTCCTCCTCGTAGTCCATCAACTCGACTTCGCGGAACGCTATATCCACCTCTACTTCGTCGCCTATGCTGAATGAGACTGTTTCCTCTTCAACCACATCCCACTCAGCACCCAGGAAACGCACCTTGCCGGGCTTAACGATCTCACCGGCGAAACGGTTGTAGATATAGTGGTCTTTGTGCATGATCTGTATGTCCTCAGGCTTGACGAGCATACCGATCTCCGTGCCGGGTTTGTACTCGTGGTAATCCTGAATGAGGAACTCATAACCTTCGGGTGTCAGTACGCGCATCTCGTAGTGTACGCCCTTGAAGATACAGGTATCAACCGTCCCGTACCACTTGGTGAACTTGCCTTTCGGTACGCGGTCTTCCACGTCGTCATCTTCCTGACCCACGATCTGACCGCGTTTCTCTTGTGCCTTGTCCCAGATATAGATATCCTCCGGACGGATGACTACATCCACCGGTTCGTCTTTCTCAAAGCCTTCGTCAATGCAGTCGAACTCGCGGTCGAGGAACATCACCTTGCGGTCTTTGATCATCCTGCCGCTCAGGATATTGCTCTCGCCGATAAAGTCCGCCACAAAGCAGTTCTGCGGTTCGTTGTAGATGTCGGTAGGCGTGCCGATCTGCTGAATCTTACCCTCGCTCATCACTACCACGCGGTCGGAGAGCGTGAGTGCTTCTTCCTGATCGTGGGTGACGTAGATGAACGTGATGCCGAGTTGCTTATGCAGCTCTTTGAGTTCGATCTGCATGTCGTGGCGCATCTTCAGGTCGAGGGCTGACAGCGGTTCGTCAAGCAGGAGCACTTCCGGCTCGTTGACGATAGCACGGGCGATAGCCACGCGCTGCTGCTGACCGCCGCTGAGGGTATCGACCTCACGGTCTTCGTACCCCATCAGGTTAGCCATCTTTAGCGCGGCTTTGACCTTGCGGACGATGGTTTCTTCCTCCATCTTCTTCATCTTCAGTCCGAACGCTACGTTGTCAAACACGTTCAGGTGAGGGAACAATGCATACTTCTGGAACACCGTGTTCACCGGACGGCGGTAGGGTGGTACGGCTGTCACATCTTCGCCTTTCAGCAGGATGTCACCCGAACTGGCAACCTGGAATCCTGCAATGCAGCGCAGTAGCGTTGTCTTGCCGCAACCCGATGGACCGAGGATCGTTACAAACTCGCCTTTCTTAACCTGAAGGCTCACGTCGTTCAAGGCGTACTTGCCGTCTTCAAACTGCTTGAAGACGTGGTTCACCTCGATAATGTAATCATTTGTCATTTTTTTTCAACTTTGGCTTTTGGCTGTTGGCTTTTTGGTCACTGCAGCCAATGGCTAATGGCCGTTATCAACTTTACGTAGTGCTATATTATATGCTTCGCGATAATACGCGAAGAAGTTCTTCCATTCGGCTTTCTCCGACAGTTTCCATGCTTTTTTGCGCACCACATCCTGCTCCTTGCCGCTCAGGCGCATGAAACTGTATACAGCGTCATTGACCTTGCGCACAACCTCCTCGTAATTCGAGTCGTTACGACGTATGACATATACGCCTTCCGCCAGACCTTGCAGACACTTGGCATTCTCGCTTGAAGCCCACACGCCGAAGCCTGATAGGCTGGTGGTGATGGTCGGCACATGGAATGCTACACTCTCCAGCGGCGTATAGCCCCAGGGCTCGTAGTACGAGGGGAAGATCGTCAGATCCATTCCGCAGAGCAGGTTGTAGTATGTTTCGCCCAATTCGGGATCGTAGCCGTTGAGGTAATAAGGAATAAACACGACTGTCACCTTGCCCATTTCCAACTTCGAGTGCTCCAAGTACGGCACAAACACGAAGGCTATCACCCGCGGTGCAAATACATCGCTGTTGACCTTGTCGCTGAGCATACGCATCGAGTCAACGAAGACGTCGAGACCTTTGTTCTTCCACTCGTGACGACCGGATATACACAGCAGGAAAGGCGGCTGTCCGGCTACTACAGCATCCTTACCGTCGGCTTTCTGGCTGCGCAGCAGGATCTGTTTCGACACCTTGCGCTGCGTGGTGTAATCCTTGCCTAGAGGCACGAAGTCCGGCTCAAAACCGTTAGGCGTAACTATATCCGGCTGTTTGTCGAGCAACTGTCGGCATTCGCGTGCCGTGAGGTCGCTTACCGTAGTGAAACAGTCGGCGTGGTGGGCAGCTTGCTTCTCGGCAGAGTGCTTGCTGACCATATTCAACTCGCCAGCCATCTGGTCGCCGTTGTAGTTCTTGAACTGATCATATAACGGCTTATGGTTACCGGCTATCGAACGACCGATACTTGTAGCGTGCGTGGTGAACAATGTGCCGATCTTCGGGCAGTGGTCTTTGATATAGAACAGGCTGAACGCTGTCTGCCACTCGTTGGAGTGCATTACAACTTTCTTGTCCTCAAGATGCAGGTAGTGGTACAGGCTCTCCATCGTCTGACCGGCAGCGTAGCCGAACAGACAACTCTCATCGTAGTCGCCGTAAGCAGCATGGCTTTGCACTTGGAATTTTTCCCAAGCCCAGCCGTAGATGGCGTCTTTCTGACCGGCTATACCTTCCCACCGCAGCAGGATTGCAAGCGGTGTGCCGGGTACTTTCCAACGGCCTACACGGGCGTTATGAATGCGCTCCCAGCCGGGGAACAGTGACTGATCCTCAGCAAAATAAATATCCGAATGCTCACCCCAATCAGGTCCGAAGAACACTACTTTGTCAGGATGCTCCTCTTGCATCGTAGCGGCGCGTGTGCTCAGCACAGTGTAGATACCGCCTACGTGGTTGCATACTTCCCAACTTGTTTCGAAGATATAGTCCGGTTGAACCGGTTCATTCGTCTTTTTCATTGTATATAGACATTTAATCAATTACAAATATAAAATTTGAAATCATATAATTTGAAATCACAAATTAATACACAATCACCATCCGCTCCACGTTCTCTATCTGGTTCACCATACGTATCTGGCTCAGGTGCTGCTCACTGATGATGTTTTGCGGATGCGTAATGAGTGGCAGCGCCCACACGCCGTCCTCATCGCTCCAGTACAGGCTGTTGCGCTCGGCATCCACCAGCAGTGTTCCGGCAGGATGATCGGTTATCTGGGTCAGAGCATCGCCGTTGGCGTTGGCTACATATACGCCGTCCTCAAGGATAACATAGAGTTTGCGGTTGATGGCATCCACCTGCAGGGCAAGTACATTCAGGTCGGTGAGTACGGGCATATTGTGGATGTCGTACTCCACGCCGTTGAGCGTAGCTGTGCTGTCGTTTGCCGACTCAATAACATGTTCGTCACCGCGGAAGTATCTGGGCGTTTCATACACTCCCTCGTATATGCGTTGACGCCATATTCGTCCGTTAGGAACCTGCATCATTAGCGAGGGCGCAGGGTTGTCCAGCAGTGTCAGGGTGCGCTGGTCGTAGAAGGTCTTATCACCAATGGTAACCGTCAGATTCACATCCGTCGTAAGCCCGAAATCGGTAAAATATCCGACTATACTATCGCTTGTCAAATCCCCTTTTGTATAGACAAAGATAGATTCATTCAATTCCCAAAGGTACGTTACCTTCGCATTTTTAGGGTTGTATAGCGACGCTTTCATAGTCACCGGTGCGTACTGCTTCACGGAATCGGATGAGAGATAAATTGAAGGTAGCGAATCCAACACCTCAAGCACCTGACTGATCTTGCGGCTCTTGTTGGAGTCTGCCATCAGTTCGACAACATACGTGCCGGCAACCGTGTAAACATGCGAGGGATTTTTGAGGGTTGACTGACTGCCGTCGCCGAACTTCCACACCCAGCTCTCACCGGCATCACTCAGGTTGCTGAACTTAACCGTCTGTCCTGTCTTGGGAACACTCGGAGAATACGAGAAATCGTACGTGTGTTTCTGACCGCAGGAAACAGTCACACACACCACTGCCGCAAGGCAGCATATTGCAAAAAATATCTTATATATTTTCATACTTATACAATAAAGCGCACAAAGTTACAAAAAAAAAAGTTCATTTGCAAATATTATTGCAAAAAAATTTGCAAATTTCAAAAAAAAATTGTAACTTTGCAGTCGCGTTTTAGCAAACGCGATGAAAGGTCGGATAAAGACTAACATAAATAACCAATAAAATATAAAACAAACACATGTCAAAAGTAACTGTTGTAGGCGCAGGTAACGTAGGTGCTACTGCTGCCAATATTATCGCTGTGAAGAATATCGCCAGCGAAGTTGTTCTGATTGATATCAAGGAAGGCGTAGCCGAGGGCAAAGCCATGGATATCATGCAATCTGCCCAGACTATCGGTTTCTCGACCGTAGTTAAGGGTATCACCAATGACTACAGTCTGACCGCCGGTTCGGATGTAGTGGTTATCACTTCAGGTCTGCCCCGTAAGCCGGGTATGACGCGTGAGGAACTTATCGGTGTGAACGCCGGTATCGTTAAGAGCGTTGCTTCGCAAGTTCTGCAGCACTCGCCTAACGCCATCATCATCGTTGTATCGAACCCGATGGATACGATGGCTTACCTGACGCTGAAAGCTACCGGTCTGCCGCGTAACCGCGTCATTGGTATGGGCGGTGCGCTCGACTCGAGCCGCTTCAAATACTATCTGAGCCAGAAGCTCGGTTGCTATGCTCACGATATCGACGCCTTCGTTATCGGCGGTCACGGCGATACAACTATGATCCCGATGAAGCGCTTTGCTGCTTATCGCGGTATACCTGTATCGAGCCTGCTGAGCGCTGAGGAGCTTGACGAGGTCGTTAAGGCTACTATGGTAGGTGGTGCTACGCTGACCGGTCTGCTGGGCACATCGGCTTGGATGGCTCCGGGCTCGTCGATTGCATTCATGGTTGACGCTATCATCAACGACCAGAAACGTATGATTCCCGCTTCGGCTAAGCTCGAAGGCGAGTACGGTTATGACGACATCATGATCGGCGTTCCTTGCATCATTGGTAAGAACGGTATCGAGAAGATTGTTGAACTTGACCTCAATGACGAGGAGAAAGTTCTGTTCAAGGCTTCGCACGATGCTACAGCCAAGACCACGAACATCCTGCACGAGATCAACGCTATCTAATCTGGGATAGCCTGTCAGCCAAGCTTGGCTGACACAATAAAGGCGGCTCGCTCAAACGAACCGCCTTTCTGTTTGCTGTAGCATTGATTACTCAGCCTGAGCAGGAGCCTCTGCAGGAGCCTCAGCAGCTTCTTCGCCTTCAGCGGGAGCCTCAGCCTCTTCAGCCTCAGCAGGAGCCTCAGCTGCTTCCTCAGCCTTCTGGCAGCACTCGGTCTTCTCACCTTCGCAGCACTGCTTGTTCTCTGCCTTCTTGCAGCAACCTACCATGCACATAGCAAGGATAGCAATGAATAATACTTTCTTCATAATTGTACAATTTTAAAGTTAAACTATAGTTGTTGTTTTGCGTTCTGTGGAATATATTGCACACTTTTTTTGCAAAAAAGCACAATTTTCACAAAATACGCAACAAAGTTAGCATATTTTTTGCATATATCCAAAAAAAGTTGTAACTTTGTGGCAATTTTTTCAAAAATAATGAAAGACAAGCAAAAATTCTCCAAATCGGTGACAGGATTTGTCACTATCAACTTTGTTATAGCTCTCGTCGTTGCTATTGCATTGTTTATGATTGTTATCGGTTGGCTGAAAGGTTACACCTTGCATGGTAATGAGGTTACTATCCCCTCTGTGACAGGTATGAGCTGTGAGGAGGCTGAGATCGTGCTTCAAGGTAGCGGGTTGTATCTGGTAGTGGTCGATTCGACCTTTTCCAACAAGGCTCCGTTGGGCACTATTGTTGAACAGACTCCTCCGGCTGAGTCACATGCCAAGCCAAACCGTCCTGTGTATGTAGTAATGAACGCGCGCACGAGGAAGCTCATACCATTGCCCGAACTGCGTGACGTATCGTACCGTCAGGCGGAAGCGACTTTGCGTTCTATCGGTCTGAAGGTGGGTGACGTTACCTACGAGCCCTCACTCTATCCGGACAATGTGTTGGATGTGCGCGACGGACAGGCAAGTCTTGAGGCTGGTACACGTCTGCCGGAAGGCTCAAGCATCACCCTCGTGATAGGTCGCCGTCAGGGCAATAAGATGGTCACTGTTCCTTCCTTGCTCGGTCTGTCGCTCAGTCAGGCACGTTCCACACTGCTCAGTGCAGGTCTATATACTTACGACGTAGAACCCACACCCGAGACGCTAGACAGTTATATCGTTTATCGGCAGTCACCTGTTGACGGAGCTTCGCTGCAGGAAGGAGCAACCGTTAATATCATGCTATCTACTGATATCGAGCGGGCTATAACCACCGATAATGCACGTAGCGAAGAGAACTTCTTCTAACCACTGATCAGCATGCAAAACGCCGATGACACCGTACGCATAGAAGGCATCGAAAACCCCGATGCATTCGAAGGGCAGGATGAGTTGTTCATCCGCTTTGAGTGCGTTGTTGACAAGGGGCAAACGCCTGTACGTGTTGACAAGTATCTTGCCGAACATATACCCGGCACGTCACGCAGCCGTATTCAGGCTGCGGCTGACGCTGATCAGATACTCGTAAACGGCAAGGTTGTCAGCAGTAGTTACAAAGTCAAACCCGGCGAGACGATACAGGTGCTGCTTAGTCACGAACCGCACGACTTTACCATCCAGCCGGAGAATATACCGCTGGATATAGTATATGAGGACGATGATCTGCTGGTGGTGAACAAACCTGCCGGGTTGGTTGTGCATCCGGGACACGGCAACTATGAGCACACCCTGTTGCACGCGCTCGCGTACCATTTTCAGGAGTCGGGTACACTGCTTGACATCAACAACCCCGACATCGGGCTGGTGCACCGCATCGACAAAGACACATCAGGGCTTCTACTTATCGCCAAAACGCCGGAAGCGAAGACCAAACTTGGTCTTCAGTTCTTCAACCACACTACCGAGCGCACCTACAATGCCCTTGTCTGGGGAACATTCGACGAGGATGAGGGAACAATAGACGGTGCATTGGCACGTGACAACCGCGACAGGACGATCTACCGTGTGTGGTCGTTGGAAGACAATCCGCTTGCAAAGACTGCAGTCACTCACTACCGCGTGCTGGAGCGATATCCGTACGTCACGTTGATTGAGTGCCGTTTGGAAACAGGGCGTACGCACCAGATACGCGTACATATGGCGCATATAGGTCACCCGTTGTTTGCCGACGAAAAGTACGGTGGCACCGTCATCCGCAAAGGCTTGCGTACGCAGAAGTATGCGCAGTACATCAACAACTGTTTTGCCCTTTGTCCGCGGCAGGTGCTGCACGCCAAGACCCTTGGGTTCGTTCATCCGCGCACCGGCGAGCATCTGCACTTTGACAGCCCTTGGGCACCGGACTTTGCTGCGGTCATCGACAAATGGCGCAACTACCAAATGAATACGCTGAACACTGATAACTGATAACTGGCAACTGAATACTGAAAACTGAACACTTAAAACTGAACACTTATGAATACGATTCTCTGGGCGGACGACGAGATTGATCTCCTCAAGCCGTACATCATCTACCTGTCAAGCAAAGGTTATGAGATTATTCCTGCCATGAGCGGTCAGGATGCGATAGATATATGCCGTCAGCGTGCGGTGGATATAGTCTTTCTGGACGAGCAGATGCCCGGTCTGTCGGGTATAGAGACGTTGCAGGAGCTCAAGGAAACACACCCCGAACTGCCGGTAGTGATGATCACCAAATCCGAAGAGGAGCAGATTATGGAGCAGGCTATAGGTCAGCAGATTGCCGATTACCTGATCAAGCCTGTTAACCCAAGCCAGATTCTGCTATGTCTGAAGAAACATGTGCACAGCAAGCAGATCGTCGAGGAGCACACCAACGCCAACTACCGTCAGGAGTTCTCCGACATCACATATATGATCAACACCGCGCGCACGTTCGACGAGTTTGCGGCAATTGAGCGTACCCTCACCCAGTGGGAACTCAAGCTGCAAGACGCCAGTTCGTCGATGACCGAGTTGCTTGCTATGCAGCGCAAAGAGGCGAACGCTGCTTTCGCCAAGTTCATCCGCCAGAACTATGAACAATGGTTTGAGCACCCGGACAACCGTCCGATGCTCAGCCCGGATGTGTTCCGCAAAACCGTGTTCCCTATACTCAACGAGGGAAAGAAAGTGTTTGTGGTGGTGATTGACAACTTCCGTTACTCGCAATGGAAGATCATTCAACCGTTGCTTGCGGAGTTCTTCACCATTCAGGATGAGCAACTCTACTCAGCCATCCTGCCTACCGCCACGCAATACGCCCGCAATGCAATCTTTGCCGGATTGATGCCGTTGCAGATACAGCAGCAATTCCCCGAATATTGGGTTGAGGAAGGTGATGAGGAGACGAAGAACAAGTTCGAGAAAGAACTGATCGGCACGATGCTCCAGCGTTTCCGCCGGCACGACACGTACACCTACTACAAGATCAACGAGTCGGATTTCTGCGAGAAGATTATCAAGCAGTTCAAGTCGCTCACTACACCGCTGAACATCGCCGTGGTGAACTTCATTGACATGCTTTCGCACTCGCGCACGGACTCCAAGATGATGCGCGAATTGGCACCTGACGAAGCCGCTTACCATAGCCTGACGTTGTCGTGGTTCAAGCACTCGCCTATACTCGACTTTTTCCGTCAGATTGCGCATCTTGGCTATGAGGTTATTCTTACGACCGACCACGGCACGATACGTGTGGAAGAACCTGTGCTGATCGTGGCGGACAAGAACACCAACACGAACCTGCGCTACAAGGTAGGCAAGTCATTGTCGTTCCAGAGCAGGAACATCTTCGAGCTCACCAGACCCGACAAGGTAGGACTGCCGTCACCGAACCTGAGCAGTACGTACGCGTTCTGCACCGGTACGGACTTCTTCGGCTACCCGAACAACTTCAACTACTACGCCCAGTATTACCGTGATACCTTCCAGCACGGCGGTATATCTATGGAAGAGATGATTATACCGTTAGTACATCTGTTGCCGAAATGATCATCCTTATTCTCCATATACTTGTTTCGCTGAGCCTGCTGGCTGCCGTGTTGTCGGTCTATCTGCCGGCATCGGCTCTGCCTATACCTGCATGGTTCGCCTTGGCGTTTGAGTGGCTGATGGCAGCGGAGCTTGTGCTCGGACTGCTGCAACTGTTCACGAAGTACCGCCGATGGACGTGGATGACGGTAGTGATGATCGTGCTGTCTATTGCACCTATCTGCTATACAGTTTCCCACGGCTCACTATTCTTCCCCAAGCGCGATCTGCCTCATTCGTTCACGCTGATGACGTACAACACCCAGTTGATGGATCACTATCGTCACCCCAAACAGAACAGGATCATACAATACATATTGCGCACACAGCCGGATGTGGTGTGTTTGCAAGAGGTGGAGGTCACCAAGAATGATAAGAACCTCACTCTGCCCGGCTTGCGAGAGGCATTGAGCTGCTATCCATACACCTACTTTGATTTCAAGGTGCATAATAATCGCCGGCAGTTCGGTAACGTTGTCTTTAGCCGCTATCCGCTCATCGGCAAACACACCCTGCGATACGAATCAAGGGGAAACATCACGTCTGTATGCGACATAGTGCTGCCTACAGATACTATCAGACTCTATACCAACCATCTGGAGTCGAATAATCTGCTGCATAAAGATCTGGATATTGGCACTACCACCGAGCAAGCCAAGTCGGCATTCAACAGTACATCCCGGAAACTGGAACGAGCATCCGCTATCCGGATAGAGCAAGCCAAGATTCTGCGCAGCGATGCCGAACGCTCGCCGTATCCCGTGCTTATCGTCGGAGATATGAACACCACGCCCGTGTCCTATACCTACCGTATCTTGCAACGCGGACTGAGAGATGCTTTCCTTGAGTCGTCCAACGGACAACTCGGGCATACGCTCGTGATGAAAGGGTTAGGTGTGCGCATCGACTACATTTTCCACACCAAAGACATTTCCGTATCGGACTTTGACGTCCAGCACGTCGATTACTCCGACCATTATCCGGTCATAGCTACGATACATTACTAACCTACAACTTCGGCTCGGGTATCTCTTGCCCTCGGCAGAAACGGTGAACGATCTGTCGGTCATCGCCGATATAGATGAACCTCTCCAAGCGGTGCAGCAGGCTGTAGTTGTCGTGGTTAAGATCCTTGTCGTCAATCACTAATGCGTCGAACTCATACCCGGGCTCAAAGCTGCCTACCTTACCAAAGAACTGACCGGCAGACTTCGTGGCGATCCAGAAGATCTCCGGCAGGGTGAGGAACGCAAGGTTCTTGTCCTGGCAGTAACGCATCTTGCTCATTTGTACAGCATACACCATCATCTTGAATATACTCAAGTCATGACCGCCGCTGATGTCGCTGCCCAGACCTACCGGTACTCCTTCGTTAAGGAACACGCGTATAGGTGCTATGCCGGAAGCTAAATTCAGGTTACTGGTCGGGCAATGAGCCACCATCACCTGCTTCTCGCGCATCAGTTCAAGTTCCTCACCGTCCGTCCATACGCAGTGCGCCATAATCGTCGGCGTTTCTCCGAATAGACCGTAACGGCGGTACGCATCGCCATAGTGCTTGCTCTCGGGCTCTAACTCCTGCACCCACGCTATCTCGCTGCGGTTTTCCGACAGGTGCGACTGTACGGGCAACTGATGTTTGCGAGCCAGATCGCCGCAGGCTTGCAGCAACTCGGGTGTACACGAGGGCACAAACCGCGGGGTGATGATCGGTTTGACGAGTGCATCCGGCTCTGCACAGTCGGCAATCAGTGTTTCGTTGTCACGGATAGCATCCTCGACCGTTTCTGTCAATGCATCCGGGCAGTTGCGGTTCATATCTACCTTGCCGACCATCGCACCCATTCCCGCTTCGTGGAACAGGTTCATCAGCAGGCGTGTGCTGTCGCGGTGTACGGTCGCAAACGCTACGGTGCGCATTGTGCCGAAACGCCACAGATCGCGCACAAATCGCCGATACATCCGTTCGGCATACTTCGTATCCGCATATTTGCTCTCCTCGGGGAAGGTGTAGTTCTGCAGCCATGGCAACAGTTCCAGATCCATAGCAATGCCTTGGTTTCTGTACTGCGGTGCATGTACGTGCATATCGTTCATGGCGGGGATTAGCAGTTTGTCGCCGAAGTCCGTCACCGGAACATCTTGAAGGGCATCGGGCAACTGCTCATACACGCCTGTCACCTTGCCGCCGTCAACGGCGATATAACCGTTCTCGACGACCTCAAACTGCGTGCGTTCTTTTGTGAAGAGAATGTGTGCTTTATAGATTTTCATGATATAAAATTTTTGCCTTTCGATTTTTGCCTTTCGGCTAAAGTATCCAATTCGCCTGCAAAGGTACTAAAAAAAAATGACATTTGCAAATATTCGTGCAAAAACATAGGATTTTTTTAATTACCTCGCAAAACTTAGTTATAGAAAAACTTCTTCTTTTTTGTTTTTCAAAATGCAAAAACGTACGCCGATATCGGGTCATTATCGGGGTTTCATCGGTGTTTTGTCGGGTGCATCCTAGACTTTAATCCCACCCAAAAGCCAATCACAAGCCAAGATCCTCCTAGTCTCTGAATTGATGTCATTGATTACAGCGGTTTTGATGTTGGTGTGCGTGCGTAACATATAGAAGAGCATAGCTCCTCCGCCCACAAAAGGCTCAATGTACGTCACATCTTTCCAATTCTCAAAATCAGCCGGAAGCTAAGCTTCTAATTGCTCAATGAGCTGTGTTTTGCCGCCAACCCACTTGATAAAAGGTTTGGCGACCGATTCGGTTAATTTCATTAAATAGTATTTGGCTGTCTGCTACCTAATCCTATTCTGCTCTACGACCAAAAGAACGGCAAGTACACACAAAAAATGCGGGCAAACTTGCTCGCACTGTGGTCGTAGGAATAGCACCAATAGAAAGACAAGCCGCCCGCACAAATTGCGGGTTTGCTTTTGATCTTTCTAATTTGCTTATTCTTTGAAATTTCCTACGTTTCAGTGCGAATAGACAAATAGCAAACGCTAATTAATATAGTATGTTTACTCCGCCGCTGCGGATTTGTTATTTCTCTTTGTTATTGACAAATTATTCCGATTCAGTCGGGGATAATGCGATTCAAAATCGGTTACAAAGATACGTAAATATTTTGAAATATGCAAGAGATTTTGAAATTTTCCTCAAAAATAGCGAATAAAAATGCTATTTGTCACGAATTAGAGGAATAGAAGCCGAATTGGCGGAAAAAATCAGCAGTGGGATACAGGTTGATTATTCATATTGAATATACGTTTTTTACGGATGATTAAAAATTGACCTGTTTTTCTAAAACAGAGATTAGGTAATTTGAAAAAAAAGTTGTACCTTTGCACGGTTTTTGTCTTTTATAAATTATTTGTATGAAGAAACTTTACATACTAACGACATTTATTGTATTTCAATTAACTGTATTTGCGGAGCCTATTCGTGGCGTAATAACCGACGGATTCACCCGTGAACCATTGATAGGCGTAACCGTACTGAACATGGACGATCAGTCGGGTACAGTGACGGATTTAGACGGACGTTTTGAGTTGCAGGTCAGCTCGACGCCCGTTCGTTTGCGTTTTTCATACGTGGGCTACCAGACTGAGGAGCGCGTAATCAAGCATGCCGACAAGGATTTTCACCTGCTTATGCAGGCGAACAACGAGGTGCTGGATGAGCTGGTAGTAACCGCCGGTCGATTTGAACAGCGCATCACGGATGTGACGGTGTCGATGGATGTGATGAAGTCGAGTTTTCTGCGCAGTCAGGCACCGACCGATCTGTCGGCAAGTCTGCAAACACTGCCGGGCGTAGAGATCATCGACAAGCAGCCGAGCATCCGTGGCGGTGGCGGCTGGACGTATAGTGTAGGTTCGCGCGTACAGGTGCTGATGGACGAGATGACAATCCTCAACCCGAAGACCGGCGAGATCAACTGGAACAACATCCCGATGGAGAACGTAGAGCAGGTGGAGGTGGTGAAAGGCGCCTCGTCGGTGCTGTACGGTTCGTCGGCATTGAACGGCGTAATCAACGTGCGCACCAAGCGTCCGGGACTGACGCCGGAGACGAAGATCTCGGGCTACGTGGGCATATACGACAACTACAAGGACTACAAGTACACGGGCGCACGTCTGCCTTTATACTACGGAGCTGAGGCTTCGCACGCTCGCCGCTTGGGGAACTTCGACTTGTCGGGTGCTATCAGCGGATTCAAGGACGAAGGTTACAAGGAGCAAAGCTACAATGACCGCGTGCGTCTGAGCGGTCGTATGACCTGGCACAAGCCTATGCCGGCGGAGAAGTACATGAGCATGGGTGTGAACATGAACTACGTGGCGAACCAATACGGCGACTTCTTTATCTGGCGCAGTCCGAAGGATCCTATTCATCCCTCGCCGCTGACGAACATGGGCAGGAAGGAGCATAACTTCAATATCGACCCGTTCTTCAACTACGACGATACGGAGCGCGGTATATCGCACAAGCTGCGTACGCGGTTCTATCTGACGTCGGACAATCTGACCACTCCATCGGCAATCATCAGCACAGAGGATCTGCTCAAATGGGGTGTGACAAGTTTCGATTTAGGGAAAATAAAAGGTTACTACGACCAGATCACCGGTTACACGAATGCAGGTGTGGCGCTGAAGGATGCGCTGCTGGTGACGTTTAAGGACGTAGCTATACCTGTTATGCAGGAGCATTGGCTGGACGCCGTGAAAGCCGGTATAGACCTTGTGCAGAACGGTCTGGGTTATACAGGTACGGTAGCCGAGATGCAGGATGCTGTAGCGTACGCAATGAATCTGCTTGCTAACAACGACCCGACCCGACCTGAACTGACGTACAATGCGTACGTCGATTACCAGTTCGCCAAGCAATGGCAGTCGGGTGTGCGACTGACAACAGGTGTCAACTGGAACCACATTACGAACACGGCGAACATCACCGGCACACACCATACGGACAACCTCGCGGCATACATCCAGTACGACCACCGTATTGCGAACCGGTTGTCGCTGAGTGCAGGTATGCGTCTGGAATACTACCGTATGGATGACCAATACAAGGAAGCGAACATCCAGATAGGCAACTGGCTTTGCCCGGTACGTCCGGTGTTCCGCGCCGGTCTGAACTGGGAGATATACAAGGCAGGATTCCTGCGTGCCAGTTTCGGTCAGGGTTACCGTAACCCGTCGATCACCGAGAAGTTCGCAAGAAAGGATATAGGCGGCGTTGGCGTTTATCCGAACCACAAGATCTTGCCGGAGTCGGGCTTTAACGCCGAGCTCGGTTACAAGCAACTGTACAAGTTCGGACCTGTATCGGGTTCGATTGACGTGGCTGGGTTCTATACGGAGTACAGGAACATGATCGAGTACCAGTTCGGACTGTTCCGCAACTCAGACTACTCGATGATCAACTCCATCAACGACGTGATCAGCGAGGCGCAGACGATGATTGACGAGATCAAAGCAACCAAATCGCTCAGCGGTGCGGGTATAGGCATCGGTGCGCAGTTTGTGAACGTAAGCCACGCACGTATCTACGGCGCGGAGGTGAGCACGATAGGTAAGGTGGATATCAAGCAAGATATGGGATTGCATTATACTATCGGTTACACGTTCACCGAGCCGGAAGATATGGATAACGACAAGCGCATCGAGGAGGAGAAAGAATACACCGACCCTCTGCAGATGAAGAACAAATCCAACGACTCGAAATACCTCAAGTACAGGAACAAACACTCTTTCAAGGCATCGATCGACTACAACTACAAGTGGCTGTCATTGGGTGTGAACATGGCATACAGGAGCAAGATCCTGGCTGTGGACTATATCATGGTTGACGAGCGCGAGAAAGAAGAGATGGATCTGATGGATTATGCCCGCCGGTTCATCTTCGGCTACGAGGGTGGCGAAGATCTGCACAGTTACTGGATGAGCCACAACAACGGCGTATTCACGATGGATCTGCGCTGTGCAGCAAAATTCAACGAGCATATCGAGTTGCAGTTCATGGTCAACAACCTGCTGAACACGGAATACAGTTTCCGCCCGATGGCACTGGCTCAGCCAAGAACGTATGTTTGCAGGCTGAATATCAGTTTGTAGTTTAAAGTTGAGAGTTGAAAGTTGAGAGTTTAGAGAAATGAAGAAGATTTTTACGATTATTAGTATATTGGTGTCGATGAGTGTGTCGGCGGTAACGGTAAGTGACGTAGCCGGTACGTTCAAGGGAACGCTCAAGATAGATGACGAAAAGTACCCCGACGAGAAGATCTATATCCTGCCGGGCACGGAAAGTGACAAAATTACCTTTGTGTTGCCGAACTTCAAGTTCAACGGTGCTCCGTTAGGCGATATTGTGCTGGTGAATGTACCGATGAGCAGTACGGGTCAGTTGACAATCAGCGAGAGCACGCTGTATATCCAGGTGCTTAGAACCCGTGCCACTATATCATCGACCGGTTCAACGCTTTCCGGTTCGTCGGCACAAATAGGTTTGTCGATCTCCGTAGCATCGGTACCGATGCCTATACCGGTGACATTCACCGGCAGCAAAGTGACGAGTGACAATTACGCCATCACGAATGGCGGTTTTGAGGGCAACTGGTCGAACAACGAGCCGCAGGGTTGGCACTCGTTTGCCAGTGCTACAGGCGATTATGCCTCGTTCGTGACGAGTAATACAGGTCAGTTTACTCAGCAAACAGATGTTCGTCCGGGCTCAACAGGCTCGCATAGCGCATGCATACAATCCAAGTCAACCTTAGGCGTCAAAGCCAACGGCAACTGCACCAACGGTCGCATCAATGCCGGCTCGATGAGCGCAACGGACGCAAGCGGTAACTATGCTTTTTCCGATCCGGGCAGTAGCAGTTATAATACGCCGTTTGTAGGTTGTCCTGACTCGTTGGTATTTTGGGCAAAGTATATTCCCGGCGGCGGCAGTGTAACCGATGCGAGCAACAAGGCGCGTGCGCATGCTACCCTACTGACCGATGCGCGGTATCAGGATCCCGAAGTGGATGACTATTCCTCGGTGAAGATTGCCGAGGCAACATCCAACTACTCCGCTACGTCAGACAAGGGATGGCAGCGAATAGCTGTGCCGTTTGTATATACCAACGTCGATCCGTCAAAGATGGCGTATATGCTACTTACCTTCACAACGAACCAGACTCCGGGCGGTGGCAACTCGACCAAGAAAAGTCCCGATAACGTATATCTGGATGACGCAGAGATGGTGTATAACCACTCGCTTCAATCCTTTACGCTGGACGGCACGCCGGTGTATTTCCATAACGGCAAAGCTGAGACCTCGCTGTTATTCAGCGACAGCGAATATACGTTTGCAGCGACGGGTGACGGCAAGGCATCCAAGACGATTATCGGCTACGATGCGGCGAACAGTCAGGTGCACGTATATGTAGTAGCCGACAACTATTCGCAGGCGGGTGCGTACAAACTATATACCTTGCAAATGGCTGAGCCGGTTCTTAACACGGAATATGCTTACAATGCGACTATCTGCCAAGGCGAGCCGTACTATGACGAGTTATTCCAGAACCTGACGGAATCAGGCGAATACACAAAGGTTATTCCGAACACCCAAGGCGGTGACTCGATCATCACGCTCACACTGACCGTTTTGCCCGCATATCTATTCCCAACAGATGCAACGATCCGTATGGACGAAACCTACGAGTGGCGTGACAGGACGTTCGCCAACCTCACTCCGGGTGTATATACAGAAAAGGATGAGCTGAAGACTGCAAAGGGTTGCGACTCCATCTTCGTTCTGAATCTGACCGTGGAGGCTATAGCCTACGCGTTTGAGGAAGAGATAAATGCATGTCAGAACGAAGAGACCCGTTGGCGCGAAAAGGTTCTGCCAACAGCGCAAAGCGGCGTGTTCATCCTCTATGACTCTCTGAAAACAATATACGGAGCAGACTCGATCTACTCGCTGCAACTGACCGTTTCGCCGACATACGTCATGGAGGAGAGCATGCGCCAGTATGAGGTGGATATTACGTGGCGCAGTCAGGAGATCAAGGATCTTGAACCATCTGACGAGCCGTATATCTACTACGACAGCCTTGTTACTGTTGCAGGGTGTGACTCGGTCTATGTATTGAAACTGTATGTTTCCGCAACGCCTATTACGTACGGCTCGTACGAGGTCGTACTGTGCGAGGGTGAAGACATCGAGTACGAGGGCACTCTATATGACGAGTCGTTTGAGGGCGATATACTGCTGGCTGAGCAGAACATTTACGACGGAGACTCGATTGTTCATCTGGTAGTCACAGTTTACCCGACGTACATGGTTGACGATTCGCTGACAATGGTTGAGGGCGAAACGCAAAGTTGGGGAGGCTGGAACCTGAGCACACTCCCACCGGGGGAGATGGAGTTGATGGCTACTGAATACACCATCAATGATTGCGATTCAACGATTGTGCTACACCTGACGATTCTGCCGCTTGAGTCAGGCGTAAGCAACACAACAGGCAACCAACCTAAACAGCGCGTACAGAAACGCCTGATAGACGGACAACTGTATATCATCAAGCAGAATGAACAGTACGACATCTTGGGCAAGAAAGTTAAATAACCAAAACAAACATAAACAAAAAACATAACAAAACAATGAAAAAACTTTTTACAATGATTATCGCCGGACTGATGGTTTCGGCACAAGTATTTGCGGTAACACCGAAAGATGTATGTGGTCAATTTTCGGGAGATCTATGGATCGACTGGGATCAGTATCCTAATCGTAGCATCTACCTGCTCCCCGGCACGACAGACAACACGCTCACTTTCGTGTTGCCGGATTTCACGTTCGGTAACGGCAAGTTGGGTAATATTGTATTGCCGAACATTTCCATGGATGCCAACGGCAAACTGACCTTGGAAGAAACGACAATTTGGCTGGATTCGATTCGCCTGCGTGCATCAATCAAGATGCTTAACAACTATGAGGACGAAGGCGAGATCTACAACTCTATTGTTTCCAATACCGCAGCTCAGGTAACGCTTGAGATTGCTGAGCCGCAGACACTGCCTATGCCTATCATTGTTGTATTTAACGGCAACGCTGTACGCAACAACAATTATGCGCTCAACAATGGCGGATTCGAGGGAGCTTGGACGAACAACGAGCCGCAAGGCTGGCACTCGTTCGGTAGTGCGGATGGTCTTATGGCAAGTTTCGTGACAGCTAACACCTACCAGTTTATTCAATCAAACGAGGTTCGTCCGGGTTCGAAAGGTACGAACAGTGCATTGCTGTCGTCGAATATTATATTTGGTGTTAAAGCTAACGGCAACTGCACCAACGGTCGTATCAATGCCGGTTCGATGACTGCCGATGACCCGGCAAACAACTATAATTACTCAGATCCCGAAAGTACGGACTTCAACACGCCGTTCAACGGTCGTCCGGACTCTATCGTGTTCTGGACGAAATATCTGCCTGCTGACCGTGACGCAGCCAACGCAGTAAACAAGGCTCGTCTGAATGCAGTGATTACCACCAATGCCCGCTATCAGGATCCGGAAGCAACAGATTATTCGGCTGTAAAAATCGGTAATGCGGAAATCAACTATTCCGCTACTTCCGATATGAGTTGGCAACGCCTGGCTGTACCGTTTGAGTACGTGGCTGCAAACAAAGACGAAAAACCTGCCTATATTCTAACCACCTTCACAACGAACATGACTCCGGGTGGCGGCTCGTCGCATGATAAAGTATTAGACTCTGTATATATTGACGATGTTGAGCTTGTTTACAACAACCAATTGAAGGCATTTACAATGGACGGCGTGGCTCTCACGTTCGCTAACAATGAAGCCACAGTAAGCAGCAGCTACTGTGACGACTGCGTGAAGTTCGGCGCAACAAGTAACGGTGCTGCTGCAAAGGCATTCATCGCCTTTGATGCTACACTTAAGTGCATTCATGTATATGTCATCGCCGACGACTTCGCTCAGACAGGTGAATATAACATCTACCGCGTGAACTTCGCCGATACCGGTGAGCAATCCGGCGTAGAGGATGTCGTATCTAACGGTGCCCGCATCCAGAAAGTCATCATTGACGGTCAACTGTACATCCGCAACGGTGATGAGATATTTGATATATTTGGAAATCGCGCAAAATAGTGAAAAATTTACTTAAAACAGGATTACTGTTGGCAATGCTGGCAGGGAACTCAATAGGAGTCCTTGCCCAATTGCCATACAATACCACAATGACAGAATCGCACTTCAATGACAGCAAAGTCATTGTTGCGAGCAATAAGGCTTCGTGGAATAATGGAGTTGAACTGAAAGGTGGAAACTTTAATTGGGATGATAAGTATATAGTCATTGCACTTAACAGACAAAGTATTCCATATCAGTTGAAGTTCAAATACAAGGTAAGTTCATGGGCTGCCACGAACCCTAATTGGTACGTGGATGAGAGTGAAGACAATAGCAATTGGTCACGTGTCTGGTCGAACGAGTCAAAGAATACATCATGGAGCGATGAACAGACTCTTACATTGACCAAATCAACAAAGTATATCAAGTTGTGCTATAGTGGAAACTTGACAGGAACCTATGCCGATATCCGCGTTAGTGATCAAAGTTATGTGCATGATCCTATAGTCAATGAAGAAGCAATCAGCTCGTTGGATTTCGGATCCGGGGCTATTAGTTCGGGAAAATCGGAATTGTCATTTGAAGTAGAATGGTGCAATGTTGAGCCGTTGACTGTTAGTAGCAGCAATCCCGCGTTCTTTACAGTTACGCCGCCTTCGTTCGGAAGGAAAGCAAGCTATGGCACAGAGGTGATTACGGTTGCTTACAACCGCGACAACGAAGTCAATACGCACAGCGGAACGATTACGTTGGACAACGGCTCGGTTACTAAGACTGTAACTGTTCAAGGCACTACTACCAAGCGCCAACAAGCCATTCTTTGGAACAGCGAACTTTCGGCAACCAACTTCACCATGAATGAGGAAGACGAATTGAGCGGTGTGGCAATTGCAACAGCGGATAACGAAGAGGCTGTGTTAACATACAGCAGTAGCGATGGCGATGTTATTACTGTCTCGGAAGACGGTACGACATTGTATGCTGTCGGCAAAGGCGTTTCTAACATCACAGTATATGCTGAAGGAAACGATATATATAGTCCGGCTACCGACACCAAACAGTTCACCGTTACTGCTGACAAAAAACAGTTTATCATTTGGGAGCAAAACCTGTTGAGTTTGAAGACCAATGCCACCCCTAATACAATTGCCTTGACGGCTACTGCCACCAGTGGCGGAGAGGTCAGTTACGAACTGGAAGAAGGGTCATCGGATTGTGTCACGCTTAGCGGTAAAAATAATGCCACTCTCACCATAACCGGCAAAACGGGAGAAGTATATATCATTGCTACTCAAGCAGGTGGAGAGATTAATGGTGAGAAATGGATTAAGGCTACGTATCGTAAACAAATCAAGGTACGTGACCCTAATTCATCGTGTGACGAATATGCTTTGGCTGATCAAAGTTTTTCGTTCTCAAAAGGCGACAAAACGACAATGGCATCCAAAGAGTTTACACTCGTAGGCAAACCGACTACACTGACATTTACAGGCAAGTGCGGTAGTCTTAAGTACCTATGGTCAGAGCGTGAGCCTATATATGTAGAACAATATGCCAATTTTGGTTCTGGACTTGAGTGGAAACAGGTGGCTACGGTCACATTAGAAACGAGCAACAAGAACTATGGTCCTTACACGCTCAACGAGACGGCTACGAAGATACGTTTCCGTTCAGGTGAGTATGCGGAACAAGATGTGACGAACATCTCTATTCCACGCAAAAAAGAATTGATAGTTAGCGAAGACTATATATCGGAAGATGCAGAAAGAAATGTCAGATGGTCGAGAACAATATCCGTTTCACGCTCAAATATTGATGTAGTGGATATATCTGTCATAAGTGACGATGAGGCGTGTCAGTTCGGGGTGTCAAAGACTGCAATCGGTAGCGATTGTGCCGATATGACAACGGAAACTTTTGAAGTGTTTATCACACCGCGTGAAAAGAACGCCACTTACACAGGAAGCGTCACTATCACCGACGGTAAGGATTCGCCTACTCAGCACACAATCAATCTGAGCATCACTGCTGTTGCATTTCACCAAACTATTACAGACTTTGTATTACCCGAAACAGCTTTGACAACGGACGATATCAGTGTATCGGCAAAAGCTACCAGCGGCTTAGAGGTCGTTTACCTGAGTTCGGACAGTACGATTGCGTATGTGGAGAATAACCGCTTGGTCATCCTCACTGCCGGATCGGTATCTATTACCGCTTATCAGGCTGGTGACGATCGCTATGAATCGGTTTCAGATACGAAGACCATCGTTATCGAACTGACACCTGTGACCATCAGCGAAGTTCCGCAAGCCGGATCAATCGTTGTAGGCGAGTCGCTCGCAGACGCAAGACTCACCGGTGGTGTTGCTTCCGTGGATGGTTCGTTCGCATGGAAGGATCCGACCATCGTGCCGGACGAAACAGGAACACAGGCATATACCGTCATCTTTACTCCGGAAAACACGGCATATTACGCCACAGCCGAAGTGCAGGTAGAGGTAACTGTTGTGCAAGAGAAGCACTCGCAAACCATCACATGGGAGGACGAGATACCGCAACTCTATGCCGGACAATCGTTCCAACTGACTGCCACGGCGTCTTCAGGACTTGATGTGCTGTTTGTGAGCTCGGACGAAACGGTTGCTTATATCAATGACGAGAATGTGCTTGTAACCCTTTCTGCAGGTGCCATCACAATTACTGCTACGCAAGACGGAAACGACTTCTACAATGCAGCTGAACCCATTATACGCGAGATAACTATTTCCAAGCCGCCAACGACCTACAGCACGTACGAGAGTGTGTTCTGCGAGGGCGACTCGGTTGAGTACCGCGGCGTGTGGTATTTCGCTGACACACAGGATTCAATTCTGCTTGAGGAAAAGAATATGCTTGGCGGTGACTCGGTCATTCTGCTTACGCTCACAACGAATCCCGTGTACCTGACAGAGGACAATATGACAACCCGTGTAGGTTTGTCTGATACATGGCAGGGAATAGCCGTCAGTGAGTTGCCTGTAGGCGATACGACACTCATCGTACATTACGCCTCAATCAACGGCTGCGACTCGGCTCACGTACTCCATCTGACCGTTGAGCCGATGATCATCACATACGGCAACGATACAGTACGTTTGTGCTCCGGCGAACGCTACGTATATGAGGGCAAAACCTATCGCCGCTCTATGGTTGATTCAGTGCGCGTGAGTGAACGCAACCAATTTGGAGGTGACTCCATCGTCGAACTGGTAGTGATCGTCAGCCCGGTTATGCGACTGACAGCCAGCAAGACGATCGAACAAGGAGATGAGGTAATGTGGCAGCAGTACGACCTGAGCGAAATGCCTGTGGGCGACACAACCCTCGTGGCATCCTACACCTCAGTCAATGGCTGTGACTCGGTTTATGCCCTTAACCTCACCGTTATAGAGAAAGTCAACTCCGCTGTCGGAGAGATTTCCACCGGCAGCCGTAAGACACAGAAAGTGTTCATCAACGGACAACTTTACATTCGTAAGGGAGAGACGTTGTACGATCTGTACGGAAGGAAGGCTGAGTAATTACTTCTGCCCTTCTTCCTTCGTTTTGTTGAGCGTCGGGTACGCAATACGCTGGTGGTGAATAGCCACCAGTTTTGTTGTAAATACCTCACGGATGGCTTCCACGTCGCTGAACGAGAGTGGCGTCTCGGCGAACTGACCATCCTGGATCTGCGCGTCAATCATCTGATTAACCATCTCGGCAATCGACTGCTCCGTATATTCCTTCAGGCTGCGGCTACGTGCCTCAACAGCATCCGCCATCATCAGAATAGCCGTTTCCTTCGTTGTGGGTTTTGGACCGGGATAGCGGAACAAAGACTCATCGATCTTCTCGCCCGGGTGGGCATTGACCTCGGAGTTATAGAAGTACCGCGTGAGCGATGTACCGTGGTGCGAGGCGATGAACGAACGGATGATCTGCGGCAAGTGATGCTTGGAGGCAAGAGCCAACCCGTTGCTCACATGCTCAATGACCGTGCGTGCCGCATCAGTATTTGACATCCGGCTTAGCGGATTGTCGCCGCCTTGCTGGTTCTCGGTGAAGTTCTGCGGTGCCATAAGCTTGCCGATGTCATGGTAAAGTGCGCCGGTACGTACGAGCAGCGCATTGGCATCAATCTTCTTCGCCGCCTCGGTAGCGAGGTTGCTCACCTGAAGCGTGTGTTGGAACGTACCCGGAGCTTCCTCCGCAAAGCGGTGCATCAGGTCTGAGTTGACGTTCGACAATTCGACAAGCGTCACGTCGGACACCAAACCGAACATCCGCTCAAACACATAGATCACACCGTAAGCACAAATGATCAACACGGCATTAGCAACAATAAACATATATATGCGCGGTTGCAGGTGCGTATATGTGCCGGTGGTAGTGAAGGTCAGTGCTGTATAGACAAACGCGTACGCCACACCGGTCAGTATCGCTGTATGAGCCAGATGAGCGCGCTGCGTCATCTTACGGAGCGAATAGATAACCACTATACCCGCTATGATCTGCGTGAACAGGAACGCAAACGGCGACGGCGTAGCCAGTGACACAATCAGTATGGTGATGGCATGTACCGCTAAGCCTGTGCGCGGGTCGTAGAACACCGTCGTCAGAATTCCCAACCATGCAAACGGCACTATATACAGCAGCGTGTCATCCGACGTGAACCGCAGTATAAGGAACGATGCCGTTATGAAGATAGCTATCAGAAGACAAAAGAACAGGGTCGAGTGCAGTTGCACAAACAGATCACGTTTGATGATAGCAAGATACAGCACAAAGAACACAATCAGCAGTACAATAAGCCCCAGGTAACCGATCTGCACATATACTGTCTGCTGACGGGTGATGTTCTTTTCCGAGTAGGCGCGCGCCAGAGAGGTCAGAATCTGATAGGTCTCTGCGGTAACGATCTCACCGCGGTCGATGATACGCTCACCGCTCTGCACCAGCCCGAAGGTCTGCGATACCGACTCTATCGCCACTTGGCGGAGGTTGGCGTTGGCTACCGAGTCGGCTACAATGTTCGGTTCATATTGCTCACCGTAACGCTCATACGCCATCTTAGGCGTCAGCAGATCACTGAGCGGTAACGTAGTGGCTGAGTGACGGTCAGTGCGAATGGCTATACGCTTGTAACCCTCGTTCTGCAACTTCTCGCGCTCCTCAAGCGTAGAAACAAACACTCCGTTCGGCAACTCGCGCGTGCGGATATAACATGGTGTAATGTCCCGTATGGCTTCTTGTTGCTCACGCTGAATAGCTGCGTCAGTCTTGTATATCGGGAAGTCAAACTCCGCCGTCACAAGATCATAACCCCAAGGTTTGCCGACCTCGAAGTGGTAGTTGAAGGCGTTGTTGTAACGCGGAAACAAGTACACCGTCAACACGGCGAGTGCCACATACGTGGTGATGATAAGGATGGTCTTCAGTGTGCGGGACATATCTTTTATCATTTATTCATTTTCTCATTTACCATTTTCGCATTTGTTGCAAATGATGGCTGCGGCGGTTTGGGCTGCACGGCTGTCGCCTAATATACGCTTGACTTCGTCATAACCGCTGCGAATATGCCTTGCGTACGCGTCATCAGTGAGCAAACGATGGAGTTCGTCGCGCACGGTCTCATCGGTAAATTCGTACGCTAACAACTCTTTGATCACTTCCCTTTTTGCTACAATATTCACCAGTGTGAAATGCGGTATCTTGAATAGTATCGGTCGCATCAAATTCAACAAGTGTCCGCACGCCACATGATACACCGCAACCTGTGGGCAGCCCAACAATGCTGTTTCCAAGGTAGCCGTCCCCGAGTTCACCACAGCAGCCTTCGCGCCACGAACCACATTATATGTATCTTCCCTAAGTGTCACAGCCTTATGCCCTGCACACAACCGCTCATATACTTCCCGTTCTATCCCGGGAGCTTGTGTCACTACGATCTGCTCTATACCCGGCACATCGCGTATAGCCAGCTCTGCTCCGGCAAGCATCTTCGGCAGACAGTTCTCTATCTCATGTCTTCTGCTCCCCGGCAATACCGCCACATAGTCTTTCTGAATCCTGAATCCTGAATCCTGAATCCTGAATCCTTCCACCGCTTCCACCGTCGGGTTGCCTACGTACGTGCACTCATAGCCATACCGCGCGTAGAACTCCGGCTCAAACGGAAAGATTCCTAATATCCTGTCGCAGTACTTGCCTATATCATGCACCCGCCACTGTTTCCAAGCCCAGATCTTCGGAGGGATATAGTACGTTACCTTCGTCTTGGGCAAATGGTGCTTTGCGAACTTAGCCATCCGTAGATTGAATCCCGGGTAGTCTATCAGTATCAGTTCGTCAGGGCGCTCGCTCAGTATAGCCTTTTGGGTTATGCGGATATTGTTGCGCACATCTTTCAGGTGCATCAGTACCGCCACATACCCCATATATGCCATCTTCGAATAGTGCTGATACAGTCGGCAACCTTCCGCTTGCATCTTGTCACCGCCCAAACCGGCAAAGGTAGCCTCGCTGTCAATTTCCCGCAAAGCGGCTATCAGCCTGGCGGCATGCATGTCACCTGACGCTTCACCGGCTATGAGGAAGTATTTCATCGCAACAATTTAACCGTTTAACAGCTTAACATCTACAACAAAAGTATAGCCGCTGCCATATAAGGAATAATCCCAAGAACGATCCCCTTGGCAATTCGCCACAGATTGAACTCGTACAGCAGAAACATCGCTGCCATATCCACAAACGTACTAAGCAGCATCATTTGTCCTATGACAGGTTTGAGCGTTTCGAACATCCCTTCTTGCCACAGAAACTGCAAACTGATTGTGTGGGCATAAGCCAGACAAAACAAGGCCGGTAACAATAGCCCGATCAAGGCTCCCAACCATATTGTATCCCAACGCTTCATCACTCAATCTCTCTAAACGCTAAACGACTCTCAATACTCAACATTAAACACTCAACATTTTATAGCATCTGATACGCCGTCAGATCCAGGCTCGTAGGCGTAATACTGATGCGGTGATGCGCTATCGCATATTCATCTGTATCCTCAGCTTCCGGCTCGTGGTTGATATACGTGCCTACAAGCGTGTAGTACGTACGCCCCTGTTCGTCAACGTGCGGTGCTAACTCCTTCTCCCAGTGTCCCATAGCTTGCCGCGTCCACTGTATTCCTTCGATCGGTCCTATCGGGAAATTCACATTGTAGCAAATCCCGTACGGCATCCCTTCTTCCAACAGATGACGGGTAATCTCGGGGATATACTTTTCCGCATAACTCAGGTCTATATCCATTGAGTGGTCGTTGTACGAGAATCCTATCGCCGGAATCCCGTGCTCGGCTGCCACCAGACATGCACCCATCGTGCCCGAGTAGATAACATTGACCGAGGCGTTCGAACCGTGGTTGATACCCGACACCAGCAGATCAATCTTCTTCTCATCACCCTCGTACAGCGCATTGATAGCCAGTTTCAAAGCGTCCGCCGGTGTGCCGTTGGTCGTATAGATCTCCGCCTCGCTAAGCCCGTACTCCGAGCCGTCAATCCTCGTCAGGTACATCGGTCTGTTGACGGTTATACCTACGCCGTAACCGCTACGCGGACCATCTGGTGCAATCACCGTCACGTGTCCCAGTGGCAACATCGTCTTCACCAACGTCAGTATCCCCTGCGTTCCCCAACCGTCATCGTTCGTAATCAAAATATTCATATCGCGTCCTTTATCATTTGTGCCAGTTTGTCTGCCTCCTCTACGGTGTGTGCCTCGCTGTAGATGCGGATAATAGGCTCGGTATTCGACTTGCGGAGATGTACCCAACCGTCGGCAAAATCGATCTTCACACCGTCAATCGTTGTGATGCGCTCGTTGGCATATTTCTGCTTGATGCGCTCGAGCAAGGCATCTACATCCATCTCCGGCGTCAGGTCAATCCTGTTCTTGGATATGAAGTATTCGGGGTAGGTCTTTCTCAGTTCGCTCACCTTCATGCCGCTGTGTGCCAGATGGCTCAGGAACAATGCCACGCCCACCAGTGCATCTCTGCCGTAGTGGCTTGCGGGATAGATCACGCCGCCGTTGCCCTCACCGCCGATCACTGCACCGTTCTTGCGCATCAGCGTCGTCACATTCACCTCGCCTACCGCCGATGCCTCGTACGTGCCGCCGTAACGCTTGGTTACATCCGCCAGCGCACGACTCGACGACAGGTTGCTCACTGTGTTACCCGGCGTGTGTTTCAATACGTAATCCGCTACGCTCACCAAGGTATATTCCTCGCCGAACATGTCGCCGTTCTCGCAGATGATTGCCAACCGATCCACATCGGGGTCAACAACAAATCCTACATCAGCCTTGCCCTCTTTCAGCAGGTCACTTATCTGCGTCAGGTGCTGCGGTATCGGTTCGGGGTTGTGCGGGAAATGTCCGTCTGGAGTGCAGTTCAGGCGGATAATATTCTTTACGCCCAACGCCTCTAACATCGCCGGTATAGCCAAACCGCCTACAGAGTTCACGCAGTCGATGGCAACGGTGAAATTCGCCTTCTGAATAGCCTCGGTATCCACCAACTTCAGATTCAACACATTCTGCACGTGGTAGGGTAGGTAATCCTTGTGCTCTATACTGCCCAAAGCGTCAATCTCTGCGAACACAAAGTCCTCTTTCTCGGCGATAGCCAGCACCTCTTTGCCCTCTTTGTCCGACAGGAACTCTCCCTTCTCGTTCAGCAACTTCAACGCGTTCCACTGCATCGGGTTGTGACTTGCTGTCAGAATGATTCCTCCGGCAGCTTTTTCGCCTATTACAGCCAGTTCGGTAGTCGGCGTGGTCGCCAGACCGATGTTCACCACCCGGTAACCCATTCCGCTCAGCGTGGCGCTGACTAACATATCCACCATCTGCCCGCTGATGCGCGCATCACGGCCTACGATCAACGTCTTGTTCTCGGGCATTGCCTTGCGCCGTTGTGTGGCATAAGCCGCACTGAATCGAACGATATCAACGGGATTCAATCCCTCTCCCACGCGACCGCCTATCGTGCCGCGTATTCCTGAAATACTCTTTACTAACATAATCAATATCTCGGTATTTGAATATACATGTCATAACCGTACGGTGTCACCGTACTTTTCGCCTCATCGAATCCCTGCTTACTCGGGCAGATGATCTTGCACGCAGCACCGGAATGTTTCATCAGCCGCACAGCCTCGTGCCAACCGACACACGCATTTGTGTAATCAATCTGGTAGTCAAACTCGGTCGGATACGCTTGTTCCGAGGTGTTCATGTACCGTGACGTATCGGCTATCTCAGTCAAGCTGTAACGGATGTATCGCACAAGGATCTTGTCACCCATTTTCACCGAATAACTCGTATCACCGCGTTCAACAAGATGGAAATACAAATCGTCGTACCCCGCTACTTTCAAGTAGTCTTTCTCTTTCCACACGCTCTCATCGGGGTATTCATAAATAATGTTAATACCCTGACGCTTAATGAATTTCTCAATCAGTTTATCCTCCGCGTTTCTCTTGGCAGAGTAACTGTTCTGGTTGCACGATGTCATTACCGCTGCCAACAGCAGCAGACATCCCAAAATCGTATTTATTCTCATATTCATAATCTATTCTCTATCGTCAACTCAACGCACAGATTCGTCTCGGGCGGCACAAACCCTTTGCCCTCTTTGCCGTACGCCGATGCCCACGGCACAAGCATCACAATCGTATCTTCCGGCACAAGTTCGCGTAGCATAATCTGGTACGCAAACGGCTCATCCTGTTCGCTGAACGTACTGCTAGAGTCGTACTCACGTATAGCATCCACAATCAGCTTTCCGTCAAGTGTGTACACCCGCTCATGAATAACCATGCACGTGTCAGTTGCCGGAGCAATAAGCTCATGTTCAACATGCTTGTCGCTCTTGTGCGTGTACCTGTACCACCAGCCAAACTCATGTTGCACCCAGCGGTTGCTGTCTGCCTTGACGAAACGTATAATCTCGTTCTCCGACTCAAAAACCTTATGTCGGCTGGCAAGAATCTCCGCCACTGCCGCACTGTCACGCTCCTCACCGCCATGCTCTCTGCCGGGCTGCTTTCCGCAACCCACCAGCAATAGCACAACGATCAGCAGCCAACTACTGCGCCAAACGGATAAGATACTGTCCATATGACGTCTTACCCATCTCTTCGCCCAACGCACGCAACTGCGCATTGTCAATCCAGCCGTTGCGCCATGCGATCTCCTCAATGCAACTTACGTAGAACCCTTGCCGGTTCTGTATCGTGGCAATGAAGTTACCCGCCTCAATCAGGCTGTCGCAGTTACCCGTATCCAGCCACGCAAAGCCCCGTGAGAACAACTTCACACTGAGTTTGCCTTCTTCCAGATACGTCTTATTCAGGTCGGTAATCTCGTACTCACCGCGCTTCGAAGGCTTGAGTGCTGCGGCTTTTTCCGTCACGGTGTCATCGTAGAAATACAACCCAGGCACTGCGTAGTTTGACTTCGGTTTTTCGGGTTTCTCTTCAAGACTGAGCACACGTCCTTCTCCATCAAACTCCACTACGCCGTACGCACGCGGATCCATTACCTCATAACCGAAGATACATGCTCCGCCCTTGGTCTCCACTTGCTCCACGGCATCCCGCAAGATATGACGGAAGCCGTGTCCGTAGAACAGGTTGTCACCAAGTATCAGGCAACCCGGCTCGCCGTTCAGGAACTCTTTGCCTAACACAAACGCTTGTGCCAAACCGTTCGGAACCAATTGCACCTTGTACTCCAGACGCATCCCTATGCGTTTGCCATCGCCAAGCAACTCCTCGAACATCGGCAGATCGCGCGGTGTGGAGATGATCAGCACCTCACGGATTCCTGCCATCATCAACGTGGATAACGGATAGTAGATCATCGGCTTGTCATAAACAGGCATAATCTGCTTGCTGATTGCCTTCGACAACGGGTAAAGCCTTGTCGCACTTCCACCTGCTAAAATAATTCCTTTCATCTAAAATATCTAATTTTTAAATCTTCAAATCCCTAAATTTGAAATCGTAAATTTGAAATCATAAATCATCTGTACTTCCCCTCTCCCGCATCGCTCAAAATGCTCAGATAGCTGTCAAACCGCGACTCGGCTATCGTCTGTCCCACTTCCGGCAGCACAGCGCATCCCGGTTCGCCGCAGTGCAGACAGTTTGAGTACCGGCACTCCCGGCTTTTAGCAAAGATCTCGCGGAAGTAATGTCCCACTTCCTCTTTCTGCATATCTATCGTACCAAACCCCTTCACTCCCGGCGTATCAATTATCGCCCCACTAAAATCTGAATTCTGATCTCTAAAATCTGAATTCTGAATTCTGAATTCTGACTTCTCCAAGAAATACATCTCACTAAACGTCGTCGTGTGCATCCCTTTGTCGTGTGCCTGACTTATATCCGCCGTGCGGGTCATCGTCTCGCCGAAGATCGCATTCAGCAGCGTGGATTTGCCTACGCCCGAATTGCCGCTCAGCAGGGTCGTTTTCCCGATGAATTCGTTTTTCAAATCCTCGATGGTTCCGTACTTGGCGCTGATGGCAAATGTCGGGTAACCGATCGACTCATATAGTGCGCGCAATGCGTCCAACTCCTCCAACTCCTCGGGCGACAACAGGTCAACTTTGTTGAACACCAACATCGCCGGCACATTGTACGCCTCAGCCGTTGCTAACAACCGATCGATGAACGTTGTCGAGGTTTCGGGGTGTTTGATGGTCACTAATAGTGCCACTTGGTCGATGTTCGCCGCCAATATATGCGACTGTTTGCTCAGGTTCGTACTCTTCCTTACGATATAGTTCCGTCGCGGCAATACCGACGTAATCCATGTCGTGCCGTCAGCCTGACGCTCTATCGTCACCTGATCCCCTACTGCCACAGGATTAGTCGATCGTATACCCGCAATACGCAGATTGCCTTTTATCCGACAATCCACGTTCTCGCCCTCCGAAGTCAACACCCCGATGGCACTTCCCGTCGATTTGATCACCAAACCTGTATTCATCAATCAATATAATCCGCTATCTGCCGAAAGCGCCTGCAAATTTACAAAAAAAAATCCACATTTCCAAATTTTGCAGTATTTTTTTTCATAATTCTTTGAATTATCGCTAAAAAAGCCGCCACGATTTCTCGTAGCGGCTCATTTCCCTCGTCTTTGACGAGATTTTGTCGTCTATTGCTTAACGAACAACCTGTCCCATTACGTTGTAACGAATACCGTTGCGCTCGATCAGCAGCGTTGCGTTCTCAATGAACTTAACGGCCTTGTCAGCAACCTTCGTGCTCTCAACACCGGTCTCAGGATTGTCTTCAAGCTCAATTTCTTCTACCTCCTCGCTCTCTCCGTTGTACGCAAGAACAGGTACTTCGGCATCCAGAACGTAAGTATTACCGTCGTCACCTACAAACTCCATATAGAAGCTATATACGCCATTGCCAAGGCAGACAACCTCAAGGTCTGTAGCCTCTGTTGCAGTAACGGTTTGCTCTAATGCTACATCCACCTCAACGAACGCAATCTCCTCCTCTATCGAGTAGATACCTGCAATAGTGGTTGCACTCTTCGGTGTAACACCGATATACAAGTCAGGATAGGTTACCGTCTGAGTCTCAGAATCATAATCTTTATACAAATTGATTTGCCAGATTCCCTGTGTTGCATACAAAGCAGCTTCGCCGTAAACTACATCCAACTCGATAGTCTGAGGTTCGGGTTTCTCGCCTTTCTCTACCGATACAAATACAGCGTTCGGTGCTTGAGGTGTGCCATTATGTTCACCATAAACAGCCTTGATGGTCAGGATGTCGTTCTCCTCAACACCCATCTCAGCAAACTTCTTTGCTTCGCCGGCAGCGGTCAGCAGACCGTATACATATACCGTACCCGTCTCGTCCTCAAGGTCGAAGTTACCGTAGGTGGTGTTCACAATGTTCTTAACAACACCCGTCAAAACGCAAGTGTCTTTCGCGTTCTTAAGTGCAAGGAACTCCTCAATAGTCTTCTCACCAAGGTTTACAGGAGCAGCAGCTCTCTCCAGAATCTCAACGGTGCAACCGGCAGCAAACTCCGGAGTGGTGTTGAACTTGGTCAACTTACCGGTAACAGCAACTTTGTCACCTACGCGTACAGCGTCCTCTTCTTTCTCGATAGCGCACTTGTAAGCCTCAAGAACATTACCGCCGTTAGCTTCGTCAGCCATCCAGAAGCTCATTGAGCCGTCTTTCCAAGCATAAGCGATAGATGTTACAAATCCTTGGATGGTGTACTCCTTACCACCATTGTACTCTTCGTTGTTAGCGCTAACCGACAAAGCAGCTTCACGAGCCTCAGCGCAGTTGGTCGGGTCGGTGAGCTCTTCGCCACCTCCACCTTGACCTTCCTCGACATCAGCGGTAACTTTTGCTGTCTTGATTTCCCATGTTCCGGCAGCGGAAGAAGTGGAAGTGTAAACGAAAGCAATCTTCACACTTTCCTCACCTGCAAAATCGCTCAAATCGGCAGTGGCATCAATAAATGTCCAGTTGCTTCCGTCTGACCAAGCTGAAACAGTCAAAGCTGACCAGTTCTCACCGTCAGCAGTAGCCTTAACAGAAAGATGAGAAACATCACCATAACGGCGAACATGCGAAATCGCAAGAGTAGCCTCAGTTGCCCCGCTCAAGTTAATAGCCGGAGAAATAAGCCAGCTCTCTGTAGCGTGGTTCGTGCCGCTTACATAGGCACTTGCCTTCATTCCATAAGAGGAATTCTGCTGCCAAACGTAACTGATACCATCCAGTTCCACGTCATTGATTGTCCAAGAACCTTGACCGGCTGTGAAGTCAATGCTCAGCACATCTGCAGCCATCATACTGCCGGCAAAGAGCACAGCAGCAAACAAAGAAAAGATTTTCTTCATGATTTTTGTGTTTTTTTGTTTTAAAAAGGTTATTATTATGTTATAAAGCATATAACTATGCATTTGTCCCAATTTCACCGCAAAGATACGAAATCTTTTTTGAATAAGCAAATTTATTTCAATAATTTTTCATATTTTCTCATTTATTCCTCTTTTCGCACCCAAACATTACAATCTCCCACTTAGCCTCTATCAAATTCCCGCATCCCCTCAACCTCGCCCTCGCCTCCCTTCCGCCTCGCTCCGTTTCCCACCCCGCATTAGACCGTTGTCGGATCCTCACCACATGATAACCACAACATAACCATAAGATAACCATAGGATAAATCCTTGATTTTACATTTTTTTACCTTATTACATATAATACGTAGTATTATATGGTTTTTGTTGTAAAAATCCTTAAAAACACATCCCATCCCCCATCGTTTTTGCCTATAAAATCGCTCATTTCTATTGCATATTATCAATCTTCACTTGCTATCTGACAAAATTTTGACCAAAAATTTGCAATTCTCAATTATTTTTTGTACCTTTGTAGGCTTTTTTTGTGTGCGCACACCCGTTGTGCGTACTCGCAATGCGCATTACAATAATGAACAGACCACGCCAAATCAAATGAAGATAGCACTTATAGGATACGGCAAGATGGGCAAGATGATTGAATCCGTTGCCCTCTCTCGCGGACATGAGATAGTCTGCGTCATCGACCCGTTTGCCTCCACACAAACCTTCGACAGCCCGGCTTTCCGCTCAGCCGATGTGGCTATCGAGTTCAGCCGCCCCGATGCCGCAGAATCCAATATCCGCCAAGCCATCGCCCAAAACGTTCCCGTAGTCAGCGGTACAACCGGCTGGAACGCTGCTGCCCTCCGCGACGAGCTGAACAATGACCACCCGGGAATCATCTGGAGCAGCAACTACAGTGTCGGCGTCAACATATTATTTGCCGTCAACCGCTATCTGGCACAGTTATTGCATCACTCGGGTGGATACACTCCCTCTATCACCGAGGTGCATCACATCCACAAACTTGACGCACCCTCCGGCACTGCCGTCACGCTTCGCGATGGAATAAGCCAAGAGCTAAGCAAAAATAGCCAACAGCCAAGATGCCCTATTGAAAGTATCCGCGAAGGCGAAGTACCCGGCATCCATGAGGTGCGCTGGGAAAGTGAAGCGGACATCCTCACTCTCCGCCACGAAGCCAAATCTCGTCAGGGCTTTGCCCTCGGTGCAGTCCTCGCTGCTGAATACCTCGCCGGCAAACGCGGCTGGCACACAATGACCGAAGTAATGAACATCAATTAAAGCATCAGCCAAGTTTGGCTGATCTAACAGAAACAACGCAATATGAAATCATTCAACGAACGCATAAACGAAGTTCCCCGTGGCGGGTGGATTCGTGCAGCCATCTGGTGTGCACTCTACATCGCTTTCGTCATCTGGGTTGCATGGGGAGATTGGTTGAGTCTGCTTTGGCTCTTCCTCCTTCCTTTCATCGCAGACCTGTTCACCACCAAATACATCCCTTGGAGCTGGTGGCGAAAGTACAAACCTGCCGATAAAGACGAACCCGCCAACCCGCAGGCTAATCCGCTGCTATATACGATCTGCTCGTGGATTGACGCTATCGTCTTTGCCCTTGTAGCCGTCTATTTCATCAACATCTACATCTTCCAGAACTACCAGATCCCCTCATCCTCGCTCGAGAAGACGCTGCGTGTGGGTGACTTCCTCTATGTCTCGAAGATGGGTTACGGCGCACGTGTACCGCAAACGCCTCTGAGTATGCCCCTTGTGCAACACACTATGCCTGAATGGCTCGGCGGTGGCAAGAGTTACTTCGATCATCCCCATTGGGACTACAAACGCCTCGCGGGTTGGAAAACTCCGCAAAAAGGCGATATAGTAGTATTTAACTTTCCTGCCGGTGATACGGTCTGCACCAAAGTCCAGAACCCTGACTACTATACCCTCTGCCATTACCGCGGTCGCCACGTCGTGAACACTCGCAAAGACATCTTCGGCGACATCGTCGTTCGTCCTGTTGATCGCCGCGAGAACTACGTCAAGCGTTGTGTCGGCACGCCCGGCGACTCCCTGCAGATCATCGATAATGTGATTTTCATTAAGACTAACGACCAAGAGCCAACAGCCAACAGCCAATGGGAACAAGAGCCCACGCACGAGTTTGCGCAACTTAACTACTTTGTGCGCACCGACGGGCACGTTCTCACCAAGTCGTTCCTTGACTCGCTCGGCGTAAGCCGGGACGACCGGTTGAAGATTGACGCCAATATCTATCATTACCCGCTCACCCGGGCAATGAAAGAGCAACTGGAGAATAACCCTCACGTTCTAAATATCGAAGTGGAGTCCTCGAAATACGGAGGATCGGTTTATCCGCTCGGGCACAACAATTGGACTCGTGACAACTACGGTCCCATCTATATTCCTCGCAAAGGCGACCGCATCCTCATCACCGAGGATAACTACTGGCTCTACAAGCGCATTGCTGATGCCTATGAGTTCCAGCCTATTCATATCGGCGAAGAGTACACCTTCAAGATGGATTACTACTGGATGATGGGTGACAACCGCCACAATAGTGCTGACAGCCGCTACTGGGGATTTGTGCCTGAAGACCACATTGTCGGTCAACCGATCTTCGTCTGGCTCAGCATCGAGAAAGACAAACCTTGGGGTAAAGGGCATATCCGTTGGAACCGCTTAGGTCTGCACGCCGAATGATGATCCTGCCAACGGCATATATGGCACCCGAGGCGTGGTACAAAGCGTTCTTTGAGGCGGATAACGTACAGATAGAGGTACAGGAATCCTTTGTCAAACAGACCTTCCGCAACCGCTGCCTGATTCACGACATCCAAGGACACGAAGTGACACTCACCGTCCCTGTCCTCAAAGTCGAACACAAACAACTGACCCGTGACGTGCAGGTCAGTTACCAGCAGCACTGGCAACACCAGCATTGGATGGCACTCCGCAGTGCGTACGGCAAGTCGCCTTACTGGGATTACTACGCAGATTTCTTTGCGCCGTTCTATACCCGGCAAACGAAGTGGCTGCTCGACCTCAACGAAGGACTACACGACGTCATCGTACGTCTGTTACATAACCGCCCAAACGAACAGCTTGCACGTTTGGCGCACACAACAACTTTTATGCAAGCAGACCTTGAGCACTTTTGGGGCAACGGCACAAGCATCCTCGACTCCCTCATGGATCTTGGACCAACAGCCCAAACGGCTTAACAATTTAACAGCTTAACAATTTAACAAAATTGAAAAAAATAAACTGGACAAACTTAACATTCTCATATACTCCGACAGACTACATTGTCCGGAGTCACTATGCGAACGGTGTGTGGAGTAAACCCTACGCCACTACCGATCCTATTATACCCGTACACGCAGCAGCGACCGCTCTTCAATATGCCCAACAGGCTTTCGAGGGACTGAAGGTCTATCGTACCGTTGACGGCAAGGTGAGCATCTTCCGCCCCGAAATGAATGCAAAGAGAATGCAGCAGTCGGCAGAGGCGATGTATATGGCACCGGTGCCCACCGACCTGTTCATCGAAGCCTGCGAACTGGCTGTGCGCAAGAACATCGACTACTTGCCACCCTATGAGACAGGCGCAACGCTCTACATCCGCCCGATCCTCTTCGGCACAACGCCCAAGGTCGGTGTTAGCCCGGCACAGGAGTTTGAGTTCTGCGTCATAGTAACGCCTATAGGTCCGTACTTCCCCGCAGGTTTTGGCACTACGCCGTTCATCATCAACCGTCATGTGGATCGTGCAGCTCCGCTTGGCACAGGTCAATGGAAGGTTGGCGGCAACTACGCCTCATCCTTCCGCGCCACAGAGCCTGCACACGAACAGGGCATGGGAGTGCTCTTCCTCGATAGCGAGGAACACAAGTACCTCGACGAGTGCGGAGGCGCAAACATCTTCCTCGTCAAGGACAACACCTACGTCACGCCGCTCTCGCAGTCGATCTTGCCGAGCATCATCAACGACAGTCTGATGACCCTCTGCCACGATCTCGGTATCCGTGTGGAGCAACGCAAGATTCCCGTAACCGAACTCGGTACGTTCGAGGAAGCCGCTTCCTGTGGCACGGGCGCAGCCATCTCGCCTATCTCTCGCATCATCGACCCCGATAACGGCACAATCTATGAGTACGGCGATGAGGCGGGCAAAGTCTGCCAGCGACTCTACCAAGCTATTCGTGACATCCAGTATGCCCGCGTAGAAGACAAGCACGGCTGGCGGCACTACATGGCTACCCGATAATGTATCCGCCATGCTTGGCGGATTAATAACGACATAACATTAAACAACAATACATTATGTTTGACAATCAACCCAAAGGGCTTTACGCCCTGGCATTAGCCAACACGGGCGAGCGTTTCGGTTACTACACCATGCTCGCGGTCTTCGCGCTGTTCTTGCGCGCTAACTTCGGTCTGACAGCCGGTGAAGCCGGTATGATCTACGCCAGTTTCCTCGGATTTGTGTATTTCTTACCGTTAGTCGGCGGTATTCTTGCCGACAAAATCGGTTACGGCAAATGCGTAACCATCGGTATTATCATTATGTTCCTCGGCTATGTGCTGTTGGCTATACCATTGGGCGGCATTGACAATGGTTCGATTGCCCTGCCGATGACCGCAATGTTTGCCGCCTTGGTGCTTATCAGTCTGGGTACCGGTTTGTTCAAGGGTAACCTGCAAGTGATGGTAGGTAACCTCTACGACGATCCGAAATACGCCGACCGCCGTGATGCTGCTTTCTCGCTCTTCTACATGGCAATCAATATCGGTGCTATGTTCGCTCCGACAGCTGCCGTGAAGATTATGGATTGGGCAAGGGAGTCGTTACATTATAGCGTGAACGACAGTTATCACTTTGCATTTATGGTAGCATGTGCTTCGCTTGTATTGAGTATTGCTATCTACTACGCTTGCCGTCCTTGGTTCAAGCACGTGGAGAACACCGCCAAACAACAAGCCGCGGCGGGACAGAAAGTAGAAACACTGACGCCGGAGCAGACCAAGAAACGTATAATCGCCCTTTGCCTCGTATTCGTTGTTGTACTATTCTTTTGGATGGCTTTCCACCAAAACGGTTTGACACTTACTTACTTCGCCAACGAGTTTGTCAATCCCGTTGTGACCGGTGTACAAACGATGGCGTTCGACATCATCAATCTTGTGCTGGTTGCTATCCTCGTGTACGCATTGTTTGGCGTGTTCGGCAAGAACTCACAGAAAGCGAAAACAATCTGGGGTTGCGTGGGCGTAGCTGTTATCGGTGCGTTGGCATATAAATACTTTAACCATCCCGCCGAGACCGATATTTCTGCTCCTATCTTCCAGCAGTTCAACCCGTTCTACGTAGTGGCTTTGACACCGGTGAGCATGGCTATCTTCGGTGCTTTGGCTGCTAAAGGCAAAGAACCAAGTGCACCAAGAAAGATTGCTTACGGTATGTTAGTTGCCGGTTTGGCTTACGTGTTTATGGCATTCTGTTCGCTGCCGCTGCTCAGCCCGGCTGCACAGGAACTGGCAAAGGCAAGTGGTAATGCCGAGTTTGTCAATGCCAACGTGCTGATCATTACCTATCTTATTCTTACGTTTGGTGAGTTGCTGCTCAGCCCGATGGGTATATCGTTTGTGAGCAAGGTTGCTCCTCCTCAATACAAAGGTATGATGATGGGTCTGTGGTTCGTAGCTACTGCACTCGGTAACATGCTTGTTTCCGTAGGCGGATTCCTTTGGGGTGAACTGCCCTTGTGGCTTGTTTGGACTGTATTCGTCGGCGTTTGCGCTATAGCCGCTATCTTTATGTTCTCAATCATGCGCAAACTCGAAGACGCAACCAAATAACACGCAGTCATTAACACAAAGTCACCAACACGTAGTCACTAACACGCAGTAAAAATCACGCAGTTATGAACGAACTAATCAAATATTTCGAAGCTCTTGAGGCACGTCTGGCTGCCCAAGAAGAGCGTATAGCCAAACTGGAGAGTGTGGTAAACAAGTTCATTGAATTGCAACCACAACTCGAAGAGAACATGAAAGCCTGTTCCGATCTGGCAGAGAGGATGAATAAGATCCTCGATGAAGGTATTCAGGTAACAGCCGAACCGGAGGTGGATGTCGAACTCATTTACCCCGAGGACGAAGAGGCAACCGTTGAACTGCCGCAAGAGGATGCAGCCGTAGTAGAACCTGTTGCAGAGCCGGAACCCGAGGTAGCGCTTCAGCCCGAACCAGAACCGGTAGTTGAACCTCAGCCCGTAGTAGAGCCTGAGCCGCAACTGGAAATTCCGGGAGTTCCTGAGGTTCCAGAAGCTCCGCAAGCTTCTGAGCCACAGCCTGCGCCAGCACCCGAACCTGCACCTGTATCCCAACCCGAGGCGCCGCGTGCACCGCAGCAGACCTCACTCTTTGGTGCAGCCGTAACGGATATCCGTCAGGCGGTGTCGATCGGTGACCGTTTCCTCTTCCAGCGCGAACTATTTGGCGGTAACGCAGAAAAGCTGCAACAAACCCTTACTGAACTCAATGCCCTGCACTCCTTCGACGAGGCAGTAGCATTCATTGAGCGCTTCGGTTGGGACAAGCAGTCGCCTACTCACGAACTGTTCATCAACGTATTACGTCGCCGTTTTCAGTAATCGCTGCAAAATATTAATTGTTAATTGTTAACTGAATGCTGTACGTTGTCCCCACGCCGGTGGGAAATATGGAAGACATCACGATGCGGGCACTGCGTGTGCTGCGAGAGGTGGATGTGATCTACGCGGAAGATACGCGTACCACATCTGTCTTGCTCAAGCATCACGATATCCACACACCGCTACGTGCCCACCATAAGTTCAACGAGCACGAGACCTGCGAACGCATAGCCGATGCTATCGCTGCCGGCGAAAAAGCTGCACTCGTATCTGATGCCGGCACGCCGGGCATCAGTGATCCGGGGTTCATGCTGGTTCGCGCTTGTGTGGCGCGTGGCGTAGATGTGCAGTGTCTGCCCGGCGCAACGGCTTTAGTACCGGCACTCGTGGATTCCGGTCTGCCATGTGAGCGGTTCTACTTCGAGGGCTTTCTTCCCCAAAAGAAAGGTCGCCAGACAAGACTGAACCTGCTTGCCGAGCAAGACCACACGATGATCATCTATGAGTCGCCTTTCCGCCTCGTAAAGACCTTGGAGCAACTCGCAGGAGTCTTAGGTGCTGACCGTCAGGCTTCTGTCAGTCGCGAGATAAGCAAACTCTTTGAGCAGACCGTTCGCGGCTCATTGGCTGAGTTGACAGAACATTTTAAGCAACAACCACCGAAAGGAGAAATAGTGTTAATTGTAGCAGGAAAATGAGTGAGATGAAATCCTTGGCGAAGGACACCGCCATCTACGGAGTAAGCAGTATAGTAGGTAAGTTTCTTAACTACCTGCTCGTGCCGCTCTATACCTACGTTCTCAAGCAGACAGCCGACTATGGTATAGTCACCAACCTCTATGCGTGGACTGCTTTGCTGCTCGTGATTCTCACCTACGGCATGGAAACGGGATTCTTCCGTTTCGCCAACCGCGAGGATCAGGACAGCCCGACTGTCTATAAGACAGCGTTCCTGTGTCTGCTGTCCACCAGTGCAGTATTTGCAGTACTCGTCACCCTCTTCCGCCAGCCAATAGCGAACCTCTTGGGATACTCCGACCATGCGGAGTTTGTGGCGATGATGTTTGTGACGGTGGCTATTGATGCGTTTGCTTGTATCCCGTTTGCATATCTGCGCCAACAGAAACGCTCGATGCTCTTTGCCGGATTGAAACTATTGTTCGTGCTGCTGAACATAGCCTTCAACCTCTTGTTCCTCGTTGTGCTGGGCAAGAACGATGTGTTCTACGTCTTCTTGAGTAACATCCTCGCTACCACCATCCAGACGCTTGTATTACTGCCGTTCACGTTGCCCAAAGGCGGACGTTTTGACGGAGGTGTGCTGCGGCTTATGCTCCGTTACTCCTTGCCGCTGTTGGTGCTCGGCGTTGCGGGTATCATGAACCAGACGCTCGACCGCATCCTTTTCCCTTACCTCTATCCGGGCGATGATGCACAGGCGCAATTGGGTATCTACGGTGCATGCTTCAAGGTGGCGATGGTGATGATGATGTTCACGCAGGCTTTCCGTTATGCGTACGAGCCGTTTGTGTTCAGCAAGCACAAAGACCGCCACTCCGTTGAAGCTTACGCCGATGCAATGAAGTATTATATTATATTCTCGTACCTTATCCTCTTGGGCGTCATCTTCTACCTCGACATCTTCCGTTATATTGTATCAAGTGCATATTGGGAAGGACTGAAGATCGTGCCTGTTGTGCTCTGGACGTACGTGTTCCAAGGCATATATTTCAACCTCTCGTTCTGGTACAAGCTGACGGACGAAACCAAGTGGGGTGCATACTTCTCGCTCATAGGACTTGCTATCACGCTTGTACTGCAGGTAGTCTTCGTACCGATCATCGGTTATTGGGCAAGTTGCGGCAGTAGCTTGGTTTGTTACTTCGTGATTATGCTGCTCTCGTTCTTTATCGGACAAAAGAAAGCCCCGATACCCTACGACCTGCGCCGTATAGGACAATACACCGTACTCACCATCGGTCTGCTTGCCGTCTATTACGCCCTGCGTCTGTACTACATCCACAACATGTGGCTACTCATGGCTATCAGCACTGTGCTGATTATAGTATATCTATTTGTGTTAACCCGTAAAGATTTCCCTCTGCAAAATGTTCTCAGGAATCGTAGAAGCAATGGCTCAGGTCGTTAAAATTGACCAAGAGCAGACTAATAAACATTTCACACTGCGCAACCCTTTCGGTGACGCGTTCAGTATTGATCAGTCCATCGCTCACAACGGTGTATGTCTGACGGTTGTTTCGTCGGATAGTGATACCTATACCGTCACCGCTATGCAAGAGACGCTGCGACTGACGAACCTCGACGCACTCAAAGTTGGTGACTATGTCAACTTGGAACGTGCTATGACGCTCGACAAAGCCTTGGACGGTCACATAGTACAGGGACATGTCGATCAGAAAGCCACGTGCATCGAGCGTCGTGAGACAGACGGCTCGTGGTACTTCCGCTTTGCGTATCAATCGTCGCCCGAGATGATCAAGCGCGGGTACTTCTGCGTGGATAAAGGCTCGGTGACCATCAACGGCGTCAGCCTCACGGTCTGCGAACCCGACGTCAAGGGCGACACAGGTTACGTTTCGGTATGTATTATTCCCTACACCTACGAGAATACGAATTTCCGATTCATCGAAGTAGGCACCGAAGTAAACATCGAGTTCGACATCATCGGCAAATATCTCTCCCGCTACCTCGAACTCACCAAATAAATGGGCAAATTAGAAAATGAATAAATAATTAAATGAATTTATGGATAAAATCAGTTATGGATTAGGCCTCTCGATAGGTCAACAGATGAAGTCCAGTGGCGTGAAGGAACTTGCCTACGCCGATCTGGCAGCCGGCGTACAAGATATGCTGGAAGGTAATCAACCCAAAGTAAGTTTCCAGGAAGCACAACAGGCTATCAGCAAGTTCTTTGCTGAACTGGAAGAGAAAGCTTCCGTAGCCGCAAAGGCAGCCGGTGAAGCGTTCCTTGCAGAGAATGCCAAACGCCCGGGCGTAAAAGTCACTGCTTCCGGTTTACAGTACGAGGTGCTCGACGGAACCATCGGACAAAAACCAAAAGCCACCGACACCGTGCGTGTACATTACGAAGGCACACTGCCTGACGGTACAGTGTTCGACAGCAGTTACAAACGCGGCGAGCCGATCTCGTTCGCGCTCAATCAGGTCATCGCCGGCTGGACAGAAGGATTGCAACTTATGTCTGTTGGCTCGAAGTACAAACTGTTCATTCCCTACCACCTCGGTTACGGTGAGCGTGGTGCAGGCGCAACGATCCCGCCATACTCTGCACTTGTATTCACAGTAGAACTTTTAGGCATTGAATAATTCGAAATATCGATTTGTCGATATCCCGATATATCGAAAATTAACGATCAATAAATCAACAATAATGAAGAAATTATCAATTATCATTCTTGCCGCCATGGCATTGGTTTCGTGCGGCAACACCTACACAGCCCAACAGGCAGAACTGTCGAATGTGAACGACTCCATGAACTTCGCTTTGGGTATTATTAACGGTGCACAGATCAAAGTGTACACTCTGAGCAACGACAGCTCGGCAGAAACAGTAGCGGAATTTATCGACGCCCTGCAGGCTGGTTATGACGGCTCGGTACCCGAACTGTCACATGAAGCGCAAACCGGTATGAGCATTGGTGCCGGTATTGCAGAGTGCGAGAAGAGCGGTTTGGCTGACAACCCCGCGTGGACGCTCAACGAGAAGTTGTTCTTCCAAGGTCTGGTTAACGGTCTGGAGCACGACACAACTGTGATGGATGCCGCTTTTGCCCGTCAGTTCTTCCAGAATCAATATGCTGCATCGCAAGGTTCGACTGAGAAGGCCGGAAAGCCTATCAAAGGTACGTGCCCAAGCAAGGCTAAGACAATTGTACTCAAGTCGCTTAACGACTCGCTGAACTATGCGTTCGGTTTGATGAATGGTAGTGACATAGCCATGTACGTGCTGGCTGATGATACACTTGGCAAACAAAAAGCCACCCTCATCAAGCACATCAACAAAGGTCTGAAGGAGAATGTGCGCAACCCGCGACTCAAGAATATGGGTGAACAGATCGGTAAAACCATCAAGAAACAGGAAACCGACCATGAAGGTCTGTTTGGTGAACCGTCATTGGAAATCGACTTCGCACTCATCAAGCAAGGTCTTCTCAACGGTTTGCTCGGCGATGAGAGCCAGTTTGACAGCCGCTCAGCCAGCGAGTATATCCAAGCCACACTCAACCACATCAAGTATGGTGACACCAAGGAGCAAGGCGAAAAGTTCCTCGAGGAGAATAAACTCCGTGAGGGTGTGATCGTTACCGAGAGCGGTCTGCAATACGAAGTATTGAAGATGGGTAAAGGTAAGAAACCTACTGCTACGGATCGCGTAAAGGTTCACTATCATGGTACGCTGACCGACGGTACGGTGTTTGACAGTAGCGTGGAGCGTGGCGAACCGATTGTGTTTGGTCTTAACCAAGTTATCCCGGGTTGGACGGAAGGTGTACAGTTGATGCCTGTAGGCTCGAAGTTCCGCTTCTTTATCCCGCAGAACCTCGGCTACGGCGAACGTGCTGCCGGCAGTATCCCGCCGTACTCAACCTTGATCTTCGAGGTTGAACTGCTCGATATTGAGAAGTAACTTTTTAACGTTTTACGCAGTAAAACCATTTTAACACTTTAACTGTTTAACGTTTTACGCAGTAAAACCATAAACCATGGGCGTAATAGCAAAGCAAAGCATCAGAGGCACCATCGTCACCTATCTTGGGGTGGCGGTGGGCTTTCTGACGACATTCTTTGTTATTACCCGTTTCCTTACAGCCGAGGAGATTGGTTTGGCGCGCGTGTTGATTGATGCCGCTACGCTGTTCATCGGCTTGGCGCAACTCGGTACAAGCTCTTCCATCCTTCGCTTCTATCCGTACTTTGTCACCAACACGCAGTCATCAGCATGCAGTCACCAACACGCAGTCACTAACACGCAGTCTGACGAGCACGGCTTCTTTTTCTGGACGATGCTGGTGCCGATGATAGGGTTTCTACTTGTAGCGGCACTATTCCTCACTTGTTATGCACCGCTCAATCAGTGGTTTGGTGAGAAAAGTCCGCTGTTTGTCAACTATTACTATCTCGTTCTTCCGCTGGCATTCTTTATGTTGTACCAAGCGGTGTTTGAGACCAACGCCAATGTCCGCATGCACATCGTTGTGCCGCGTGCGGTACGCGAACTGTTGACGCGCATCGGGTTGCTCGTCGTCTATCTGCTCTACGCCTTCGATGTGCTGACCATGGACGGCTTTGTGTACTCATTGATCGGCGTATATGCGCTCGCTACCTTGTGTAATGCCGTCTATCTGTTTTCGCTGGGCGGTATAAGCCTCAAGCCGGATTTTGCCTATCTCAAGCAGAACAAACCTCTTGTCCGCAAATATCTGTATTATACTGCGTTTCTTGTTCTTTCGGCAGTTGTGTCAGTGCTTGCGCCTACGCTCTCATCGTTCTTTATCACGGCTCAGATGGGACTGAATTACACAGGCATCTTCGCTATCGCTACGTATATAGCGGTGATGGTCAGTATTCCCTACCGTTCGCTTACGGCTATAGCCTCGCCGCAACTGTCAATGGCGATCAAGAACAACAACCGCGAGGAGACCGGCACTCTCCTGGCGCAGGTAAGCGGTAATCTGCTGCTCATCGGCGGATTGATTCTTGCGGCAATATGGGTGAATATTGATCTGATCTTCACTATCCTGCCCAACGGTGAAACCTACGCTATAGCCAAACGTACCGTGTTGCTGTTAGGCATCGGGCAGTTATTTGTCGCTACGTTCCAGTTCACCTTCACCGCCCTGAGTTATTCGCGTTTCTACCCGTTCTCACTGTTGTTCTCGTTTGTGCTGACCGCCTTGGCGTTGTTGCTGAATAACATGTTCATTCCTCGCTGGGGCATGGACGGTGCAGCCTTTGCCACACTGATAGCCGATGTCACTTATTACGCCTTAGCGGTGCTGACCGTGCATCTCACATTCCGCTGCCGCATTCTTACGAGGCGACATCTGTTGACCATCATACTGCTCGTTCTGCTGTTTGCCGCCAACTGGCTTTGCTTGCGGTTTGTGCCGATCAGCAATATCTGGTTGAGCAGTATTCTGCGCTCGCTGCTGATTGTCATCACAGCCGCTTTGGCGTACCGCTGGCAACTCAGTCCCGAACTCAATCAGGTCATCCGCCAACACATAGTCACTAACACGAAGTCACCAACAAGCAGTCACTAACACGAAGTTTACTATGCGTTATTTCATCGAGTTCGCTTATAAGGGTACACATTACCACGGCTCGCAGATTCAGCCCAACGGTATAACCGTGCAAAACGTCTTGCAAGATGCTTTCTTTACTATTCTGCGCACGCCGGTTGCCTTGACGTTTGCCGGACGAACGGACGCCGGTGTACATGCCATGCAGATGTTTGCGCATTTCGACCTTGATATGGATCCGCCTGCTGTCGAACGTCTCAACCGACTGCTTCCCAATGACATCGCTGTGTATCGCATCTTTCACGTGGCGGACGATCTGCATGCGCGGTTCTCTGCTGTCAGTCGCACCTACGAGTACCGCATCGTAACCCGCAAATCGCCTTTCACGCATAACACGCGCACGTACATACCCGTACCTCTTGACTATGACGCCATGAACGAGGCGGCACAACGGTTGCTTGGTACCCACGATTTTGCATCGTTCTGCAAACTCCATACCGATGCCAAAACAACCATCTGCACCATTACAGAAGCACGATGGATAAAAAAAACAGATGGTGCTGTCTTCACCATCACTGCGAATCGTTTCTTGAGGAATATGGTTCGTGCCGTAGTGGGCACGCTCTTTGAGGTGGGCAGACACAAACTCTCACCCGATGACTTCGAGGCTGTCATTGCCTCACGTTCCCGTCAGGTTGCTGGACAGTCGGCTCCAGCCGAAGGATTATTTCTTATGCGTGTTCAGTATCCGGAGTGTTCAGCACAAGGCTGTTGAACGCGTCCCGCTCTTTGTCCATTATCCAGCCCCATTTGTTGAAGTAACGGATCATGTTTACAGCATGAATCCATAGCATCCGTATGCTGTGGTACGATGCTTGACGGTGGGCGTGAACAATCGTTTCCGACGGGTAGTATAAGGTCAGGTAATCCCGATGAATCCGTCGGGTGAGATCAATGTCTTCGGGGTACATAAAGTACCGTTCGTCGAATAGTCCGGCTTTCAGCAGTGCTTCGGTGCGCAGCAGCATAAAGCAGCCGGACAGGTACGGTGCATTGATCGGTCGGGAGTGGTCAAGATGCCTAAGTTCAAATCGTTGGTTAGCCTTGCTCTCTTTGCCGCGTTTGCCTAACAGGATGCGGCGCAGCAGATCTATTGGGGTAGGCAGCAGTTTGCACAAATACTGCAATTCTCCGCTGACACCGACGACGCGGGGCATCAATTGTCCGATGGCATCGTTACTCTGCATTACGTCAAGCAGATTGTCTATAGCCTCGGCTGTAACCTGTATATCTGAGTTGATTACCAGATGAAAAGGTATCTCGTCGTATATCGTCTCGCGCATCGCTATATTGTTCGCTGCCCCGTAACCGAGGTTCTTACCTGTATGCCGATAACTGACTTCTGAACCCTGAATCCTGAATCCTGAATTCTGAATCCTGAATTCTGAATCCTCAGGCGAGTTGTCAATCAGATATATCTTATGCACATTCTCCGATTGCAGCAACTCTTCCACCAGAGGTTTCCATTCATCCTCCGGTGTCTTGTACAGTACAATCGATATATTCAGCAGCCTACCCACCTCTTCAACTATTAACTATTCACTTTTAACTAAAAAAGTGGTGCCCCTAAGTAGGGTACACCACTTTGTTGCAACATGCTGTTGATTATTCAGCAGCTTCTTGAGTTGCCTCTTGCACAGCCTCAGCAGCCTCTTTTGCAGCCTCAACGGCGGCAGCAGCAAGTGCCTCAGCGGCCTCCTGACGTTTCTTTGCAACGGCAGCGGCTTTGGCTTTGTTAGCCTCAACCTCTTGAGCCAGACGCTCCTTGGCGGTAGCAGCTTTCTTGCTTGCCTCCTCACGGCTGATCTTGCCGAACTTGGCATCCTTCTGAGCCTTCCATGCGTCGAAACGCTTCTGAGCCTCAGCCTCGCTGAATGCGCCTTTCTTTACACCACCCTGCAAGTGCTTCATGAGCAGTACGCCTTCGCCCGAAAGCAGGTTGCGTACGGTGTCGGTAGGTTGAGCACCTACGTTTACCCAATAAAGTGCACGCTCGAAGTTCAGATCGATCGTCAAGGGGTTGGTGTTAGGGTTGTACGAGCCAATGCGCTCGATGATTTTGCCGTCACGCGGTGAACGACTGTCGGCTACTACGATGTGGTAGTATGCATAGTCCTTGTGACCATGACGTGCCAAACGAATTTTTGTTGCCATTTGTTTGTTTGTTTATGGGCTACGATTGCTCGAATCGCCTGCCCGAGGTTAGTAATTGGTGAAATCGGTTGCATCGGTTTCACCGGAATGGTCGTGCTTTTTTCTCGAAAAAGCGGACAAAGATAGTATTTTTTTTGCAAACTTCCAAATTATTTTACAAAAAATTTGCAAATATAGTTATTTTTTTGTAATTTTGCAAGCCAAATCACAGAATGTACCATGAATAGCATAAATTCTTACCCAGCATGGATTGATCTCCATCTGCATATCGATGGTTCTATTTCGATGAAGACTGCCCGCAAGCTCGCGGGTATGCAAGGTATAGCTATCCCCTCGTCGCCCGGGGAGCTGCAGCGTCGCATGTCGGTTATTGCCGGATGTGCCAGCCTGATTGACTATCTCGAGCGTTTCAAGTTCCCTTGCTCGCTGTTGCATATACGCGAAGCGTTGTATCTGTGTACCTACGAACTGCTCGAGGAATTGTACGATCAGGGACTCCGTTATGCCGAGATCCGTTTTGCTCCGCAGAAGTCGCGCGCCGAACAACTCACGCAGTACGAGGCGACGGAGATCGTACTGCGTGCCATGCACGACGTAGCGCTGCCCTGCGGGTTGATCCTGAGTATGATGCGCGGTGACGACAACCATGACCAGAATCTTGAAACGGTCGAGGTTGCTCGCCAGTTCGCAAAGCAGGGCGTGGTGGCTGTTGATCTGGCAGGTGCCGAGTCGCTCTATCCTACGCACACGTTCAGCGAGGAGTTTGCTGCTGTGCATCGTGCCGGTGTACCGCTTATCATCCACGCCGGAGAGGCAGCCGGTGCCGATAGTGTGCGCGAAGCCATTGAGGCGGGTGCGGTGCGCATCGGTCATGGTGTGCGCTCGCTCGAAGATCCCGAGGTTGTACGCATGCTCGTCGAGCGCGGCATAACCCTCGAACTCTGTCCTACCAGTAACCTCAATACAGGCATCTACCGTACTTATGCCGATTACCCGCTGCGCCGACTCATGGACGCCGGTTTGCGCGTATGTATCAATACGGATAACATGACGGTAAGCAGCACCACCTTGCAGCAAGAGTGGCGGCACATGATCCAGACCTTCCATCTCACCGACGACGAGATTCGCCGCATCCTATGCGACACCGTCAACGCCTCCTTCGCTCCCGCAGATGTCAAGAGCGAATGCTTAGCCGTTTTCATAAACAATAAACGATGGCAGCCTATCTGGTAAAAGTTGCCGAAAGAAACCAAACCCAATAAGATGAATTAATGAAATCAAGCCATATTTTGCACTTCTAACAGAGTGGATAGCGGAGCTATTGCTGATGCCGGTTGATTTGTTGTCGAACGGGTCTCGGATCGTTATCGGGCGAATGTCGTATCCCACCGCACCTTATATATACTATGTATATATCCCGTGATTTTGATTCGTACACGTAAAATTTTGCATTTATATCCGGTATAATGACAATTGATTCTGCAAAATTTCACACAACGATGAAAAAAAATGACAAAAAATTTGCAAATGTCATTTTTTTTTTGTAATTTTGTACGCTTTTTAGTAAAACTAAAAAACTACGTGTTGGGGACTGCGTGTTAATGACTGCGTGTTAACATTTACTCATCAACATTCACTCGTGAACAGCGGAGCTCATCAACAGCGAAGCTAATAACTGAAAAAATAATAGACAACAAACATAATGCAAGAACAAGAAATGCAAGGACAGCCTGCTGAGTTGCAGGAAGAGAAGTATGACGGCTCAAGTATTCAAGTACTCGAGGGTTTGGAAGCGGTGCGTAAGCGCCCGGCAATGTATATCGGCGATATCTCGCAGAAGGGTTTGCATCACCTCGTGTATGAGGTGGTGGATAACTCCATCGACGAGGCTCTCGCAGGGTTCTGCGACGAGATAGCCGTACATATAGAGAAAGACAACTCCATCACCGTACAGGATAACGGTCGTGGTATACCGGTTGACATGCACCCGAAGGAGCATAAGTCGGCGCTGGAGGTTGTGATGACCGTGCTGCATGCCGGCGGTAAGTTCAACAAAGACAGTTACAAGGTTTCCGGCGGTCTGCACGGCGTAGGTGTGAGCTGCGTGAATGCACTCTCCACGAAGATGCACGTAGAGGTGTACCGCGAAGGCGCTATCCACTGCCAGGACTATGCCAAGGGCAAACCCCTTGCACCGGTGCATATCATCACCGAAGCCGAGGCTACAGGTAACTGGGAGCTCCGTAAGACCGGTACGTTCGTGCAGTTCTGGCCGGACGATACGATCTTCACCGAGACTGTCTATCAGTGGGATATACTCGCCAAACGTATGCGCGAACTTGCCTACCTGAACGCAGGCATCAAGATTGTACTCAAGGACAAACGCGTGGAGGAAGAGATCGTTCGCGAGGACGGTACGAAAGAGATAGGTTGTAAGAAAGAGACGTTCTACTCGGAGAAAGGTCTGAGTGAGTTCGTACGTTTCATCGACGGTAACCGCACACCGCTGATTAGCGAGGTGATCCACCTGAACACCGACAAATACGGCACGCCGGTGGAAGTGGCGATGATCTACAACACAGACTTCAACGAGAACGTACACTCGTACGTAAACAATATCAATACTATCGAAGGCGGTACGCACGTAGCAGGTTTCCGAGCTGCGCTCACCCGCGTGATGAAGAAGTACGCCGAGGACAGCAAGATGCTCGAAAAGGCTAAGCTAAAGGATAAAGATGGCAACTCGACCATCGACCCCAACGACTTCCGCGAAGGTCTGACGGCAGTGATCAGCGTCAAGGTTGCCGAGCCACAGTTCGAAGGTCAGACCAAGACCAAACTCGGTAACAGCGAGGTAGCCGGTATGGTGAACTCCGCTGTAGCCGAGGCGTTGCAGAACTACCTCGAGGAACATCCCGATGACGCCAAGCGTATTGTGGAGAAAGTCATCCTCGCCGCCCAGGCACGTATAGCCGCACGTAACGCCCGTCAATCAGTGCTCCGCAAATCGCCGCTGAGCGGTGGCGGTCTGCCGGGTAAGTTGGCTGACTGCTCGTCGAAAGACCCCGCATTGTGCGAGCTGTTCCTTGTCGAGGGTGACTCAGCAGGCGGAACCGCTAAGACCGGTCGTGACCGCGAGCATCAGGCTATCCTGCCGTTGCGCGGAAAGATCCTGAACGTCGAGAAAGCCATGGAGCACAAGGTGTTCGAGTCAGAGGAGGTGCGTAATATCTTCACCGCTCTGGGCATCACTTTCGGCACGGAAGACGACCCGAAAGCACTGAACCTGAGCAAGATCCGCTATCACAAAGTGATCATCATGGCGGATGCCGATGTTGATGGTGCACATATCGCTACGCTGATCATGACGCTGTTCTTCCGTCACATGAAGGAAGTGATTGAGCAGGGTCACCTCTACATCGCTATGGCGCCGCTCTACCTCTGCTCGAAGGGCGCAACGAAAGAGTACTGCTGGAACGACCAGCAGCGTCACGACTTCATCCAGCGTTACGGCAACGGCGACGAGAAACAGATCAAGACGCAGCGTTACAAAGGTCTGGGTGAGATGAGCGACGAGCAGCTCTGGGAGACGACCATGGATCCCGAGCGTCGTATGCTCAAGCAAGTGACCATTGAGAACGCCGCCGAGGCGGATCGTATCATCTCGATGCTCATGGGCGATGAAGTAGGTCCGCGTCGTGAGTTTATTGAGCAAAACGCCACCTACGCCAAGATTGACGCATAATGAAGATAGCGGTTTATTGCAGTGCGAAGGACATTATCCCGGAGGAGTATCTCCGCTTGGGTGATGAACTCGGCAAGTGGATTGCCGAGCACGGTCATACACTCGTGTACGGCGGTGCTACAGGCGGCTTGATGACCCGCACGAGCAATGCTGCGCGCAATGCAGGTGGCGAGGTTATAGGCGTTGTGCCGCAACGGATCATTGCTGCCGGACGACTCGCAAAGAACTGCACCACACAGTATATCGTCAGTTCGATGGCTGAGCGCAAACAGATGATGCGCGATGTAGCCGACTGCTTCGTTTGTTTGCCCGGTTCTTACGGCACGCTCGACGAGATGTACGACGTGATAGCAGCTGGCACGGTAGGCGAGCACAAGAAGCCGATTTATGTCCTCAACTACAAAGGCTTCTACGAAGGCATTCGCCGCGAAGCCGAGGATATGCGCGCGCTTAACTTCCTGCCGCAACAAGAAGCGTATGCTCCGCAATACGTTAGCACGCTTGACGATTTGTATGAACAACTCACCTCACTAATCCGCTAATCCACTAACCCGTAAATAATTAAACAACCATACGTATGAAACATGTTACGCAACTCAAGGCTGAGACCTTGACAACCAAACAGATGGAGGATCGCATCCACCAAGTCAGCAGCGACATCCGCCGTTACCGCGACATCGAGCACTCGGCTGAATTGGCTGAGTTCCTTGACCTGAAGAAGATCGTGGAAACCAAGGAGTTCCAAGACTACAAACAAGAGCTGCTTACCACCAAGTACAAAGACCGCGAGGAATTCAAACAGCTTACAGCCTACAATCGTGCCAAACGCAGTCACCATGTGCGCTGGTATCACATCTACCGCGGTTGGTCGAAAGTGCAGGAGTACGTGCACTTTGCCGAGACCAGCGACTTTGCCAAACTCAGAGACCCCGAGGCTGTTAAAGCCGATCCGCGTCTTCGTCAGATGCAACGTCTGGGCAACTCGTTTGCAGTAAAGCGTTATCTTGTTCACCAGAACTCCGAACAGGTGAAAGAGTACTACCGTCTGGGCGAGATCGTGAACACCCAAGAGTTCCGTACACGCAACCATTTCTGGAAGAACCCCAAACGGTGGTACACAACCTTGCAAAGCCAGCAAGACGGCAAGTACAACGCATTAAAAGAGTCGCAGAACATCAAGTTCTTCCTCTCGCAAGACCCGAAGAAGATAGAGGAGTATGAGTCGTATCAGGAGATCTTTGCGGATGCTTGCCAGTGGAACAGGATGCAGGACAGCCAGTGGAAGCCAGGGTTCTTCTATGACAACAAGAAACTCAAATCCAACCACTCGTATGCCAACGAAGAAGCCGCTATGAACGGCGGACGTAATGTAGCTTGTACACGTGACGGCCGAATGGCTGTTACTGTTAAGGCTGAACACCTGACTGCACCCGCTTGGGACGCCAAGAAAGGCTTCATCATGAAGGACTTCGACTATACCGGCGATGTTATCCAGACCGCCGAGGACTTCCGCGCTGCAGAGGGAATGTTCCAAGTCAAAGCTTCGTTCACGGGCAAAGCCAACGGCGCTATCTGTCTGATGAGTGAGAAACGTCTGCCGATCCTGCGAATCGATGGTGAGAAGGTGACGGTAGGTGTTACGTTCGACAAGTTTGAAGAGCAGACGGTAGTCGAGGGACTCAAGGAAGGTCAGGAGTACGTATTCACGGTAATCATCACCAAGGAAGATATAACCTGGTATGTCAACAACCAAGAGGTAGCACGTACTGCCAACAAACTCGGTACGAAACTCTTCTTGAGCGTGATAGCATTCCTGCCGGAAGGCGTGAAAGCTACGGGTGTGACCTCTATTGACTGGCTCAAGGTTTATAAGCACTAATCTATGTTCCTGATAGCAGGCCCGTGCGCAATAGAAGGTGAGCAGATGGTGCTTGATACCGCTGCCGAACTGCAACAGGTGTGTCGTGAACTTGGCATCACGTTGTATTTCAAATCATCATTCGACAAAGCCAACCGTACATCCTCATCCTCTCAGAGAGGTGTGGGGATGACGGAGGGTTTGCGAATACTTGCTGAGGTCAAACAGCGATTTGGTCTGCCTATCGTGACCGACGTACACGAGAGTTACCAGTGCGCACCTGTTGCCGAGGTGGCAGATGTGTTGCAGATCCCTGCGTTCCTCAGCCGTCAGACTGACCTGCTGCAAGCCGCCGCCCGTACAGGCAGGATCGTGAACATCAAGAAAGGTCAATTCATGGCACCGTGGGATATGCGCGGCGCGATACAGAAGTGCCGCGAAGTTATGCCAACAGCCGATAGTCAACAGCCCTTGACCAATAGCCGAATTTGGCTGACAGAGCGCGGCTCGTCGTTCGGCTACGGCAATCTCGTCGTGGATATGACTTCGCTCGTCAGGATGCGCGAATATGGTTGTCCGATCGTATTTGACGCCACGCACTCCGTACAACAACCTTCATCGCAGCAGGGCATAACAGGCGGCAACCGCGAACTTGTCCAGCCACTGATGCGTGCCGCATTGGCTGTTGGCGTTGACGGATTGTTCCTCGAGGTACACCCCGACCCCGACCACGCTATCAGTGATGCTGCCAACCAAGTGCGGCTGAACGATATCCGTTCAATCCTCACGCAGGCAAAAGCCTTCGATGAGCTCGCGCACGCCATTTGAAATCTTCAAATTAGCAAATCTTCACTTTGGAGAATTCCACCACTCATAGAGCCAAAGAAATTTTCGAGCAGGAGATAAGTGAACTGACGAAAGTTGCTGCTAACATCGACGAACATTTTTCGTTGGTGGTGGATGCGTTGTACGCCTGCCGCGGAAAGGTTGTCGTCATGGGTATCGGCAAAACCGGTCTTATTGGTCGGAAGATTGCCTCCTCATTCGCATCCACCGGCACACCGGCGATCTTCGTCAACGCAGTGGAAGCAGTGCATGGCGACCTCGGGATGGTTACTGCCGACGATGTAGCACTGCTGGTCAGCAATAGTGGCGCAACCAATGAGATACTTGCCGTCATTGACCCGCTACGCCAGATAGGTTGCCAACTGATTGCTATGACAGGCGACCTGCAATCACCGCTTGCACAACGTTGCGACCTCATACTTTCCGTACATGTGGATAAAGAGGCGTGCCCTTTAGGGCTGGCTCCCACCACCTCCACGACCGCCGCATTGCTGATGGGTGATGCGCTGATGGTTTGCCTGATGGAGAAACGGCATTTTCAAGCAGAGAACTTCGCGGTCTATCATCCGGGCGGAGCTCTCGGACGCAAACTCCTCGGGCGTGTGGAAAACTATATGTACGCTTCCGTGCCGCGCGTGATGACCGATACACCTTTCCGCGAACTCGTATGCGAGATGACACGGCATCACCTCGGAATGACGATGGTGTATCAGCAGTCAGAGGTCAGAAGTCAGAAGTCAGAGATTAGCACTCAGTTGTCAGTTTGCGTTGGTATTATTACAGACGGTGACCTTAGACGCGCTATACAGAAGTACGAAGACTTGCATATAACAGCCGCTGACGTGATGACGCACGGCTACAAGCATATCAGTAAGGATGCTTTGCTCACCGAGGCTCTGGCTGTCATGGATAAGTACAATATCACAACACTCGCGGTGACAGAAACACAGGATTCCGATGAAATAATCGGCATCATCTCTATTCATCACATTATAGATTTCGCTTAACTCTTGCTTATTAGCAGAATTTTTCGTAACTTTGTGGCAAAAACGCCATGAATTACGGATATATTCGTGTCAGTAGTGACAAGCAAACGGTCGAGAATCAGCGATATGAGATCCTTAAGTTCTGCGAACGAGAGCAAATAACCATCGATGCCTGGATAGAAGAAACGGTTTCCGGCACTCGGCAGTACTCTAAACGGCGTTTGGGTAAACTGCTCAAGCGGATGAAAAGGGGCGATATGATTGTGTGCAGCGAATTGAGCCGACTCGGACGAACATTGTACATGATAATGGAAATTCTGAGTTTGTGCATGAAGCGCGGTTGCCGTGTGTGGACGATCAAAGATGGTTACCGTCTGGGCGATGATATTCAGTCGAAAGTGCTGGCATTCGCTTTCGGGCTCTCCGCAGAGATTGAGCGCAACCTCATCAGCCAGCGTACACGCGAAGCCTTGGCGCGCGTGAAAGCCGAAGGCAGACATGTAGGCCGACCACAAGGAACATATACCAGCCAGGCTATGCATGTACTATATTGCCACGACAAGTATATCCGTCGCGCACTGGATAATGGAAGATCGCTATACTCGATAAGCAACAGGCTGCACTGCAACCGCAACACATTGCAGCGATACATCAAACGATACATTACTAACAATAATGACCCGCATACAAGTAGCTAAGTTCACCCGTTGGCTGATGCATCTGCATTACGATATCCGCACCGAAGGCGGAGACCTGCTGCGTGATGGTAAGGTGCATCTGATTCTGCCGAATCATCCGGCATACGTCGAGCCGCCAATGCTTTGCGCGGAATTTGCCGAGGTGATGATCCGCCCTATGGCGGACGAGGCTTTCTTCCGCAAACGTATATCCGGTTGGGCGCTACGTTTGGCAAACGCCATACTCGTTCCCGACCTGCCAGCCACCTCTGCTGATAACCGCGAGCAGAGTGCAGCCAAAGCCCGCCAACTCACCACAACAGCCCTGCAAGCACTTGCAGACAACAACGATCTGCTGATCTACCCCTCAGGACATATACGCCACAAACCCGTTGAGCAGATCGGTAACCGCCGCCTTGCTTACGAAGTATGCCAAGGCATCTTCGCGCACGAAAATAAGGAAACGTACGCACGCGTGCGCGTAATAATGTTGCGCACCACAGGGCTGGATGACAGTTTCTTTAGCAAACAAAAGACCCGTTTCACCTTCCGGCGACGAGTGCTTATGCACTTTGAAGATATGACTGACAGCCTGCGTGAGTGGTCACAACTCAATCGTCGCGCATTCAACGAGCAACTGGAGCAGTGGTATAATAGTTGAGAGCTAAGAGTTTTGTGCTGAGCATTAGTACTCCGTTTTTTAAGGATTGTCTTACAAAAAGTACGTTTTAGGCAACAAAAATGTGCTTTTTTTTAAGAATATTCTTAATTATGGAATATTTTTTGTATCTTTGCATTCGTCATTAAATATTTGACTATTATGCAAGAGATTATCCAAGACAACTCTATCCCATTGTTGGACTGCCCGAAAGATTATCTGATCGGTGATGCCAGTGGCAGGATCATGAACGAATATGGTCGTTATCCGTGTAAGATTCAGTGCACAGTGTTTGCTATTCTCGCACGCGGGACTGCCAAGGCGACAATCAACGTGACGCAATACGACTTCCGCGCCAACGATGCATTGTTGTTAGAGTCGGGTTCGTTCCTGCTGATTCATGAGTTTTCGGATGACGCATTGGTATATTACGTGCTGTTCAGTTCGTCGTTTATGGAGAAAAACACATTCCAGACGCGCCTGACAGCCAATGCCATGCACATGCATTCGCCTATCGTTACGCTGACGCAAGAGCAGGCAGGTATTATGATTAACACTTGCAAACTGCTCATCGACGCATCAAACTGCACACCCTCGCTGCTTAACACCGAAAAGATGGTGAATGTGTACAACATCTTCCAGATGACGTTCAACGGTTTCTTCCGTGCGCAGTCGGATACAACACTGCGTCCGCAGGATCGCAAGAATGAGATATACTACGAGTATTGCAACCTCGTGTTGAAGCATTATCACGAGTGGCATCATGTATCGAAATACGCCGACACGATGCATATTACCCTGCCTCATTTGTGCGCAACCATCAAACAGGTGAGCGATAAGACTGCCGGTGACCTGATCGTCGAGGCTATCATTACCGATGCCAAAGCCAAACTCAAACTCACCAACCTGCAAGTCAAGGAGATTGCTCTATCGCTCGGATTCGACAACGTGGCGTTCTTCAACCGGTTCTTTAAGACCCATACTTCCGTCACACCCAAAGCCTACAGGCTGTTGGTGTGATAAACGAGAATTCCAAAATTCAATATACAATCTTTGAATCTTTAAATCTTTGAATAATTAAAATGTCCAAGACATTTTACATAGAGACCTACGGCTGCCAGATGAATGTGGCGGATAGTGAGGTGGTAGCAGCTATCCTCAACACTACGGATGCCGAACTGACCGATGATATCAACCATGCGGATATTATCCTGCTAAACACCTGCTCTATCCGCGACAATGCCGAGCAGAAAGTGCAGCACCGTTTGCAGGAGATTCACGGCAAAATGGTAAATGGTAAATGCCAAAAAGGCAAATTGATCGGCGTTATCGGCTGCATGGCAGAGCGCATGGGCGAGGAACTGCTGCGGGACTACAAGGTGGACTTTGTAGCCGGTCCGGATGCCTATCTTGATCTGCCTAACCTCATCGCTCAATGCGAACAAGGGCACCAAGCCATCAACGTTCAACTCAGTACCACAGAGACCTACGCCGACGTACTGCCGGCACGCATCGGCAAACAGATATCTGGTTTTGTGAGTATTATGCGCGGCTGCAACAACTTCTGCTCGTACTGTGTTGTACCTTACACACGCGGACGCGAACGTTCACGCGATATAAACAGTATATGTGCCGAGGTGCTCGATCTGCAACAACGCGGCTATAAGGAAGTTACCCTGCTTGGGCAAAATGTTAACTCCTACCGTTGGGAGAAAGACGGCGAGGTGATAGACTTCGCCGACCTGCTGCAAACTGTTGCAAAAACCGTCCCCGACATGCGCATCCGCTTCACGACTTCGCACCCGAAGGACATGAGCGACAAGACCTTACAGGTTATTGCAGACAATGCGAACATCTGCAAATTCATTCACCTGCCCGTGCAGAGTGGTAGCAACAAGATCCTCAAACTCATGAACCGCAAATATACCCGCGAGTGGTACTTGGAGCGCATAGCCGCTATCCGCCGTATAGTGCCCGATGCCGCTATCGGTACTGATGTGTTCTGCGGATTCCACGACGAGACACTAGAAGACCACGCACAAACACTTTCGTTGATGCGTGAGGTAGGATTTGACACGGCGTTCATGTTCAAGTACTCCGAACGCCCGGGCACCTACGCTCAGAAACATCTGCCGGACAACATCAGCGAGGAAGAAAAAGTTCGCCGGTTGAACGAGATCATAGCCCTGCAGAACACGCTTTCTCTCAAGAGCAATCAGCGTGAGGTGGGTAAAGTGGTTGAAGTGCTGGTGGAAGGTTACTCCAAGCGCAGCCATGACGACATGTACGGTCGTACATCGCAGTACAAGACTGTAGTCTTCCCGCGTGAAGGAAGGCATATAGGCGAATTTGTCAACGTCAAGATTCTCTCCGCCACAGCCGCCACACTCAAAGGCGAGCTGGTCTGATCATTACATAAATACTATACTTAATCCGATGGACGAGAAATTGTCCACGCTTCGGAACATGCCATACGGGCAGTTACCGTGGTAGGCACGCACGCCGGCAGCTATTCGAGAGAAGTAGCCGTCGTAGTGCGGCATGTTGTATCGTGCTCCGACGAATACGCTGTAAGTGAAACGTCTCGGGTCGGCTTTCGCTTCACGCGGACTATCGGCGTGTGTTGTTTCGGCCAACGAGTAGCCGTAACGTGCGCGGTTACGCACCTCGGCGGAAACAATCGCTTGAAAGCCGTGCGGACTACATGATGACTGATATTGATATTGCAGCCACATCTCAAACGGTAGTCCACTTGGACCATAGCGTTCAGGCAGACCATTCGGATTGAGATGTACAGGCTGGTTGGAGGCTATATTATTCACATCGCCATCGCGGCTGTCGATGAAATACCAACCTTGTTTGGGATTGAGCAGAACCAATACGCCAACGCGGAACGTATGCGTCTGTGTATATCGGTCTTCGGGTTCGTTGAGCGTTACATCTAACTCGGCATAGTTGTAGCTGACATTCACGCGGCGCAACGCATAACCTTTGTCGGCTCGTTGCAGAACCATCTCATCGCCTATATGCGTCGATTCATGCTTGAAGGGACAGAACTGAATACTATAGTTCCTCAAGAACGGCACTTTCTCATCGCCCTGAAGGCGATGCAGGAACGTAAAAGTCGGCACAGCTACGCGGTAATCGGTGTTTACCACCGGCGAGGTAGTATGCTCGGATATATCCATCCAGAGGTGTGCACTGGCTGTCTGTGATATGTTCAATCCGAAACGACGATCTTGGAGATCCATAGTCCACACACTGATCCGCGCACCAAACACAGCGAACATCTGTACACTATATTTCGAAGGTGATCCGCCATAGTTCGTTTCAGGAGCAAAAGATACTGCTCCCAAATCCGCGCGCATGAAGTCAGGATGCTGATCGGCATACAGTGAGTGACCGTACTGGGTGTAATGAAACCACTTCCCTGCTCTGTATGCTACGGAATCGGGCACAAGATCTGCAGCGCTGCTTGCAACAGACAGCGCCAAACATGCAAGCAATATCAAGGTTTGTCTTTTCATAGGCGGGAGGATTGAATATAGGTTGCAAGATATTCTTGTTCTGGTTGTCCGGGGGTAGGATGCCACTCTACTTTATTCATCACGCCAAGCGCGTACATATCCATCACCGAAGAGTACCCAGAACGGCAGATGATACGCTCCGCGCCAAGCAAATAGGCCGCCAGATGAGCGTCATCCAGCCATGGCGCAATGGTTACCAAGCCATGCTTGATTACCGTTGGCGGTTCATGCATTTTGCCACGAACAATGAGAACGGTCTCATCGGCATTTTCGTAGTGGCGAATGATATCCTGTTCAAACATAGTACGCTGTGGTTCCAGGCCAGAGAGCACGGCAACTACCCTAAATGTGGAATTGGGAGTAAATGATTTTCCGGCAAATCGTGACAATATACCGATAAACTTGGCATTGTCAGGCAGAACAGCAGGATGCGACAACCTGCCAGCCATAGCCGGTTGCTGCTCGTCGGGAATCCAGCATTCGTCGAAGCGGTTGATAATACGCTTATGCCAACGTGCTACTAATGGCTCAAGCCAACGCCATGGATACGGCAATGCTATCGTGAGTTGGTGGGTCATATAAATGCAATGTGTCTTGGTGTTGTATAGCCCGAAACGGTTGTCGGATATAACCTCGTCAATCTGTTCGTAAAGCAGGTAACCGGCGAGCATCTGATGATCACGTATAGCAGCGTGTATAATTTGCGGCAAAGCACGAAGCATTGCAAATACCTGTCTGCGCCCTGTGCTATAGCATAGGTTCAACGGAGCCAACGGCAAAACCGGAAGAGTAGGAAAATGTTTGCGCAGCAGAGTAAGCGATTCTCCGTCACCGCCAAGCACAACCTCATGCCCCTCAGCCTGCAGTCGCTCAATGAGCGGCACACAGCGCGAAGCATGACCTAATCCCCAGTTCAACGGTGCTACAAGTATGCGCATAATCTGTCGTGTTTCGTCAAAAATCGTGCAAAGATACAACTTTTTTTTGAAATATGCAAGAGCAAACTGTTTTTCTGTGCACGAATTGGCTTGCAAAAGACAAAAAAATGCACACATCCTTGCATAATTCAAAAATTTGTTGTATCTTTGCACCAAAATTTGAATTACAACCTATACACCCTTTATGAACTCACTATCTCTCTCCGAATTGTGCGCAGTGCTGGATGAACATATTCAGCAGTCGTTTCCTGACACATATTGGGTGCGTGCGGAGATAGCGCAACTTACTGACCGTGGTCACTGCTATCTTGAACTCGTGGACAAGAGCGAGCGGGGTATCTTTGCCGCGAAGATGCGTGCCACATGCTGGAGCGGCACATGGCAACTCATCTCTGCGTACTTCCAGCAGGAGACAGGCAAACGCCCTGAACCCGGGATGCAAGTACTCGTTGAGGTCAGTGTGGATTTTCATCCGGTGTATGGTTTGAGCCTGAACATACAGAACATTGACCCCTCTTTCACTCTCGGCGATCTTGCCCGCCAACGTCAACTTACCTTGCAGCAACTGGAGAAAGACGGAGTGTTAGAGATGAACAAGTCGCTACCCCTACCTACTGTCATTCGTTACATAGCTGTCATATCAGCCGAATCTGCAGCCGGTTATGGTGATTTCTGCCACCAGTTGCAAGACAATCAGTATAATCTCCGTTTCACCACACAACTCTTCCCTGCTACGATGCAGGGCGAAAGTGCGGTGCGTTCGATCATTTCGGCACTCAATACTATCGCCGAAAATGCCGATGACTTCGATTGCGTGGCAATCATTCGCGGAGGCGGTGCTACAACCGATCTCACATGCTTTGACACCTACGAACTGGCATCACATTGTGCACAGTTTCCTCTACCGATCTTCTCCGGAATAGGTCACACACGCGACGTGAGCATTGTGGATATCGTTGTTCACTCGTCGCTCAAGACTCCGACAGCCGTTGCCGAGGCATTGATTGACCACAATGCGCGCCAACTCGTTCGTATTGATGAACTGCGCCAACGCTTGTCGCGTATTGCCACGCAGATGGTTGCCGTACGCAGGCAACAGATCGAGCAACTGCGTCTCACTCTGCAATATACCATCAGCAATACGTTGCAGAAAGAGCGTAACCGCTTGCAGATGTTCAGTCAGGCAATAGCACTCCATTCGCCCGAACAGATATTCAAGAAAGGTTATTCCCTTACTCTTTGCGATGGCAAACCTGTTCGTCACGCAGCCGATATCCCGCAAGGCAAAACTATCACCACCGTTCTTGCCGATGGTGAATTAACATCTGTAGTCCAATAAGGGAGCGTAGAAGGTTTATTTTGTCATCCGCTGGCGTAGATGCTCCTGATAGTAGCGGATATTCACAGCCTGCTGACGCGCATCAGATGAGCGAAGAGCATCGAAACAGGCGATGGCATTGGTGCATGCCATATAAGCCTGAGCAAGTTCTCCAAGAATCTCGTACGTAACAGCACAGTTAGCCGCCGCGTAGGCTTCGGATTTCTTATCCGGTTGCTGTTGCGACCATGCGTCAATAGCCTGTTGCCATTGGCGGCGAGTGAAGTAATACATGCCTTGATCGCCATTACCCAAGTCGTACAAATAGCGGTCTGCAGTCTCAATAGCCGGCATGAACCTCGAGGCAAACCGTTCGCCTGCATAGATATACATCTCATCGCGTGCTTCATCTGTCGATGGCAAAGCTGCGACAGCCTCGGCACAAGACTCTGCCTCGTTTTCCCAATATAATGTATCGGAATATACAAGTGTACGCGAGCGTAATTCTCCGTTGGATGCATTGTGGAAGAATAACGTCCAATGCGAGGCTGCTATTCCTTGGGTGTATGCGTAGAACGTCTCATTATCCGTTTCAAAACATTCGGTAGCAGGATGAACAATCAGTTGGTTGAGCACAGCCAATGCATCGCTGTGGTAGAGGGTCATTAGCGAATCTGCCTGCGCGTTGCTTAGCTGTTGCTTGCGATAGAGGCTGGCGGAATTATTCTGAGAAGTCTCTAATACAGAAGGCAGATAATCTGAACCTTCCAAACTCTCCGAGGCAGCCATCAGTGTGTAGAACGAGCCTGATGGAGCATCGGGATGCGCTACAGTATTGTTTACTAGTAGCAGTTCACTTATATGATCCGGCAAAACAATCTCCGCAGGGTGAGTGATCTCAATCGTCGTATGCCACTGCTGCGCATGAAGAGAAACTACTACTGCAAGCAATAGCATTATGGCTATCGACTTTCGATTATTGTCTTTCGACTTTCGACTTTCGACTTTCGACTCTATTACAGATTGCGTATGCGCCATTCGTTCGGGTAGAGATTATTGCAGCGTGAGCCGACGTTCTTGACGAAGCCGAGCGGTACGCCATGGTAAGTAACGAGCAATAAGCCGAGCGGCAGGTTGGCTATCGGCAATGCCTCGGTGCGCAAGAACGCCAACGCGTTATCCAGATTGAGCTCGAGTTGCGGGAAAGCCTCCATGCGTATGGCTTTTGACATGCTCAGACTGTGTTGCGGTGCGAAATGTTTGCCACGTTCCTCTGCCAAACCGAAACCAAGAGAGATACAGAGGAAGCGAGTGCTCATATAGTCAATCAGATCCCTGTACTTCATCGGGTAGGCGGTGATGAAACGGTCGAGCTGGCGTAGAGCCCACTGATCAGGCTCACTGAGCCACGATCGAACGAGTTGTTCGTCGTCGGCAGTGATAGGAGTGCTGTTGGGTTTCTTGGGATGACGAATGCGGAAAGGTGAGAACTCACGGCGACGCTTACGCAATACGCACAGGTAGAATCCCTCACCACGCACGAGATGCGGGTAGCAGTGGTAACCGGCTATGCTCTCCACGATACCCCACGAAGGGTCGAGACTGAGCGGCAGGATGTCTGCGCCGAGCTCATCGGCAATCCACAGAGCGTTCTCCTCGCACTCATGGCGGTTGAACGTGCAAGTGGAATAGATGAGTATGCCGCCGGGTTTGAGGGCATCCCACGCGTCTCGCAGGATAGAACGCTGACGCTCCACACACATTCGCACGTTACGCATCGACCATTCGGCTATAGCCTGCTCGTCCTTGCGGAACATTCCTTCACCGGAGCATGGCGCATCAACCAGCATGCAGTCGAAGGCTTTTGGCATCGCTTCGCTGAATAGTTCGGGAGCATTATGCGTGACGACTGTGTTGCCGTTACCCCACTTCTGGATATTCTCCGAGAGAATAAACACGCGCTGACGCACAACCTCGTTGGCAACGAGCAGACCTTGTGCACCGAGATATTGACTGATGAGTGTAGATTTGCCGCCGGGAGCAGCGCAGAGATCAAGCACGATGCTATCCTCACTAACATACTGCTCCAACGCACGTTCGATGAGCATCGACGATGCCTCTTGTACGTAATAGCAGCCAGCGTGCATCAAGGGGTCGAGAGTGAACTGCGGACGCTCAGACAAATAGTAGCCGTCGTAGTGCCATGGCACCTCGTCTATATCCGCATCGAAGGAGAGTTCGTCAATCTTGTCATTGAGGCGGATAGAAGTCACCGGCTCTTGCTCCAACGCATGAAAGAGTTGAGGCGCCTGCGCACCCAACTGCTGTTGCATCATATCTACAAATTCGACCGGTAACATCGCATTTTTGCCAATTTCGCTACAAAGTTACAGATTTTTTTTCATTTTTGCAAAAAAAAATGCAAATAATTATGATTTTTCATTTTTTTTTTGTAACTTTGTGGCGTCAATGTGTGCAAAAGCCTACAAAATGCAGTTTATAGATGAGCTAAACGAGAGTCAACGGGCAGCGGTATCCTACAACGATGGTCCACTGCTGGTGATAGCCGGAGCAGGCTCCGGCAAGACGCGTGTGCTCACCTATAAGATTGCGTACTTGCTCACACAAGGAATCCCCGCCGGACATATACTCGCCCTGACGTTCACCAATAAAGCTGCACGAGAGATGAAGCAACGTATCATCCATCTTGTGGGCGAAGAGGTCGGCAGGTATCTGTGGATGGGAACGTTCCATAGTATATGCGCGCGCATATTACGTGCAGAGGCAGAACATGTAGGTTTTACGCGAGACTTCACAATCTACGACCAAGCCGACCAGAAAAGTCTTGTGAAGAAGATCGTCAAAGAGTTGCAACTCGATGACAAGATCTACAAGTCAAATATGGTGCTGGCGCGCATCAGTTCGGCAAAGGCGAACTTCATCGATCCTGAAGCGTATGCTCAGAGTGATTCGTATGCAAAGATCGACCGTTTGGAGCGCTTGTATAAGATGGCGAGTGTGTATTCGGAGTACAATCGTCGCCTTAGGGCAGCGAATGCGATGGACTTTGACGACCTACTGATGTACACTGTGCTGTTGCTCAACAACAACCCCGAGGTGCGCCAACGTTATCAGCAACGGTTCTGGCACGTACTTGTGGATGAGTACCAAGATACCAACCACACGCAATATCTGATTGTCAAACTCCTCGCTGAACCACAGAACCATATATGCGTAGTGGGCGATGATGCGCAGAGCATATATAGTTTTCGCGGGGCAACCATCGAAAATATCCTCACATTCCAGAATGGCTATACGGGTGCCAAACTCTTCAAACTTGAACGCAACTACCGCTCCACGCAGAATATTGTCAATGCTGCTAATAGTCTGATCCACAAGAACAAAGGGCAAATATATAAAGAGGTTTATTCAGAAAAAGAGGTTGGGGAACGGCTGTATCTGACCGGCTATAGTAGCGACCGTGAGGAGAGTTCGGCTATCGCCAAGCAGATCATGAGCATGCACAAACTCAATCATCGCGACTATGAGCAGATAGCTATCCTTTACCGCACGAATGCACAAAGCCGTAACCTCGAGGAAGAGATGCGCAAGCTCGGTATCCCGTACCGTATATACGGCGGTATGAGTTTCTATCAGCGTAAGGAGATTAGGGATGCCATTGCGTACTTCCGTCTGGCAGCCAACAGTAGCGATGATGAGGCACTGGAGCGCATAGTGAATGTACCCAAACGGGGTATAGGTGACACAACCGTTACCCGTGTGCGTGAAGCCGCTTTGCGCGAGAACGTACCGATGTTGCGTGTAATGCAGTCACCGCAGGTATATGCTGCGGAGATAGCTGCCGCTACACAAAAGAAGTTGCAGGCGTTTGCTGAGAAGATCGGGCTCTTTGCTGAGAAAATGCAGGAGATGAACGCTTTTGAGTTTGCTCAACTCGTACTCAATCAGTCGGGAATGATGGCAGATGCAGCCATCGACACGACTGCTGAAGGTATTGACCGTAAGGGCAACTTGGAAGAATTGCTCAGTGGTATACGTCAGTACGTTGAAGACCGCACACAGCAAGGCGAGGATACAAGTATAACGGACTTTGTACATGAGGTGAGTCTGCTGACTGACCAAGACGAAAACTCCGATGACTCCGTAGCACGCATCACGATGATGACTGTGCATTCTGCTAAGGGGTTGGAGTTTCCCGTAGTGTTCATCGCAGGCTTGGAAGAGAATCTGTTTCCCTCAACGTACTGTCAGACAGAGAGCGAACTGGAAGAGGAACGCCGACTGCTTTACGTAGCCATCACACGAGCCGAACAGGAGTGTTACCTCACGTATGCTTCTTCCCGCTGGCGAAACGGACAACTGAGTTTCAGTAATCCCTCGCGATTCCTCAAGGACATTGACCGGCAATATATCCAGCAACTCAGTGCACCGAGCAAAGAACCCTCACCATGGAACGACCCGCCGCGCACATGGTACGGAGGTGAACTGCTATCCGATCCTACTGAACGGTATATACCTCACGCCAATGCACCCAAAACGCCGATAACTCCGACAACGGTGTCATCGAGAAACTTAAAAGCCACCACAGGGCTCAAACCCAGGACTCCACAGCAGGCTATCGCTACCGAGTGGAACACGGGCGATAGGATTGAGCATAAGGTGTTCGGCAAAGGAACCATTCTGCGTGTGTATCGCGAGAACGACAATGACAAGATTGAGATAGAGTTTGACACCAAAGGCACAAAAACATTGTTGTTGGCATACGCAAAGTTAGATAGGATTTAAACTTAAAACTAATATGGAATACAAACGAATCTTACTGAAACTCTCTGGTGAGAGTCTGCAAGGCAAGCAGGGTTTTGGTATTGATACCGAACGTCTGCACGAGTACACCGAACAAATCAAATCCATTGCCCAGCAAGGAGTACAGGTGGCTATCGTCATCGGCGGTGGCAATATCTTCCGTGGTCTTAGTGGCTCGAAGCGAGGCTTCGACCGTGTGAAGGGCGATCAGATGGGAATGCTCGCAACCTGCATCAACGCGCTCGCATTGGCAAGTGCATTTGAGGCAATCGACCAGCCTGTTCGTGTGCTGACAAGTATCTGCATGGAACCTATCGGTAACTACTACAGCCCCGACAAAGCCAAGCGGTTATTGAACAAAGGCAATGTGGTCATCCTTGCCGGAGGTACAGGCAGCCCGTATTTCACTACCGACACCGGTTCGTCGCTCCGTGCTCTGGAGATACAAGCTGACGTAATGCTCAAAGGTACACGTGTGGACGGTATATACACCGCTGACCCCGAGAAAGACCCTACAGCAACAAAGTTCGAGACTATCACCTACGACGAGGTTATCCGCCGTGGACTGAAAGTCATGGATCAGACAGCCACCGTCATGTGCAAAGAGAACGGAATGCCGATCTATGTGTTCAACATGGACGTACCCGGCAATCTTGGCAAAGTAATGAACGGAGAGAAGATAGGTACATTAGTTACACCGTAACACTAACAGCATCCGCCATTCCTGGCGGATATAAACACTACATATTATGATCGAAGCAAAACAAATCCTCAACGAGGCGGAAGAGTCGATGCAGGCAGCAGTACTCTTCCTTGACGATGCTTTGGCACATATTCGTGCCGGAAAAGCCAGCCCGCGAATCCTCGATGCTATTCGCGTTGATTACTACGGCACTATGTCGCCACTCGCGAACGTAGCTACCATCACAACGCCCGATGCACGCACCATCTCCATCCAGCCATGGGAGAAGAAGATTATCGGTGACATCGAACGCGCCATCATCAACTCAAACATCGGTCTTGCACCGAACAACAACGGTGAGACAATCCGTCTTATCCTGCCGCCGCTGACCGAGGAACGTCGTCAGCAACTTGCCAAGCAGTGTAAGGGCGAGGCTGAGAACGCCAAGGTTAGTATCCGCAACGCACGCCGCGATGCTATCGAGACCTTGAAAAAGCAGGTCAAAGAAGGTATGCCGGAAGATGCAGAGAAAGATGCCGAAAGTGAGGCGCAAAAACTTCATGACAAGTACATCCGTCAAATTGACGACGTATATGCCAAGAAAGAGAAAGAGATCATGACCGTCTAAACAACATCAACCCGTTTCAGCTGAAGCGGGTTGATTGTTTATAACAAGGTGAAATTTAACCTAACTACTTACCTAATCCATCAAGCAGACCTTCGATAGCACCACCGAGTTCTATGAATGATTCGTGCAGACCCTGGGTGTTCTCATCAAAGGTGTGTTTGGCGAACTGCGCAAGGCAACGACCTTTGAGTTTTCCGATCTCGAGAATCTGTTCGTCGGTGTAATCGTAACGGTCAATAGTTTGGCAAATCTCGGAGTAATGCATGGCTGCATCATCCCAATCAGCATCCGACCAACGGTCAGACTTCTGTTCGATACGATCAGTGAACTTTTGCAGATCGTCCATCGCCGACTGCGAGGGGTTGCAAGCTGCAAACAGCAGACTCAGCAACATAATAGGGAGGAAACGTTTCATAAGATTTGTTATTTGTTATTGATGTTTTATGCGAGAACATATAGCCCGCCATGTACGATACGAATGCGTATATCTTTGGGCATAGTGGCGGGGCTGCCGTCGATGTGAAACGGTGCTTTGCGCTCGCGTACAAGGGTTATGTCGTTGGCACGGATGGTGTGCATCAGTGGGCTGCGGTCGATGTTTCCGGCAAAAAGCCGTATGGCCAGCGGCAGTGCACCGAGAATCGCGTGTCGGGACATCATCATGATATCCATTTGTCCGTCTTGCAGGTCAGCGCGTGGCGCAATGAGTGCACCGTAGCCCCATTGGTTGGCGTTGGCTATGGTGACGAGGAACGCCTTGTGCGTCTCGTCGATGCCCTCACCTACCACGTGATACGACTCCGAATGATAGGTAAATGCTAACCCAAGAATATTCTTGAGATAGGTCATGAACCCTCGCGTAGTGCTGCTTGCAAAATGATCGGCAATAACGGCATCAAACCCTGCACCACAAGTACTTACGAACAGTTCATCGTTCGCCAAACCGTAATCAATAGGCGTCGGCTGAGCGTAGTTCAGCCGCTCAATAGCTGCTTTGATGTTGATAGGAATATGCAGGTGTCTGGCAAATCCGTTTCCGCTACCCATGGGCAGAATACCGATGGCAGTACGTGTATCGCGCACGCCACGTGCTACTTCGTTGAGTGTCCCGTCACCACCAACGGATACCACGGCATCAAAACCCCGCTGCACGAATTGTTGCGCCAACTCAGTAGCGTGCCCGGCGTACTCGGTATAGATGATCTCCGGTTGCCATTGGTTCAGATCGAGCGTGCGCATAATGAGTTCAGGCAGCGAATGCTTGGCGTGCTGCGTACCCTTGGCTCCGGAAATGGGATTGATGATGAATGCTATGGTTTTCATTGATTGACAGTTATTTCGATATGCTCCGCCTGAACGGTGTTTCCGAGGAAAAGCGTGGCGGCAGAAGAGAATCGATCGGCATCATCGGTTGTAAGATATCGGCAAGATCCGCCTTTCTGTAATTGCGTTTCGTACTCCGGATGACGGCGGAGATAATTAGCAAGACTACGGGCAACAATCTCGCCTTGCGCAATCGTTCGGCAAGGATGTCCGAGATTCGCCAACTCGGCATCGATGGCGGGTTGAATGAGCGGATAATGTGTGCAGCCAAGCAGCAAGGTGTCAATCATCGGATCGCGTGCAATGATTTCTTGCAAGTATTTGCGGATGAAGTATTTAGCACCTTCGGAGTTATGCTCGCCGGCTTCGATGAGTGGTACCCACATCGGGCAGGGTTGCTGGGTGACGGTGAGGGTCGATGCTATCTTGTCGAGTTCGAGGACGTAGGATTCTGACGACACAGTGGCAGGTGTGGCGAGGATGCCAACGTGACCTGTACGGGTGACAGACGGCACAATTTCCACGGTCGGGCGGATTACTCCAAGAACATTGACCTTTTGATTTTTGACTTTTGACTTTTGACTATTTATAACCGGCAAATCGTGCTGCTGGATGGTACGCAGGGCTTTGGCTGAGGCAGTGTTGCAGGCAAGGATGATGAGTGTGCAACCTTGGCTGAACATATATCGGACGGCATCGAGGGTATAGTGGTAGATGCAATCGAAAGAACGTGTGCCATAAGGCGCACGCGCATTGTCGCCGAGGTAGAGGTAATCGTACTCGGGTAGAATCTTGCGAATCTGACCAAGAATAGTCAAGCCGCCGTATCCGCTATCAAAAATGCCGATCATATATGATTCAAAAGTTGTCAAATTTTACTAAAACGCTGCAAAATTACAAAAAAATACGCAAATATGCAAATTATTTGGCATAATTCTTGCAAAAGTCAAAAAAAAATTGTAACTTTGTAGGCGCGAATGAAATGTACACACGTGCAAGCGCCCGTGCGAACGAAAAGTATCGACCATACATGGGCGATAACCAAACAAGCAAACAAAACTAAAAACACTATAAGATTATGAAATTTCAAGTATCAAGTACACGGCTGTTTGGCCAGTTGCAGGCAGTAAGCCGCGTGATAGGAAGCAAGAACAGTCTTCCTATCCTTGACGATGTATTGTTCCGTCTGGAAGGTAATCAGTTGTCGTTGACCGCTTCTGACGGCGAGACGACCATCCGCACCCGTCTGGAGGTAGAAGAGGCAGAAGGTAACGGGACAGTTGCTTTCGGTGCGAAGATCCTGATTGAGACCTTCAAGCAATTCCCCGAAGTGCCGTTGCAGTTCAAGATTGACGAGCAGAACTTCGGTATGACCATCAGTTCGCCGAATGGAGAGTACTCCGTAGTAGGTGTTAACGGCGCTGAATATCCTGAGGTTGCGTTTGCAGCAGAGCAAGACAGCCACGCGCTGAAGATGTCGTCGGAGTTGCTGTTGGATGCTATATCCAAGACGATCTTCTGCACGGCAGAGGACGAGTTGCGTCCGGTGATGAACGGTATATTCTTTGACCTCGCGCCCGAGAAAGCAACGCTGGTAGCTACCGATGCTCACCGCTTGGTTCGTTATACCAACACGACGGTGCATGTAGATGAACCCGCAAGTTTCATCCTGCCCAAGAAACCCGCTAATCTGCTCAAGAATGTGCTGGTAAAGGACGAGGGTGACGTGGATATCCGTTTCGGTGCAAGGAACGTGCTGTTCACGTTCGGTAACACGGAGATTGTTTGTCGTCTGATTGACGGTCGCTACCCGAACTACAACGCCGTTATCCCGCAGAACAACACGAACATCATGACCATCGACCGTCTGACGTTCCTGTCGGCTTGCAAGCGTGTGGCAGTGTTCGCTAACACCAGCACGGCATTGATCCGTCTGGCGTTGTCTGAGAACAGCGTAACCATCTCGTCGCAAGACATCGACTTCTCGACTGCAGCCGAAGAGAAACTCGTTTGCTCGTACGGTGGCACGCCGATGGCTATCGGTTTCAAAGCTCCGTTCTTGTGCGAAATCCTGAGCACGATAGAGTCTGACGAAGTGCAACTCGAACTCGCTGACCCGGCACGTGCAGGATTGATCCTGCCGAGTGAGGATGCCGAGAACGAAGAGCTCCTCATGCTGCTGATGCCAATGTTGCTCAACGACTAATTTTTGAGTAATGAAGATTCATTTGAACCGCCCGCTCGTCTTCTTTGACTTGGAGACGACGGGCGTCAATATCGCCAAGGATAGGATTGTGGAGTTGTCGTACTACAAGGTTTTCCCCAACGGAACGAAAGAGGGAAAGACCTATCGCGTACGTCCGACAATCATTGATGCATTGGGCTTGGAGACGACAATGCATATTCCCGAGCAGGCATCGGAGGTACATGGCATCTATGATGATGACGTGAAGGACTGCCCGACGTTCACGGAGATAGCCCGTGAAGTGGCGGCAGTGTTCGAGGGCTCAGACATAGCTGGCTATAACTCCAACCACTTTGATATACCGCTGCTGGGCGAGGAGTTCCTTAGATCCGGTGTGCCGTTTGAGTTGCAAGACAGGAACATGATTGATGTGTTCACTATCTTCACGCGCAAAGAACAACGCACATTGTCAGCCGCCTACGCCTTCTACTGTGGCAAAGACCTGACAGATGCTCACTCGGCGAATGCCGATACCATGGCTACTTACGAGGTGCTGATGGCGCAGACAGAGCGTTATCCCGACCTGCCGAAAGACGTGACAGGATTAGCACAATACTCAGCCCCGGCACAGAAGTTCGCCGACCTGGCAGGCAAACTCTCCTACAATGCCAAAGGCGAGGTGGTATTTGCGTTCGGCAAGTACAAAGATGTGCCGGTAAGCGAGGTGCTGGTGAAAGACTCCGGCTACTACGGCTGGATCATGCAGGGCGACTTCCCGCAATACACCAAGAACGTGATTGCGAACATCAAACTCCAACAACGATTAGCAAATAGATCTTGAATAACGAGTTACACATATTAGGTTGCGGTAGCGCACTACCCACATTCCAGAACTCGCCTGCATGTCAGGTGTTGGAGTTGTGTGACAAGTCGTTTATGATCGACTGCGGCGAGGGCAGCCAGATCTGGTTCAGGCGAATGGCGCTCAAGACCGGCAGGCTGTACAACGTGTTCATCTCTCACCTGCATGGCGACCATTGCTTTGGTTTGATAGGCTTGATATCAACGTTCGGAATGATGGGAAGGACGCAGCCGTTGCACATCTACGCTCCGGCAGATATGGAGCGGTTGATGCAGCCGTGGCTGGATTATCACTGTCAGGGAATGTCGTACGAGATTATCTTCCACGCCATCAATCCGCGTAAGAGCGAGGTGATCTACGAAGACCGCACGATCAACGTAACCACTATCCCGCTCAAGCACAAAGTGCCGACCTGCGGATTCCTGTTCACCGAGCATCACCGCGACCAAGAGCCTGTCAAACGTTACGCCTATTGCTCCGACACACGTTATACGGAGAGTGTTCTGCCCATCATCGAGGGTGTGCAGACGCTCTATCATGAGGCAACGTACCTCAACCGCTACGCCGATCGATGCAAGACTACATTGCACTCAACGGCCGCTGAGGCTGCAACCATAGCCCAGAAAGCCAATGCCGGTCAACTGATCATCGGGCACTACTCGGCACGTGTGGATGACCATACGGAGTTCCTCAACGAGGCAAAAGAAATATTCCCCAACACCATCATGGCACAAGAGTGTCACACCTACACGATATGAAAGCAACGGTGACATATACGTGCAGTAACTGTGGAGCACATGCTTCGCAGGCATTAGGGCGTTGTCCGGTGTGCGGCGAGTGGGGCACGGTGATGGAGGAAGTGCAGGTACAGGAGAAAGCCAAAGGCGTTCGTCCGCGCACAGAATCGAAGGTGCAACGACTGCAAGACGTCAGCGTGACAGAGGATCAGCGCCTCGATATGCACAGCACGGAACTCAACCGTGTGCTTGGTGGCGGGTTGGTTCCCGGGTCACTGGTTCTGCTGGGCGGCGAGCCGGGTATAGGCAAATCGACGCTCGCATTGCAAGTTCTGATGCAGATGGGCAAACCTGTGACGCTCTACGCAAGCGGCGAGGAGTCTGTCAAGCAGATCAAACTCCGCAGCGAACGTATAGCCGGTCAGCCGGACAATCTGTATATAGTCGCCGAAACCTCGCTGGAGAAGATTCTCGAGCACGCCAAGACGCTCAAACCGGAGATAGTGGTAGTGGATTCCATCCAAACCATCGGCACGGAGGCTATTGATGCCACCATAGGTTCGCTCTCGCAAGTCAGGGAGTGTGCAGCCCGCATCCTGCAGTTCGCCAAAGAGACGAACACACCCTTCATCATCGTTGGTCACATAACCAAGGAAGGTTCACTTGCTGGTCCGAAAGTGCTGGAACACATAGTGGACACTGTTTTGCAGTTCGAGGGTGACCAACATTATATGTACCGCGTGCTCCGTGCCCAAAAGAACCGTTTCGGTTCGACATCGGAGATCGGCATCTTCGAAATGCAGCAAGACGGCTTGCGCGAGGTGACCAACCCTTCAGAACTGTTGCTCAGTTCAAACCGTGACGGGCTGTCAGGCATCTCCATCGCTGTAGCCGTTGAGGGTGTTCGTCCGCTACTGATTGAGGTGCAAGCATTGACATCCTCGGCAGCCTATGGCACGCCGCAACGTTCATCCACGGGCTTTGACTCACGGCGACTGAATATGCTTCTTGCTGTACTGGAGAAACGCATCGGATTCAAACTGTTGATGAAAGATGTGTTCCTCAACATCGCCGGCGGACTAAAGGTCAACGACCCCGCGATAGACTTGGCTGTGCTGGTTGCCGTCTTGTCATCGTCAATGGATATAGCCCTGCCCACTGACTGCTGTATGACAGGCGAGGTAGGTTTGGCTGGCGAGATACGCCCTGTCAACCGCATCGACCAGCGCATAGGGGAAGCGAAGAAGTTAGGATTCTCGCGAATATTGATTCCTGCCGGACAAAAACACCAGGCAGTCAAAGGCATTCAGGTGATAGAAGTGGCACGCGTGACAGACGCCGTGCGGCTGTTGTTCAAACAGAGTTAGAATGATTATCAAGCATTTAGGAGAATATTGGCTATTGATGGCGCGGGTGTTCCACATCCCTGACAGACAAAGGATGTTTTGGAGGCAGTTCAGCCGCGAACTGGAAAAACAGGGATTGCAGTCCTTGCCGATTGTGATTGTTATATCCCTTTTCATCGGTGCTATTCTGACCATACAAGCGAAGATCAACACGGAAAATCCGTTTCTGCCGACGTATATCGTAGGTCTATTGACCCGCGAAACCTTGCTGTTGGAGTTCTCGTCAACGATTCTTTGCCTTATCTTGGCGGGTAAGGTCGGTTCGAACATCGCTTCCGAGATCGGCACGATGCGTATTACCGAGCAGATTGACGCCATGGAGATCATGGGCGTGAACTCTGCCAATTACCTTATTCTGCCGAAGATTCTGGCATTTATGACCATGATGCCCATGCTGGTTATCCTGTCCACAACCATCGGTATCATCGGCGGATGGGCGGTCGGACAATTTACAGACATCATCACCGTGGCGGATTACTTGGTGGGTGTGCAATACGCATTCAACCCGTACTTCGTGTGGTACGGAATCATCAAGTCGCTGTTCTTTGCGTATATTATTACGTCGCTGTCGTCGTACTACGGCTATATGGTACGAGGCGGCGCTCTTGAGGTAGGCAAAGCTTCAACGAACGCGGTGGTTAATTCGAATATTATCATCCTGTTGATGGATCTTGTGCTCTCGCGATTACTGTTATGATTCAAGCGATTGACATAGTAAAAAGATTCGACGACCTGCTGGTGCTCGATCATGTGAATGCCACGTTTGAGGATGGTAAGGTCAACATGATCATCGGTCAGTCGGGTAGCGGCAAAACAGTGCTGCTCAAGTCGCTCATCGGTATTCATCCTATCAATTCCGGGCGAATAGAATATGATGGCAGAAACCTGCCTAACATGAAGGAGAAAGAAGTGCGCATGTTGCACCGTGAGGTAGGCGTGTTGTTCCAGGGCTCAGCGCTTTTCGACTCGATGACGGTACTCGAAAACGTTCTTTTCCCCATGCAGATGTTCGGCAGGATGACCAACGAGGAAATGAACGAACGTGCACGGTTCTGCCTCAATCGTGTGCAGATAGCCGAACATGCACTGACGCTGATGCCTGCGGAGATCTCCGGCGGTATGCAGAAGCGCGTAGCTATTGCCCGTGCTATTGCACTCAACCCCAAGTACCTGTTCTGCGACGAACCGAACTCAGGCTTGGATCCCCAGACCTCGCTTGTGATTGACAAACTTATCCAGGACATTACCCGCGAATATAACATCTGCACCATCGTTAACACCCACGACATGAACTCCATCATGGAAGTGGGCGACAACATTATCTTCCTCAAGGGCGGCAAGAAAGAGTGGCAGGGTTCGTGTGACGACATCTTCCACGCCGACAACGAAGCGCTGAACAGCTTCGTCTTTGCCTCACAATTGTATCAAAAAATACGACAGGCGCAAAAGTAGCAAAAACGTACGCCATTATCGGACCATTATCGGGGAATTATCGATCCGTTATCGGGCTAATCCTAGACTTTAGTCAGGGTTAAATCGGGGTTATGTCGGAGTTTTAAGCATAGTAACAAACCACAAAATACAACAATGAAAAAATCATTATTCATACTTTTGGCTTGCATGGCATTCGTCCTCAGCGGCCACGCACAGGAGCCTGCACGTGTTCCGGCTTATCCGGGAGTAATAACCCGCATTCAGCCGAGTGGTGATACGCTGCACGTCTATCTGCGCGGTGACGAGCGCTGGCACTTCATGATGACCGTTGACGGCTGGGAGGTCAATGAGGACAACAAGGGCAAGATCTGTTACAACAAGCTCAAGACCCGCAAGATTGACGGCGAGAAGAAACAGGTTTCTGTTGCCACACGCCGTGTTGCCCATGATGCCGACAAACGCAGCAAGTGCGAACAACGCTGGCTCAACAAACGCGGCGTACAAAAGATGCAAATAAACTAACCCGATTATGCAACGAATTCTACCTGTTCTGTTTCTTTGTTGCTCACTACTCAGCGTAGCGAGCGTGCCGCCGCGTGATCCGTCGAAATGGGCAGAGTGGCAACAGAGTTCGCAACGAAGACTTGCTCATGCTCCTGCCGCACAGCAAGCGGTCGGTACGCGTACGATCATCCCGCGCGTCTTGGTCATCATGACGAACTTCACCGACTACGAACTGGTTTCCACAAAAGAGGACGTGGATTCGATGTTCAATGCCCAGAACTGGACGAAAGACGATGCCAAAGGTAGTATACGTCAATACTTGTACGATCAATCTAACGGTGCGTATAACCCGCAGTTCGACATCGTCGGACCTGTGACGCTGTCGAATGGCTACGCTTATTACGGTCAAGGTCAGAGTGTAAGCAGCCGAGCGGGATATATGGTTACTGAAGCTTGCGCATTGGTGGATGACGAGGTGGACTTCACGCTCTACGACTCCAACAATGACGGGTATATTGATCTGGTATATATCTTTTACGCCGGCTTCGGCGAAAATGACCCGCCGAAGTATTTTACTGTAGTAGCCAGTGATTTAATTTGGCCTGCTTATTGGACTGTTAATGGTGCAGGGTGTGGAACGAATCGTCGCGTATTTGACGGTAAAACGCTGAATGCTTTTGAGTACAGCAACGAATTGGATGGTTACTACTCCACACCCGAGAAAATTGTAGTTTCCGGTATAGGCGTTGCCTGCCATGAGTTCGGGCACGCACTTGGTTTGCCGGATTTGTATTATACCGGCTCGGGTAATGCAAACCACAAGCTGTTAGGCGCGTGGGATATAATGTGTTATGGTCCGTACAACGATGATATGCACTCACCGCCCTCGTACTCTGCCTACGAGCGGTTCTTCATGGGTTGGCTCACGCCCGAACTGATTACCGAGGCGGATGATCTCTCGCTGGAGCATATTGCCACCAGCAACAAGGCATATCTCATCGTCGAAAGTGATGAGCACAATATGGACGGCGTTAGTCCTAATCCTGCGGTATTCTATCTGTTGGAGAACCGCCAACGTGAGAGTTGGGATAGAGATGTTCCCGGTGATGGATTGTTGATCACGCGCATAAATTACCAACGCTCGTTGTGGACGTCGAACCATGTCAACAACGACCCGAACAACATGGGCGTGGATATCATCGAGGCGGATGGTTTGACGCCAACTACCGACATTGCTGATGGCTATTTCGGCAAACCCGGTGATGCTTTCCCCGAAGGCGCAACGGAGTACACCGATATAACCGATCACGCTATTACCGACATCACCATGACCGATGGCATCGTGTCGTTCAAGTACCGTGGCGGCAAACCCACTGACCCGACGGGTGATCATTCACCTGTTACAAATCAGCAAAGCACCTACAAAACAATTCAGAACGGACAACTGCTCATTCACACGAACGGGCAGATATACAATATTTACGGCATTCAGCAATAAAATAGTATGAAACTCGTATCGTACAATGTTAACGGCATTCGCTCGGCTTTGAGCAAAGGACTGCTTGAGTGGCTGGCAACCGCTAATCCTGACGTGTTCTGCATCCAAGAGAGCAAAGCACAACCCGAGCAGATCGACACCACCGCTTTCGCCGAACTCGGTTACACCTCGTATATCCACTCGGCTGAGAAGAAAGGGTACTCTGGCGTGTGTATCTTCTCCAAACAACCCGCCGACAAGATTGTAGCCGGCATGCACAACGACCGCTATGACCGTGAGGGACGAGTGCTGCGTGCAGACTTCGGCGATCTGACCGTAGTGTGCGTCTATGTGCCCAGCGGTACAACGGGCGACATACGTCAGGAGTTCAAGATGGATTTTCTGGAAGTCTTCCTTAAGTGGCTCAACGAACTGCGCAAAGAACGTCCGAACGTGATCATCTGCGGCGACTTCAATATCTGCCACAAACCCATTGACATCAATCATCCTGAGCGGCAGATCGGCGTCAGTGGCTTCCTGCCAGAGGAGCGCGAGTGGATGGATCGTTGGCAAGAGACAGGATTGATCGACACGTTCCGTGTGTTCTGCGATGCGCCTGAGATGTACAGTTGGTGGTCATATCGCGCCGGAGCACGTGCACACAATGCCGGTTGGCGTATCGACTACTTCTGGGTGAGCGAACCGCTGCGTGACAAGTTGCGCGACGCCCGCATCCACAGCGATGCCGTCCATAGCGACCATTGTCCGGTGTCGTTGGAAATTGACAATTGATAGTTAAAGAGAACATGCAGACACTGCGTACAGAACATCTGATCAAGAAATACGGTAAACGTACTGTCGTCAATGACGTCAGTATTCAATTGGAGCAGGGCGAGATAGTCGGTCTGCTGGGACCGAACGGAGCAGGCAAAACGACAACGTTCTATATGACCACCGGCTTGGTGGTTGCCAACCACGGGAAGATTTTCCTCGACGATCAGGATATAACCTCATTCCCTATGTACAAACGTGCGCAAATGGGTATAGGTTATCTGCCGCAAGAGGCATCCGTCTTCCGCAAAATGACCGTTGAGGACAATATCCTTTCCGTTCTGGAAATGACGAATTTCAGCAAGGAGTATCAGCACGAGAAATTGGAGCAACTCGTCAAGGAGTTCAACTTGGAGCACGTGCGCACGAACCTCGGTGACCGTCTGTCAGGTGGTGAACGCCGACGCACGGAGATTGCCCGCTGTCTGGCTATTGAGCCGAAGTTCGTGATGCTTGACGAACCGTTTGCAGGCGTTGACCCGATTGCCGTGCAAGAGATCCAAGACGTAGTGTGGCGACTGAAAGACAAGAATATCGGCATCCTCATCACCGACCACAATGTGGATGAGACGCTCTCCATCACCGACCGCGCTTACCTGCTGTTTGAGGGAAAGATTCTTTTCCACGGCACGCCGGAAGAGTTGGCTGCAAACCCCGTTGTGCGTAACAACTACCTCGGTCGTGACTTCGAACTCAAGCGCAAGACGAAAGTGGAGTAGGATGAAAGACCTCTGGAAACATCCTTGGACAGTAGCAGCGTGCAATATCGGGCTTGTGCTCTTGCTGTACAGCGTGCTTCGTATAGCCTGCTATGCAGTGAACGGGGCGATGTTTCCGAACATCAGCGGCACACATCTTTGGGAGATACTCTGTGGCGGAGTGCGCTTTGACTTGACTGCCGTATTGTATCTGAGTGCGCTCTATTTGGTATGTATTATATTGCCCTTGCCTGCACAATGGAGAAATAATGCAGTTTGGCAGAAAGTGTTAGCATGGCTGTTCATTGTCCCGAACGCAATAGGGCTCATCGTCAACACCATAGATATAGTCTATATCCGCTTCACAGACCGCCGGACAACCTGCACGTTTTTTACGGAGTTTGCCAACGACGACAACCTGTGGCGGATAGCATTGCAAGGCGTATGGCAGTTTTGGTACGTGACACTGATCGGGCTTTTGGTGATAGCCGTTCTTATCTTCTGCACGCGCAAGACGTTCAGCCTCAGCACCACAAAGCCGGTATCCTACTACCCGTGCGAAGCACTCCTGTTTGTGCTGACCGTGTATTTCTCTGTCATCGGTATTCGTGGAGGGTTTGGCAGGTACACTCGCCCTATCACGTTGAGCAATGCCCTGCAATACACCAACACACCGCGGGAATCAGCACTCGTACTGAACACACCGTTCTCGCTGATGAAGTCGCTGGAGAGCACGCAGTATATAGAGCCGCAGTATTTCCCGGCAGACGAGTTGGCTAAGCACATGAGCCCCATTCATCAAGCCGACAGTTTGCGCGAGGCAAGAACCGACAATATAGTAGTAATCATATTGGAGTCATTCAGCACGGAGTATATCGGTTTCTACAACCGCGACATAGAAGGCTACAAGGGCTACACACCGTTCTTAGACAGTTTGCTGGAGCAATCGGTGACCTACGAATTCGCCTACGCTTCAGGACGAAAGAGTATAGACGCAATGCCTTCGGTGCTTTCGTCTATCCCGATGCTCATTGAGCCGTATATCGTTACGCCGTACTCAACCAACAGCGTTTCGTCCATCGCCGACTGCCTGAACCGCAAAGGTTACACTACAGCGTTCTTTCACGGCGCACCGAACGGAAGCATGGGCTTTCAGGCGTACGCACGCAGTGCAGGGTTTGCTACATACTACGGGATGAATGAGTTCGGCGACAACAGCGCGTTTGACGGCACATGGGCAATCTGGGACGAGCCGTTCTTGCAGTACTTTGCCCAAACGATGAGCACGATGCCCGAGCCGTTTATGACGGCAGTGTTCACGGCATCGAGTCATCACCCGTACAAAGTGCCGGAGCAGTACAAAGGTGTGTTCCCGAAAGGTACAAAGCCTATTCACGAGGCAGTCGGATATGCAGACTACGCACTCCGTCAGTTCTTTGCTACTGCAAGTCAGAAGCCGTGGTTTAATCGCACGCTGTTTGTGCTTACCGCCGACCACACCAACGAACTGACTTTGCCGGAATACACCAACGCACGCGGACTATATGAAGTGCCTATCGCCTTCTATCATCCGCAACTATCAGCAGAGCGGCGGCAAGAGGTGATAAGCCAGACGGATATAATGCCACCCTACTTTGCGTTCGGCGAGGATGCATTGACACGAGCAAAACAACACCCTTACGCCGTGTGCTATAACGCACCGCTGTATCAGATATTCTCGGACAGCCTGCTCCTGCAGTTCGACGGCGAACAAGTGACAGCCGTCTATGACTACCACCAGGACAAACTGTTACAAACAGATCTAAAACAAACCATAGCAAACGAGCGTATTGCCCAGATGACGGATTATTTGAAAGCCTATATCCAGCAATATATCCATCGGATGATTCACGATGAGTTGACTACACAATGAACAAAACGATATACATACTGATGCTTGCCGTTGCCTTGTGCGGCTGCCAACAGATTCCCGAGGCGGAGGTTGCAATCCATGAGTGTGCTACTCCTCCTGAGGGACGGGCTTGTGCTATGTGTTTTGCTTTCGACGGCACAGTCTATGTAGTCGGCGGACGTTTGGCAAACGGCGAATATACCAAGACGATGATGACCTACTCGCCTGCTACAGACCAGTGGACAAACGATATATCCACACCGATCTCCGCCCGTGCGCATGGTGTGGTCTGCTGCAATTCGAATGCGGCGTATCTGGGCTTAGGCTATTTCGGTAAGAACATCTACTCCGACAAAGCGCATTATCGGGATTGGTGGCGGTTTGATCCCAAGAAGAACAAGTGGAAACGCTTGGCGGACTTCCCGTCCAACAAAACCGTTGCTGCGGTCGCCTTTGCCGATGACGAGCATGTGTGGGTCGGATTCGGGTTCAACGGTTTCAGTAATGAGTTGTGGTGTTACTCGATAGCCGACGACAGTTGGCAGGAAGTGCCTCATCACGGCTCATGCCCTGAACGGCTGATGTCGCCCGTTGCGGCAAACGCAGGCGGAAGGTATTTTCAAGGTACGGGTTTTCTGCGTTACGGACGACGGGATTTCTGGGAGTTCTTTCCTGCCGACAATCATTGGGAACGTCGCGCCTCGGTGCCCGGCGAGGGACGACACAATGCAGCCTGCGCTGCTACCGATCATTCCGTTTGGGTGATGGGTGGCTGGCATTACGGCGACTCGCTGACTACCGGTTACCATTTCGCGGATATTTTGCGCTATGCACCCGACGCTGACAGGTGGACACGTTGCGGTACGATTCCCTGCGGCGTGACAGAGAACGGCGCAGCGTGTGCTATCGGTAATACCGTATACTTCGGCTTGGGCGAAAACGACAAGAGTGAATTGCATCAACACTGGTATAGAATTGAAGACTAAACGTCACATAGTATTCATCGGTTGCCTGCTGTGTGCAAGCATCGTTCGTGCGGCAGACTTTTTTCCTGTTGCTATGCATCAGCCGGATTCGGCGCGCGACACCATTTGCTACATGGCTCAGGTTTCAGCCGTTGCCTCAACGGGCAAGAGTGCGCCGTTCTGGATTCATGCCGGTGAGAATGGCAACATCAGTTCTTCTCCGTTCAGCGGCAATATCTCGGCTGGCGTATATAAACCTGCTACACGCCCGTCACGATGGTACGACTACGATTTCGCAGTTATACTGACAGGACGGTTTGATACGGAGCGGGCAACCGGTTACTTCCGTCAACTATACGCACATGTGCGCCTGTACATCATTGATATAACCGCCGGTATCAAACCCTTGGTCTGCGGAGCGCAAAACCCCAAGCTATCCACAGGTGGACTACTGTTCTCCGGCAACGCTCAGCCTTTGCCGCGCATCAGCATCGGTATCGACGAGTATATACCTTTCCCCGGCTTGTTCGGTTACTGTGAGGTCAAAGGCGGCATAACCCACGGATGGTTTGTCGATGACAGCCGTTTGGATAAAACTATAGCCACCACCGGCACATTGCTGCACTACAAGTTCGCGGGTGTGCGTTTGGGTGGTCAGTTGCCTGTGAATTTCAGTTACGAGATCCACCACGCAGCCCAATGGGGTGGTACGTCGCCGGAATTCGGAAAATATGACGTCAGCCTCAAGGCTTTCAAACATATCTTCATGGCTGGCGCAGGTGGCAATAACCGCAGTGACCAACTCAATGCCGAAGGCAATCATATCGGATTCCAGCAACTGGCACTCACCGGCAAGTGGTCACAATGGAACATCACAGCATACTGGCAGACGATTTTCGAGGACAAGAGCGCCAGTTTCATCGGTAACACCAACCAGACCGACGGCTTGTGGGGACTATCTGTGCAACAGTCGCAATGGCGGTTTATCCACTCCCTGACGTACGAGTTTCTGAATACCACGGCACAAGACGGTCCGTGGCACGACCGTGACGGCTTGGTGTACGGCGGACGAAGCAATTACTACAACAACAGCAATTACAAGCAGGGCTGGACGCATTTCTCACGCACAATCGGCAACCCGCTCCTCAGTCCGTCCAACAACCGCGTGCGTACACATTTCATTGGCTTGGCAGGCGATATCTACGGCTTTGAGTACCGTGTCATAGGATCCTATACACGCAATTGGGGAACATACAAAGCACCGTCCATGAGCCGCAACACTGCCCTGATGCTCGAAGTCACCAAGCATGTCGAGCAGGCGTGGGGTTTGGATTTCTCGCTGCGCATGGCAGCGGACTTTGGTACGCAGTTCGGTAATCAGTTCGGTGCGATGCTGACCGTCAGCAAGCGCGGACTTATTCATTCGTATTGATATGAACATCGTTCAGATTCATTCGGGATTAGGCGTTGGCGCACCGCATACATGGTTTCGCCTACGCAAGAGACCTGACATCCTTCCTTCGAATTGGATAACGATCAATGCAGACGAATAACTGTCATATAATAATGCCTGTCAAGGATTCAATACAGACAGCCGAACAGGCTATCCGCGCCATTGTGGAGAGCGGATATACGCTGACTGTGTATGATGACCACTCGACTAACGATAATGCAGCACGATTAGATGCATTACGCAGCGAATTGGGCATAACTGTGATACATATAGGCGAGCACACTGATCATCCTTCCCCTAACTACCGTTGGGTGCTGATTAATGCCCAACGCGAATGCCTCGAAAACAGGCAAAATTTGATTATTGTGGAAAGCGATGTAATAGTCAGACAATCAACGATCAGCGCGCTATGCAAAACAGAAAGGTCTAAGGTTGGACTGATAGCGGCTGTTACCACGGATGAGAGCGGCGTTATCAACTTCCCGTACGAGTACGCCAAGCGGATCAGGCAAGACGGCGTATGTAACAAGCGCCTCTCGTTCTGCTGCACGCTGCTGACCAACGAACTGCTGCAAGCCTACGACTTCAACGTGTTAGATCCCGAGAAGAACTGGTATGATGTGCATATAAGCCATATGTCGCGGAAATTGGGCTTCGAGAATATCCTGCAAGTCAGCAACCCTGTGCTCCATCTGCCGCACTCTTCGCGTCCGTGGAAGCAACTCAAATATACCAACCCGCTGCTGTACTATTGGCGCAAACTCGTGTATGGAAAAGACAAGATTTAAGATATACAGCCTTCTGCTCGTCAAGAACGAGGCGGATGTGATAGCCGCGTCGCTGACAGATGCCTGCCGCTGGAGTGACAAGATCATAGTCATCGACAACGGCTCAACGGACGGCACGTGGGAGATCGTGCAGCAGTTAGCCGAAAGCTACCCGCAGATCATCCCCTGGCTGCGCTACGAGGGAGCGTTTCATATAGGACTGCGCGCTAAGGCGTTCCGTGCTTTCCGCCACGAGATGAACAAAGATTGTTGGTGGAACGTGCGACTCGACGCCGACGAGTTCTATCCGGGTGATGTGCGCGCATTTCTTGCCAAGGTGCCCAAGCGATACCGTACTGTCAAAAAAGAGAGCACGGATTATGTGCTCACTCGCGAAGATCTGGAGCAACACACCTTTACAGGCGATTTCGAAAAGGATAAACCGTTTATCACTCACGCATTGCCTGAACGGCGACGCGAGCGCCGATTCATGCGTCACTCAGCCTTGCTGTGCTGGCTGGAGCGTTGGCGTTACCCGCATCCGTGGGGTAGAGTGTATGACAAGCCTATACCAGTAGAGCATTATCAGTACCGCAGTCCCGAACAGATGGCTCAACGTTTTGCCGTGCGTCGTCAAGCCAAGGCGGACGGCTGCGGCTCGTTCAGTCATGAGCAAGGACAGTCGTGGCGGGATTACCTGCTCACCAACAAACAACTCGAAGAAAAGTATCTCTTGGATCACCTCGAAGATGCGTTTGCCAAGTCTGACAACGTGCTGTATCAGAGACGAAACACCATCAAGATCATCGGCGACGATATAGCCGTCAAATCGTTTCACCAGCCGCGTTTCCCCAACAGTCTTATCTACGGAACACTGCGTGACAGCAAAGCAAAGCGCAGCTATCTGTACGCGCAGCGTTTGGGCGATCTGACACCCGAGCCTTTGGCGTATAGCGAGCACCGGCGCTGCGGCTTGCTGCGTGACAGTTATTATGCTTGCCGGCGATCTGACTTACCCCTTACATGGCGTTTTGTGGCGCGTTATCCCGACCTCCCCGACAGAGATAAGATCGCGTATGCAATAGGCGTGTTTATGGCGCGCATGCATGCATTAGGAGCCTATGCGTTGGATTTCTCGGGAGGAAATATCTTGGTTGATGAGGATGGAAACCGCGTGCAGATCGTGGATGTCAACCGGATGAGGTGGTACAAGAGTATCGGTTTGCGTCTCGGTTGCCGACAGACCGAACGCTTACACCTGAACCCGCAGGATTGTCAGCATCTCGCCCAAGGTTACGCCGATACGCGCGGCTACGATGCTACTGAGTGCCTGCGCTTGATTATGAAGCACCACTTGCCTCTATAAATCAATCTTTTGTCAAACAATCCGCTTACTTGTCAAACAATCCACTTACTTGTCGAATAATCCCCGCAAGTAGGGTTGCTGTTTGCCTGCCAATTCCTGCATAAGCGGTTCTAACTGGAAGCGGACAATCATCTGTTGCTGGTGTTGCAGGTGATAGCCGTCGTAGTGCATATTCCACGAGAAGTAGAAGTTCACAAAACTGCTGCGGTACAGGTAGGCAAATATATCCGTACGGTTGTACAGTCGCGACTGATAGAACGGGTCGCCAAGCGATGACTCCACATTACGCACTCGCAAGGGTTGGAGATTGTCGCCGTAGTAGAACGTGTTCTTTATGCCCAAGAACCACCAGTTGGCGTACAATTCGATAATCAGACCATGATTAAAGAACGACTCGTTGGTAGTCCTGTCCCGTTGCCAGCCGAATATATATCCGGCGCGGATAGATAGTGAGTCCAGGGGTGTCAGGCGTGACAGGTTTGCTCCGGCAAAGGCGTGAAGATGGATGTCATCCATCACCGGCTCATGCACTGCTGCTGCGGAAGCCTTGTGGTTCATGTGCGCCAAGCCGCCTACCTGCAACCATTTGTACCGGTATTCGCCGTTCAGTATGAGCCGGAACATCTCACGCCTCTCAGCGATTTGTGCTCCTCGCCAGTCACACATGAACTCAACGAATCCCCGTTCGTCGCGGTATTGCAGCAACGCACCCTGTATGTTCGGGTGGAAGTACGTCAGGCTGTCGTACATCAGCCATTCGGGTACGGGCATAATCCGCCTCGTATAAGGGATAGCACCCATCCCGGCATCAAACCCCTTGTAGTTAAAATGATACCACGCTATCGGGGCAAACTGTACGTCCCGCCAGTTGCCGCCGAGGCGTTGGGTGTAACTCACACCTGCCGTCAGCTCATGCTTGCCGCCAACTCGATCCTGTATGCGCACACCGATCTGCGGCGACAAACGGAAGTTCAGTATAGTCTGCGACGTCTGATACGGAGCACGGTACTCGCGGTTGTCGAAGTACGTAGCAAAATCCACATCGTACAGCAATTGCACGGGTTTGGCAGCACGCTCGGCTTGTTTAGCCGCGAACGCCGAGTCCACAGGAACAGTCGGAGGATTAGGATTAAACCTCGTCCAAAATCCCACAAGAAGTATCAGTAGCAGTTGCATTATTCCGTTTTTAGCTTTTGACTTTCGAGACACCCCACTTCGCTCGCTTGTGGGGACCCCGTGACTTTTGACTTTCTATTTTTCAGTATCTCTATGTTATATGCCAACCCCACACGCACTTGATGGAAAGGAAAATCCTTAATACCGTATTGATACTGCACGTAGGGTTCAAAGCCTTGTACATGTCCTGCGGCACGCACCTTGATGCTCATCGGTCGGTCGCCGTAGTTCTCCCATCCGACGTAACCGCCCCACGTGGCTTGCAGCGAGGCGTACTCATGCCGGAGTGTGGCTTGCACGCCGTACATCACCGCATCGTTCTGACGCGCGTTGGCGGTCTGCCAGCACAGGAAGCCCACCGAGCCTGCTACACGCAGTTCAAGCTGACCCAAACCAAACGACTCTCCGATGGCAGCGTCGAAGAAGTACGCCGGGCAGTCGTAATGCCTGCGTCGTTCGTATTGTCCCCCGCTGGCGGTCTTCATGCCCAGGCGGATGGTCATCTGCGGGATGTACTTAGCCCGCGCGGACTTAAACCACGCGTTATGCAGCACTTGTACTTCGGTGGACAAGTACACGTCGCCTGCGCCGCTGCCCGTGACGTCCGCCTGCTTGTACCACTCGTAGAGCGGCATCCACACGCTCACATTCGCCCAGCGGGTGAACACCGGCACATGTACGCGCGCAAACAGGTCGGCTGTACGGCTGCCGTCATAGCCGAAGTATCCGTCCGCAGCTACCTCCACGCTGAGCTGCTCGTACGTCATGCCGTCAGACATGTCGGGTACGGGCAGTGCGTTCGGACCGAAAAATGCAGGCGCAACACCTGTAGGCGTAAACGCATACATGATGTTGCACCATATTAGCAGACAAATCAATACGTATGATCTCTTTGTCGCCATCGCCGGGTCATCAAAATTTTAATTATTAATTATTAATTTTTAATTTTGCATTTTGCATTTTTAATTTTGCATTTTGCATTAGGCTTCCAGCCTGCCATGGCACTGTTTGTATTTCTTGCCACTGCCGCACGGACACGGATCGTTCGGACGGGGTTTCTTGTCCACATGGATCGGCATCGGTCGTTGCTGTTCGCGGGTGTCGCGTCCGGCAGCTGCGGCTTGTCCGCTGCGTTGTGCGGCTTGGTCGGCGGCATCCTTCTGCGTGCGGTAACGGCTGTAGTCCTGACGCTGCGGAGCTTGTCCTTGACGCACGTTCTCCGGCGCTTCGGTGCGGATCTGTCCGCGCAGCAGGATGGCTATAGCGCGGCGGTTGAAGTTATCGAGCATGCCGCGGAATATGTTGAACGACTCGAGTTTGTAGATCAGCAGCGGGTCTTTCTGCTCGTACGAGGCGTTCTGTACGCTCTGCTTGAGGTCGTCCAGAGCGCGTAAGTGCTCTTTCCACTCGTCGTCGATCACGTACAGCAGGATGCGCTTCTCAAACTCGCGGATCACTTCCTTGCTCTCCGTCTCCGCGGCACGCTTGAGGTTGCAGCTGACGTTATATACGTGACGCCCGTCGGTGATCGGCACGAGGATGTTCTCGTACATCTGTCCCTTGGTCTCAAACACCTGTTTGATTACGGGGTTGGCTATCTGCGCCATGCGCTCCATCTTACGCTTGAACATCTCCAGTGCTGCCTCAGCGAGTTCCTCGGCGAGCGCGGCAGACTTCTTGCTGTTGAATGTCTCTTCGTCGAACGGCACTTCCATCGCGAATACCTGCAGCACATCGTCCTTTAGTCCCTCGTAGTCGAGCATAGGACGGTAGTTGGCGATAACTGCCTCGGCGGTATCGTAGATCATATTCGTTATATCCACGCCTATGCGCTCACCCATCAGCGCGTGACGACGCTTGGCGTAGATCACGTTACGCTGCTGGTTCATCACATCGTCGTACTCGATTAGGCGCTTACGGATACCGAAGTTGTTCTCCTCGACTTTCTTCTGCGCGTTCTCGATCGACTTGCTTACCATCGAGTGCTCGATCATCTCGCCCTCTTGCATGCCGAGGCGATCCATCACGGCGGCTATACGCTCCGAGCCGAACATTCGCATCAGGTCGTCCTCCAGGCTGACGAAGAATACGGACGAACCCGGATCACCCTGACGTCCGGCACGACCGCGTAACTGACGATCCACACGGCGGCTCTCATGACGCTCCGTACCAACGATAGCCAGACCACCGGCTTCCTTTACCTCCGGCGTGAGCTTGATATCCGTACCACGACCTGCCATGTTCGTGGCGATGGTTACTACGCCTGCACGACCGGCTTCGGCTACTACCATGGCTTCCTGCTGGTGCAACTTCGCGTTCAGTACGTTGTGCGGGATCTTACGGAGTGACAGCATACGCGACAGCAGCTCACTGATCTCCACGCTGGTTGTACCTACCAGCACCGGACGACCTTGGGCTACCAGAGAGGTTATCTCGTCAATCACGGCGTTGTACTTCTCGCGTTTGGTCTTGTAGATGCGGTCGTTCATGTCTTGACGCGCGATGGGTTTGTTCGTGGGGATGACGACTACATCCAGCTTGTAGATGTTCCAGAACTCGCCTGCCTCCGTCTCGGCTGTACCGGTCATACCGGCGAGCTTGCTGTACATACGGAAGTAGTTCTGCAGCGTGATGGTCGCAAACGTCTGCGTAGCAGCCTCCACCTTCACGTTCTCCTTGGCTTCCACGGCTTGGTGCAGACCGTCACTCCAGCGGCGACCTTCCATGATACGTCCGGTCTGCTCGTCAACGATCTTCACCTCGTTGTTGTCGATGATGTAGTCCACATCTTTCTCAAACAGCGTGTAGGCTTTCAGCAGCTGGTTGACGGTATGTACGCGCTCCGACTTGATGCTGTAGTTCGTCAGGATCGCATCTTTCTTTGCCTGTTTCTCTTCGGCGGTCAGATTCTCGTGCTCCAACTCAGCCATCTCGCTTCCTACGTCGGGCAGCACGAAGAACAACGGGTCATCCATGTTGCCTGTCAGGGTGTCTATACCTTTGTCGGTCAGCTCGATGGTCTTGTTCTTCTCGTCAATCACGAAGTACAGCACGTCGGTTGCGATGTGCATGTTCTTCTCGTTCTCTTGCAGGTACAGTTCTTCGGTTTTTTGCAGACGTACCTTCACGCCCTGCTCGCTCAGGTACTTGATCAGCGCCTTGCTCTTAGGCATGCCTTTGAACGAGCGGAACAACGCCAACTCGCCTTCCTCGCGCACCTTCTCGTCCGTCGAGCTCATCTTCTGCTTGGCTTCCGTCAGCAGCTGCGTGGTCAGTTGGTTCTGTGTGCGTACGAGCAGCTCTACGCGGTGCTTGTACTCGTCGAACATCTGGTCGTCGCCCTTGGGTACGGGTCCGGAGATAATCAACGGCGTACGGGCGTCGTCAATCAATACGGAGTCCACCTCATCGACGATGGCGTAGTTGTGTCCGCGCTGCACGAGATCCATCGGGCTGGTCGCCATGTTGTCACGCAGGTAATCGAAGCCGAACTCATTGTTCGTACCGAAAGTGATATCGCAGGCGTACGCTTTGCGGCGGTCGTCGCTGTTGGGTTTGTGCTTGTCGATACAATCCACGCTCAAGCCGTGGAACATATACAGTGGTCCCATCCACTCCGAGTCACGTTTGGCGAGGTAATCGTTCACGGTTACGACATGTACGCCCTCGTGCGTCAGCGCGTTCAGGAACACCGGCAGGGTCGCTACCAGCGTCTTACCTTCACCCGTCGCCATCTCGGCTATCTTGCCTTGGTGCAGTACCACGCCGCCGAATAGTTGTACATCGTAGTGAACCATGTCCCATGTTATTTCGTTGCCGCCTGCCATCCAGTGGTTGTGATAGATCGCTTTGTCGCCGTCGATCTCGATGAAGTCAAACCGCGGGTCGGCTGCCAAGTCACGATCCATCTGCGAGGCTGTCACAACGATCGACTCGCTCTCGGCAAAGCGACGGGCAGTGGATTTGACGATGGCGAACGCTTCCGGCAGCACTTCCATCAAGATGACTTTGTACTGCTCCTTGATCTCTTTCTCCAGATCGTCGATCTGCTGATAGACTTTCTCGCGTTTGTCTATCTCCAATGCCTCTATCGAGGCACGGAGTTCGGCGATCTTCTGTTTCTTGGGTGCTACACTCGTGGCAATCTTGTCCATGAGTGCTTGCGAACGGGCGCGCAAGTCGTCGTTCGACAGCGCGTCAATCTCCGGATAGACGGCTTTGACCTGATCTACGTACGGCTGTATCTCGCGCATGTCTTTCTGCGCCTTGTTGCCGAACAGTTTGGTGATAAATTCAATAATATTCATAGTGCTTCTTATTTACTGATTTGCATACTTATGGGGTCCCCAAAAGCAATTATTTAATTGGTTTTGGGGAGAGCGGAGGCCTCGATGCGCTTTTATGTCGCCAAGCGACATCTGTAGCGCCGAGTGCCGAACGCGAGCGCAAAGATACGAAAAATAATTGATATTTGCAAATATTTGGGCAAAAAAACGCAAATCATAAATTTGAAATCATAAATCATAAATCATAAATAGAAAAATTGAGGCATCCGTGCGAGGGCACTGAAAAACCCTCGTGAGAGTTTTACTTAAAGAAAAATTGCACATATGTGGTAAAAAACTTGCATATGTGCGATTTTTTTGTATCTTTGTAGTGTAATTCAGAAACAGTTATGCTGATCCAACAACAAACCATCCAATTGACTGCATATGCAGATTTATACGACAAAGTAGTGCCACAAAAGCATTTGCTTCGTCAAATAAATGATTTAATAGATTTTAGTTTCGTTTATCAAGAACTCGTATCCAAATATTGCCCCGACAATGGTCGTCGTGCAGAAAGTCCGATACGCTTGTTTAAGTATCTTTTGCTGAAGGTGATTTACGACTCGTCAGATGTAGATGTTCGCCAAATTTTGCCTTGTAATGGGCTGTTTGGGGATGTATAGAAGGCATTATACCGACGTATAGAGAAAATCTCTACTACTAATCAAAAAAAAGATTGCAACGTTAATCGCTGCAATCCTTTCTCTTGTTATGAGTGCACTGTAAATATGCAACCTTTTTCAGTGCCCTCCCGAAAAGCACTTTTTTTTTACGTTTGAGGGTTTGATGTCGTTTGAGCACTGCGTGCTTTGTTGGATGTCGTATTAGTCCTGATGCGCTAACTTTAAGAAAATAAATAGTTCTTATCAAAAATGCATTTTTGAACGATAATTTCTTGCGTAATTCAAAAATAATTAGTACCTTTGCACTCAAAATTAGTCAAAAGACAAAAAAGCGGCATCCGCTTGAATGGATTACCGCTTGGGGGGGCATTGGCGATTTTTATCGTACAACTGATTTCTTACTTAATCGAACAAATCATCCATCGTCAACTCTTCTGCAACTTCGGAGGAATGGGTATTGTGTTTGAGTCCGTA
>CAJOFU010000004.1 GCA_905233935.1 Paludibacteraceae bacterium
TAATCCCCTAACCCCGGCACACGCGATCACACTTCTGTTAGTCGGACTTGTCGGACTCGTTATAGGGGGCGAGATGATCGTCAAATCTGCCGTGCAGATTGCTACGAACCTTGGCGTATCCGAGGCGGTCATCGGACTCACAGTGGTTGCACTCGGCACATCACTGCCCGAACTCGCCACATCTGCCATGGCGGCATTCAAGCATAACTGCGACATAGCGCTCGGCAACGTGATCGGTAGCAATATCTTCAACGTCTTCTTTGTCCTGGCTTCCAGTGCTGTTGTCCGTCCGCTGCCTGCCTACGACGGCATCAGTCTTGATGCGTGGATGGCTGCACTGGGCAGTATCCTCGTCTGGATCTTCATCCTGATGAACAAACAACGCCAAGTCAAACGTTGGGGTGGAGCAGCCCTCTTGCTCGTTTATGCCGCTTACCTCACCTACCGCCTCTTGCCATACATAGCAGCTTGATATATCGCCCAACCGTCACGCATCCCGCGTGGCGGTTTTTTTGTTGTGTTACCTCAAATCCGAAAACACTTTGAAAACGTACGACTGCATCGGGGTTTTGTCGGGGTTTTGTCGGGGTTTTATCGAGGTTTTGTCGGGTGAATCCTAGACTTTAGTCCTACCCAAAAGCCACTCACAAGCCAACAATCACTAAACAAAACACATGACCCTTTTGACCCTTTGATCCTTTCAGACGCAAAGCTGTCTTGTGTAAGTTGCTATATTTCAAATTATTATCACAGAAAGGGCCAAAAGGGTCAAAAGGGTCATGCTCTTTTTTACGTGTACGAATCAAAATCACGGGATATATACGTAGTATATATAAGGTGCGGTGGGATACGACATTCGCCCGATAACGGATCGACACCGGCTCGCCTATGGCTTCAAGCAGCCTATAGGTACTACATAAACTCCGTCCTCTCGCCGATAGGCATACCGCCCACCGGTTAGTATCATTAAGAAGGAAGGTTTGAGCATTCTTTGTTCATCGACATCTGCAGCCAATGTCAACAGATTCTTTGCTGCATCTTCCTCCTCATGCATACCCATTTTTACTTCTACAGCTGCCCAACGTCCGTCCCGGAGTGCCACAACAAGGTCACATTCAAGGTTTTTCTTGTCATGGTAATGGAATACATCGCCGTCATTGGCTTGAGCATATGCAAGTAAATTGATAGAATTATCCATGTTTTGTTGATAGATTTGTCATTTTTGCATTGATAAGATTGCTAAATTCTGTTATGCAGGCTAAGTGATCACTCTTGATATTGACTCGTAAACGGACCGTGAATGAACTGTGAATGAGCCGTTAACGGAGTAGGAATGGGGTGGGAATGGAAGAAAAATGAATTGATGGATGATGAATGGGGATGAGCCAGGTGAACCGAAACTAACGAATCACATGACACTTCCTCGCTCGATGGAGATGATAGAAAACGATGTTTCCAAAATAGTACTGATGCGATATTTTTAACCAAAAAAACTTAAAAAAATGATTATCAAATCGAAAAATCACGAAATGCTTGTAATGAACAGAATCTATGTTACTTATAGAGTTCAAGACAAAAGTTAATGCATCAGTAGTATTCTGTAACTGTAGAAAAATAGCACTTTTGTATAATTTTTTGCAAGAAAAATTTGCAGAAATGCTATTTTTTTTTGTATCTTTGCAGCGGATTTACCTCTAAAAGGTGTAGTTAAATGAATTTTCAGTGCCTTAAAAAGGTGTATTGAAAAGATTTACTGATGCGATAATATTAAAGAAAAATACATAAAAAAATTGATGATTGATTTTAGTACTTCGTACATGCGGCTTATTCCGCTAAAATGCTCTTATAAGCCACATCTATATAGATAAAATCAATCATCACAAAAATACCAAAAATACATTCACGTTCAAATCGAAAAGTCAAAACTTTGACTCCTACAATATGTACTCCAATGGATGCTTACGCAAAATCAAGGCAAGGATTGCTCCCTGCCTTGATTTTTTAATTTGTCGGACAAATGTCGGTTACTTCACCTCTACGCCTTGGATGGTGTAGGTCTTGCCGTTGCGGAGGATGAGCACCTGCCCATCGAGCATAACCTTCGTAACGGCGGCAGCAGGATTATCAGTCGTGTAGTTGACAGCATCTTCAAGATCCGATGCGCCCTGGATGTCAAACTCCTGCCAGTATTCGTCGCTCTCGTAGGATGTAACCGACTCGTCGGGTACATATACGGGAATCAGGCGGTTCACATCATAGAACGTCTTTGCCTGAATAGCCGGCGGCGTGGTGGCGTTGCAAACTATCTTCGTTAGTTTGCCGCAGAGCGCGAAGCAGTTGTCGCCAATAGCGCGGATAGAGGACGGCAGAACCATATCCTCAAGATACGTACAACCGTAGAACGCGCCATCGCCAATCTCCTCCACGCCCTCGGGTATATCCAGGTGCTGCAACTCATGTGCGTTGTAGAACGCCCAGTTGCCAATCTTCTTCAGTTGACTGCTTGCCGCAGGTGCAGCCGTACGTCCCGGTGCGCCTGCTGCACCGCCGAAGGTGATCGACTGAATACTGCGGCAGTCCTCAAAGGCGGATGCCTCAATCACCTCTACTGAAGCGGGAATAGTGATGGCTTTCAGGTTCTTGCAGCCGGCCACTGCCATATAACTAACCGATGTAAGGTTAGCCGGCAGAATAAGTTCGGTGAGATTGTAATTATCCTTGAATGCTTCGTCAGCCAATGTTGTATTTGATACGGCTTCCACATTCAGCGATTTCAGGGTTTTGTACGAACGACTGATAACGCCGAACACATTATCATTTAACTCACCACGATTGACGATTACTTTCTCAAGACTTTTGGGACAAAAAGCCCAACTATCCTCCGGCACATCGAAGAACCATACAGGTGCTTCAACTATTTTCAGGTTTGGAAGACTATTTCTGTCACTTTCATGAATATATGGAAGTCCAGAATCAAAATTTCCTCGTACATTACCAGCAATAGTATATCTATACATATAATATTCGTCGCAATCGTTCCAACCATTATTTACACATTCTGCTCCATAATATTCCCCAGAACTAAGCACGCTGCTTGGAATCTTGATAGACACTAACCCGGTGCATCCGTTGATTACTCCTTCATCAAAATATTCTACTGAAGCCGGGAACTCTATAGAGGTCAAACTGCTGCAACCTTCGAAAGCATAATCTGCGATAGATGCTATACCATCTGGTATTGTATATGCTCCGGAATAGGATCCAGGCATATACGCAAATACATGAGCATTATAAACAGGAGAGGTCAAACCGTAGCAACCAGCGAAAGCATAACCTCCAATGCTTGTGACGCTATTGGGAATAATCACAGAGGTCAAACCGCTGCAACCAGAGAAAGCATATTCTCCAATGCTTGTGACGCTATTGGGAATCTCAATAGAGGTCAAACTGCTGCAATTGGAGAAAGCACCAAATTCAATGCTTGTGACGCTACTGCCAATCGTCACAGAGGTCAAACCGCGGCAACCAGAGAAAGCACTACTTCCAATGCTTGTGACGCTATTGGGAATCGTCACAGAGGTCAAACCGCTGCAACCATCGAAAGCCCTCCATCCAATGCTTGTGACACGATAGGTCGTGCCACTATACGTCACAGATGCAGGGATATCGGCTGTGGTGAGACCCTTGTAGTTGTTCGCACTGTACTTCAACTCATATGTCACCTCAGCGGTTTGGTTAGTCGCATTAAGATTGTAATACAGATCGCCAATCTTTGTTCCATCGGCGAACATGGTTCCTACGCTTGCGGCAAGCGCAAAGAATAGAGTAAACATTTTTGTTTTCATACGCATGTACCCTAAATCCGTGTCGGGCGCAACTTCTATGCCTGCAAGAGGCGGTTAATTATTTGGGTTAGTTTAATAATGTACGCATATATACATACGAAAAGCGTGAAATCCGTCTGTTCTTCACGCTATCCGAGGGCTTCGCAATCCCTGTAACTGATAGAAAAACAACCGAAGTCCACGCCCGATATGTATAACCCTCCCACCCATTATGGGCGAGGACTGAATATAACATATCCACGAGGACATTCATTGTTGTTGTTTGGATCAGTTAAGAATTTTGCGAAGATTCCGGATAGTCGCAAACAACGTCAATAAACGTCTTTTATGTTAATTGTATTATCTCCGCGATCAGAAAAAAATCCTTTTGCGGAGAAATACGCTGCAAAGTTACAAAATTATTTTGAAATATGCAAGAGATTTTGATATTTTTCCTTATAATGAAGCCGGAAAATGCAATTTGTCGCGGATTTTGGGAAAAGAAGCCGATTCTATACAAAAAACACCCGCCAAAATATGACGGGTGATTTTGATGTTTTTTAGCCCTAACGGGCTCTTACTTAGCAGCTTTGGCTTTGCGGTTGGCGATAGCACGCTGGATGTCGTAAGCGATCGGCGAAGCCACGAACAGTGACGAGAACGTACCGATGATTACGCCCAAGAGCAATGCGAATACGAAGCCGCGGATGCTCTCACCTCCGAAGAGGAAGATAGCCAAGAGCACGATGAACGTTGACATAGAGGTCGAGAATGTACGCGACAGCGTGGCATTCAAGGCGTCGTTGATGTTACGCTCGCGCTCACGCTTCGGATACAGACCATTGTACTCACGTACGCGGTCGAAGATAACCACCGTATCGTTGATGGAGTAACCGATAACCGTCAGGATAGCCGCGATGAACGCCTGGTCGATCTCCATGGAGAACGGCATAATCTTCCACAGGATAGCGTACAAGCCGAGGATGATTACCGTATCGTGGAACAGGGCAGCGAGTGCGCCAACCGAGTAAGCGAAGTTGCGGAAACGTACGAGGATGTACAGGAAGATCACAATCAACGCTGCGAGCACAGCCCATACAGCCGAAGTCTTGATGTCGTCAGCGATAGACGGACCAACCTTCTGGCTCTGCATGATACCTACGTTCTCGTTCACCTGCGTCGATTGGAACTCGGCAAACGTCAACTCCTGAGCAAAGAACTGCTTCGTACCGTTGTAGATCAACTGCTCGATCTCGTCGTCAAGCGTCTCTGAGTTGTCGTGGATGCGGAAGTTCGTAGAGATACGTACCTGGTCGTTGGTCTCACCAAAGGTGATAACGCGTACCGTCAGGTTCTCGCCTTCAGCATTCTGCTCGCTGAAGATAGCGGTCAGTGACTGCTCTACATCCTGGGTATTGATCGGCTGGTCGAAACGTACTACATAGTTACGTCCACCGGAGAAGTCGATACCGAGATTCAGCTTACCGAATACGTGAGGATCCAATCCGATGAGGGCGAAGATAATCAACGCACCTGCCAACGGATAAGCCCACTTACGTGCAGCGATGAAGTCGAACTTAACGTTCTGCAAGAAGTTACGCATCAGTTTAGTAGTAAACGGCAACTCCTTGGCATCCTCACGCTTGGCATAATCCTCGAGCAGCAGACGGGTGATGAACACAGCCGTCAAGAACGATGAGATAATACCGATGATATACGTTACGGCAAAGCCCTTGATCGGACCTGTACCTAATACTGCCAGAATGATACCGGTGAACAATGAGGTTACGTTGGCATCCACGATAGCGGTGATAGCACCCTTGAAACCGTCCTCGATAGCCTTACGCATGTTCTTGCCGGCACGAAGTTCCTCACGGATACGCTCGTAGATAAGCACATTGCCATCGACAGCCGTACCCATTGTCAGTACGATACCTGCGATACCCGGCAAGGTCAATACAGCCGAGAACGACGACAGAATACCAACCAACAGGAAGACGTTGCACAACAGTGCGAAGTCAGCGATAAGTCCCGGAATAAGACCATAGTAGAAGAGCATGTACAACAGGATCAGCACGAAGCCCAGAGCAAACGACCAGAGACCACTGTGAATGGCTTCCTTACCCAGCGACGGACCAACAACGTCCTCTTGGATGATACGAGCCGGAGCCGGCATCTTACCGGACTTGAGGGTGTTAGCCAAGTCCTTGGCTTCCTCAACGGTGAAGTTACCCGTGATTTGCGAGTCGCCACCGGCAATCTCGTTCTGAACGGTCGGGAACGAATATACGAACCCGTCAAGAACGATAGCTACGCTCTTGCCGATGTTCTCTTTCGTGATACGTTGCCAAGACTTGGCACCCTCGGCGTTCATCGACATCGAAACGTGAGCGTATGCGCTGATCTGCGAGAAGTCAGCACGTGCGTCAGTAACCACGTCACCTTCGAGCGACGGACGACCGTCACGCTCTGCCTGCAGAGCAACAAGCTGATACAGCGAGTTGGCGTCATCAATAGCCTTAACCGTCCAACGGAAACAGAGATCACGCGGCAGAACCTGCTTAGCCTGCGGCGAAGTGAGCATAGCCATCACACGCGCGGTATCCGTATAATGAACAGTACCAACCACCGGTCCGCGATAAGCCTGACCGGCTTGGTTGATCGACGGATTGAGGATATAGAACAGCGGGTGAGCTTTCTTGTAGTTCTCTACAGCCTCAGCCTGCTCTTTCTGAGCCTCGGCAGCGCTGTCGTTAGCGGCAATAGCCTGTGTGAGTTCGTCAACCGTAGCGTCAGCCTTTACCTCCTCGACTTTAGCCTCTTCTGCCTTGGAACCTTCAGCCTCATCAGTAGCAAGGTTGGCAGCGCCTAACTCACGGTCAATCTGTGCAATCTGGGGCAGGATCTCAGCGAAATCGTAGGTCTTCCAGAACTCAAGGTTAGCCGAGCCTTGGAGGAGTTTACGTACACGCTCCGGCTCCTTGATACCCGGAAGCTCGATGAGGATACGACCCGACTGAGCCAGTTTCTGGATGTTCGGTTGAACAACACCGAAACGGTCGATACGGGTACGCAATACCATAAACGAGTTGTTGATAGCGCCCTCAACTTCCTCACGGATAACGCGCTCAACTTCCTCGTTGGTCGAACTGGTGGTAACTTTGTCTTTCAACTCAAATGTGGCGAAGATGGATGCCAGACGAGCATCGGGATCAACCTCACGGAATGAGGCAAAGAACAACTTCAGGAAGTCGTCACCGCTGGATTTCTGCTTCTCTTGAGCCAATGCCAAAGCACGATTGAAGTTCTCGCTCGTGTTGTAACCGCTCAGTGCGCGCAAGATGTCCGGCACACTTACTTCCATCGTTACGTTCATACCGCCCTTGAGGTCCAGACCAAGATTGATCTCTTTCTCACGGCACTCTTTCAGCGTGTAGCCAAACCACACTTTCTTAGCAGCAATCGAGTCCAGATAAAGGTACTCTTTTGCTTGGTCACCGGCGGCATACTCCTTGGCCTGCTTGTCGTAGTGACGAATCACAAACGAGAATGACAGGTAAAAGGCGCAAACCAAGAACAGCAATACAGCCAGTGTTCTTACAATTCCTTTGTTTTGCATAATTATGTTTTAATTTGTTTTTGTTTTTACACTACAAAACTGGATCCCCGACGCGACCTGTAAGGGTCGTGATGGGGAGAGCGGAGGCACGTAACGCCTCTATTGCGCAGGGCGCAATCTGGTGCGTTTGCGTTGCCGAACGCGTAAAAAGCCCACAAAGTTACAAATAAAAATTGATAAATGCAAGAAAAATGCCATTTTTTTTAAAAAAATTGCAAAAAAATTTGCATATTTGAAATATTTGTTGTATCTTTGCAGTCGCTTACGTGAGGAAATCACTTCGAGAGACAAAAAATAGCGACAATCAGAAGGCGTCTTGCAAGAAGTCGTGATAATGGAAAGATTGCCCTGTAACGTCGCTTTGGGAAAATTGAAGATTGAAAACGTAAGTTGTATCGCGGAGTAGAGCAGTGGTAGCTCGTCAGGCTCATAACCTGAAGGTCGGTGGTTCGATCCCGCCCTCCGCAACCAAGAGCCGCTCAACAAAGCGGCTTTTTTATTTACCAATGAAGTCTCCCGAACAAATAGAACTCGCCAAGTTGCAGAATCGTCTAACCAAACGGTTCCACAAAGCGTGCGCAGATTATTCGCTGATAGAGGACGGCGATCATATCCTCATCGGTCTGAGTGGCGGCAAGGATTCGCTCGCCTTGGTTGAGTTACTCGGCAAGCGTGCGCAGATCTATGTGCCGAAGTTCAGGGTAACCGCCGTGCATGTACGCGTACGTGAACGCGCGTACATTTCTGATATATCATATCTGCAATCATTCTGCGACGAGTTCCGTGTGCCGCTCATCGTTCGCGATACCGAGATCGGAGAAAGTCTAACAGGCGCAGCCGGTCAAACAGCACAGCGGTCAAACAGTGATAACGGTCAAACAGCGCAGCGGTCTGAGAAGGATCCTTGCTTTCTGTGCTCGTGGTACAGGCGCAAGGCGCTGTTTGATGTTGCAGCCAAACTTGGCTGCAACAAGATCGCTTTCGGACATCACAAGGACGACATAGTTGAGACGTTGATGATGAACCTGATCTTTGACGGTAAGTTCTCGACCATCTACCCCAAACTGCAAATGAACAAAATGCCGCTGCAACTGATTCGTCCGCTCTGCCTGATAGAGGAAAAAGACCTGAGGCGTTACGCTGAACTGCGCGGCTATGAGAAGCAGAAGCAACCTTGTCCGTTCGAGAAAAACAGTTCACGTGCCAACATCAAAGAGTTCATCACCCAACTCGAGCAAATGAATCCGAACGTGCGGGACTCAATATGGGGCGCGATTGCAAGGTTCGACAAAAACGCGTAATGCGTGAAAAAACGAAGATTTTTTAGCAAAAGTGCAAAAAAAATTTGCATATTCGAAAAATTTTTGCTAACTTTGTAGGCTTTTTGGATTATATCCGGATTATTTTGCACTTAATATCTATAGATATGAAAAAACTTTATACAATCCTATCATTACTTTGTATAACTGTCGTGATGCACGCTGCATCGTACGGCATACTGCTAAACGGTCAGACATTTTTCCAAGGCGAACCTGCCGGAGAGTTTGACGGTTACCAGCAGTATCTGTCACATGTGCAGGTCAAGAGCGGTGACTACTGCCAGTTGTACGATGCCGACAACCAAGCAGCATGGGCTGTGGATCTCGACCAATATTCGGAGAAAGGCTTCACGCGTAACGGTAACAAGTACGACGTGAGTGTGAGCGGTTGCTATAACTTCTACATAAAACTCAAGTATGGTCAAGACCTTCTCTACATCGGTAACGGCTCGGGCTGTTATGACCCGACAACCGTGGAATACTATATTGCCGGTGAGGGACTGCCCGGCGTGAGTTGGAGTGAGCACAAGAAGTTGACGGACAATACCATCACGTTCAGTAATCTGGCAAAAGGAACATACAAGTTCAAGATTACTTCGGGTGACTGGAGTGGTCTGATCTGGGGCTACGACAAGGTGGATGAGTTGTGCAGCGACAAAGGTTACACCGAGGACAACGACGGCAACATAATGATTGCGTTCGCCTCGGACGGCGGTTCGATCAAGGTGACCGTGGGTGACAACAAGATCTGCGTACGCATAACCGGCGAGGTACAGGAGATTTACGCTTCGGCAGTACCCGGTCAGTGTACGGACGTTATGATGCAGGCATTCTTTTACGACTCGTACAGTAACAGTGCTCCCGGTGCAGAGTTGGTAGGTAACACCAAATGGGCAACCCTGTTGCCGCAGGCTGCTGAGATAGGCAAGTATATTGACTTGATCTGGTTACCGCCCAGCGCGAACGGTGACGGCACGGGTTACCACCCCAAGCAGTACAGCAACCAGAACTCCAACTGGGGTACACGTGCAGAGCTGGAGCAACTGATAGCAGCCTTCCACCAGGCGGGCGCCAAGGTAATTGCGGATATAGTGATCAACCACTGCACGGGCTGGACGAGTTGGTGCGACTTCCCGGAGATGGACTTTGGCGAGTACGGCGTATTCCATCCGGATGCCTCGTACATCTGCAAGAACGACGAGGTGAACCTCAATCCCGATGCCGGTGATTGCTACGGCAAGGCGACAGGTAACAACGATGACGGCGAGAACTGGGACGGAGCACGCGACTGGGCACATGACAACGTGTATGTACAGGACTTCTTTAAGGCATATCTGCTGTGGATGCGCAATGTGATGAAATACGACGGATTCCGTTACGACAAGGGTGACGGATTCAACAACTGGCACCACGACAATTACAACAAAGCTTCCGGTCCGTACATCGCCTTTATGGAGTGCTACAGTAACACCGACGAGATACAGAGCCGTATAGCCGGGGCAAACTACAACCTCATGGGCTTGGATTTCGATACGAAGTGGCATGTGTTTGATAAGTTTGCCGGCTGGAATTACGGCGTAGGTCGTGGCGGCGGTCTGTTAGGTCGCGGTGACACACGTCACGCTATCACGTTCATCGACAGCCACGATTGGTTCATGCGCGACAATGGCAACGAGTTCGGCGGTAACGGTAACTCGCTGAAAGACTTTATGCTGCCGCGTCTGCTGCAAGCCAACGCATTCATGCTGAGTATGCCGAGTATTCCTTGTATCTTCTATCCGCACTGGGCAAAGTACAAGGACTTCCTCAAACCGATGATTGAGGCGCGTAAACTCGCCGGCGTACATAACGAGAGCGAGGTTAAAGACGAATATGCAGAAGAGAGCGGTTACCAGGTAACAGTTGTCGGCAAGTACGGATATCTGATTCTCTGCCTCGGCACTAAGTGCCACGGAAACTTCCAAGGCTTTGAGAAGAAAGCCAGCTACTATAGTACTCGTGACGGACACGACGAAAGCTACGAGATTTGGGTACTGCGCACCGCGCCACTGCCGACGGCAATTAGCGAGCAGCCGGTAACCTGTCTGCCGGAGAAGTTCATCGAGAACGGACAACTCTTCATCCGCTACCAAGACAAGACCTACGATCTGATGGGAAATGTTGTGAAATAAGCGGGTTAGCGGATTAGCGGATTAGTGAATTAATGAAAAAATAATAATACAATGAAAAAATCAGTAACAATGTTATTTGTGCTGCTGACTTTAGGATGGTTGGCAGCCAAGGCTGAATGTCAGGATGGTCCTTACGGGCTTAAGATCAACAACCAAACCGTAATAGATGCTCCTGCGTTCGGCGATCCGGATGCTCAAGGTCGCAAACAATACAAGGCCTCTTGTGTTGAACTGAATGCCGGTGACGAGATCCAACTGGTGAACCAGAGTTGTGATGCCACGTGGATGATTGACATTGATCCGTATGGCGAATACGAGAAATTCGAGGGCGGAAAAGATGCCAACAAGCTGACTTGCTTGCAGGCAGGAAAGTACGATTTCTACATCAAACTGAGTGCTGATGTGGGAGATGTCGTATATATCGGTCCGGGTGAAAACTGCGATGGTGGTGATCCTAATCCTTGCGGTGACGGCCCTTATGGATTGAAGATTAACGACAAGACAGTGGTTGACGCTCCGTTATATGGTGATCAAGACACCGAAGGTCGTGTTCAGTACATGGCTTCATGCGTTGAACTAAAGGCGGGTGACGAGATTCAGTTGGTTAACAAGAGTTGCGATGCTACGTGGATGGTCGATCTTGATCCTTATGGCGATTACGGGAACTTTACCGGTGGCAAGGAAGCCAACAAACTCACGTGTAATGTAGCCGGCAAGTATGACTTCTACATCAAACTGAGTGCAGAAGCCGGAGATCTTGTGTATGTAGAGATTAGCCAAACATGCGGTGGTGGTGGCGGCGGCTCTGATGTTTACAAATCTTCCGCTCCTGAGAAGTGCCCCGACGTACTGTTGCAGGCATTCTACTGGGATAGTTACACCGACAAGGGCTACGGTCGTACGAAATGGATAGACCACCTCAACGGCAAGAACAACACCTCTGCCGAAGAGATCGGCAAATGGTTCGACCTCGTATGGCTGCCGCCTATGTCGAATTCCACAGGAGGTACAGGTTACCTGCCTATCAAATACAGCAACCTGAACAGCGACTGGGGTACGGAACCCAAACTGAAAGAGTTGATTGAAGTCCTTCGTCAGAACGGTGCCCGTGTGGTTGCCGACATCGTTATCAACCACATTGCAGGTAGTGCAGGATGGTGTACGTTCGCCAAGTTGGACTTCGGTGAGTACGGTCAGTTTGAGCCGGACGCTTCGTGGATCTGCAACACCGACGAGATGAACTACGACAGCGGTGCCGGAGCATGCAAAGGTAAAGCTACAGGTGCTGCCGATGACGGTTACGGTACGGAAGCGAACTACGAAGCCGGACGTGACTGGGATCACACCAACCCCAACGTGCAAAACATGTGCAAGGCGTACCTCAAATGGCTCAAGAACGATATCCATGTTGACGGTTTCCGTTACGACTACTGCAAAGGATTCCATAACAGCCATATTGGCGATTACAACAAAGCCGCTGAGGCTTACTTCTCCGTAATGGAGTACTGGGACGGTGATATCGGTACCCTGCAATACCATCTGAACGATGCCCACTGGAACACGCTGACCTTCGACTTTGCGTTGAAGTACAAGGCGTTCAACGACGGTATAGCTGCCGACAATTACTGGAACCTGAAGGGTGCCGGACTGCCGGGTGCAGGCAATGCCCGTTACGCCGTAACGTTCCTTGACAGCCACGACTCGTTCCAGCGTGACGGCAACGAGTTCTGCGGTCAAGGCAATTCGATGACCGTCTGCTATGACAAAATCATGCAGTGCTACGCTTACCTGCTCTCAATGCCGGGTGTACCTTTGGTATTCTATCCGCACTGGGTAACCTTCAAGGACGCTATTATACCGCTGATCAATGCCCGTTACAAAACCGGTGTTCACAGCGAGTCAGCCGTTAGCGACGAGGCTGGTGACGGATTCTACAAGGCTACCATCACCGGCACCAACGGTCAGATCCGTCTGCTCGTTGGTCCGAACTCGGGCTACAACAACACTCCGGACGGCTTTACCCTCGCAGGCAAAGGTCTGAATTACGGCGTATATATCAAGACCGACGGCACACGCGGTGACAAAGACACCGAGCGCATTGACCGCACAAAGACCGCCGTTGAGGATGTAAAAGCCGACAACGTGAAAGGCGAGAAGTTCATCGAGAACGGACAACTCTTCATCCGCTGCAACGAGCATGTATATGACGTGATGGGAAACAGAGTTAAATAGTCGAAATATCGAAAAATAAATCAATAATACAATGAAAAAAATATTTTCAGCATTTGCTGCTGTGCTATGTGCAGCAAGTATGTTTGCCGCAAACTACGGCATTCTGGTAAATGGTAAGACGTACTTTGCTGCGTCGTATGTTGGTCCGGATCCTTACGGAGGAGGTTATGAGCAGTATCTGGCGCACGCGCAAGTCAACTCCGGTGACTACTGCCAGCTCTGCGATGCAGACAATAAAGCCGCGTGGGCGGTGGATCTCGACAATGCTTCCGTATCAGGTTTCACCCGTAATGGCGACAGGTACGAAGTATCGGTTGAGGGCTGCTATGACTTCTACATCAAACTCAAGTACCAAGCAGATCAGTTGTATATAGGCAACGGTTCGGACTGCGGTGAAGGTATTGACATCAGCGGTCAAGGCGGCGAACAAGGCGGTGGCGATGATCCTCAGCCTGGAACCAAGTATTTCATGAAGAACAACTGGAACGGTGGGAATGACTGGTCTTGGAAAGAGATGACCGCATCCGAGAACAAGACGTTCAAACTGGAGAAAGTTGTGTTCGGCGGAACAGGCGTTAACTACAATACCGCTGAAAGCGATGAAGGTGCAGAGTGGGTAGCCGCTGATGCATTTGACGGTGACAAGATAGGTGCATTGGATACCGTAACGTTCGTTCTTGACCTTGCTGCTGCCAAGAAAGTGAAAGCAATCTTGCTCGGCAAGTATAACGGTGAGCAAGGCGGTGATGATGACGACGACACACCGCAAGGTGCAGCCGGACACGACTTCTATGTGATGGGTTGGATCAACGGTGCTGACGCAGGCGAGGCTGCCTACGACAAGTTCGACGACCAGTATAAGTTCGTAGATGGCAAGATCATGCTGGACTGCAAAATGGGCAGCTACATCGCTGTCAAGGATGACCAAACGAACTATTACTATGCAGAAGGCACATCGGATGCACAGGGCGACAAGGTTACCCTGAAATGGGCAAACGGTTGGAGTCCGTGCCAGAAGTGGGCTATTCTCGAAGGTGTACGTTACATTATTATCCGCAAGATAGCTTTCAAGGGTGAAATAGAGTTGGAACTCGTTGACAAGGCAACGTTCGATGCCTACCATTTCGATATCAACGATGACGGCGAGAGTGCAGTTGAGAACACCACGATCCACAAGAATGTGATCAAGACGATCATCAACGGTCAGGTGGTGATCATCAAGGACGGCGTGCAGTACAACCTGCTCGGAGCACAACTGCAATAATCATCAGGAAGGCGCGCTTGGCTGCACGCCTTCTTACTACAACAAAAACACAACAATCAGTATGAAACGTTTATTCTTTAGTCTGGCAGCCGTGCTATGCACCGTGCTGCTCGTGGCACAAGTCACTACATTGCCTAACCCTATCCCTGTCGATTATACAGGACAGGTTACCATCACCTTTGACCCGACCGGCGGCAACGGCGGGATGGTAGGCGCAACGAAATGCTATGTCCACACCGGTCTGATCACATCTTCCTCCTCAAGTGACAGCGATTGGAAGTACGTGATCGGTTCGTGGCGCGGCTCCAACCAACCGCAACTCACCGCTACCGGCGACGGCAAGTGGGAACTGGTGATTGACAATCTATATGAGTTCTACAGTGCACCCACTTCAACAAAGATCAAGAAACTGGCTTTTGTGTTCCACGACGGTCCCGGCGGTTCGAAGGAAGGCAAGACTTCCACCGGCGGTGACATCTTTATCACCCTTGGCGAGGATTCCTCGTCCGGCGATATCTGGGCAGCGGTTGCAGGCTTAACCCCGACCGAGAAGAGCCGCCCGGCTGGCATAAGCAACGGTATATACTACGGCGCTGACGGCACGTCAGTCACGCTCTGCACCTACGCAGCCAGCAAGACCGATGCCGCCAAGCGCGTGTTCCTCATCGGTGATATGACCAATTGGAAACTGGATGCCGATCACCAGCTCTACAAGGACGGCAACTACTTCTGGATCAAACTGACCGGTCTGACCAAAGGCAAAGAGTACCGTTTCCAATACGCTGTAGAGCGCGCTGACGGCGTGAAGAAACAGATCTCCGACCTCTATTCGGAGAAGGTGATTCACCCCGACGACAAATACGAACCCAAGAAAGTTGATCCTACCCTCATCAGTTATCCCACCAAGGGTGCTGACGGCGGCTACGTGACGGTTATCCAGCCCGGCAAGCCGGAGTTCGAGTGGAGCGATGCTACACTGAACTTCCAGCGCCCCGACAAGAACAACCTCGTCATCTATGAACTCTGGGTATATGACTTCACTCAAGACCGTTCGATCAAGGGACTAATGACCCGCCTCGAATACATCAAGACCCTCGGTGTGAACGCCGTAGAGTTGATGCCTGTCTGCGAGTTCGACGGCAACTACAACTGGGGCTACTCGCCTAACCACTACTTCGCTTTCGACCGTGCGTACGGTTCGTCTGAGATGTTCAAGGAGTTCATCGACGAGTGCCACAAACGCGGTTTGGCAGTGATCATGGATATGGTGTTCAACCACGCTACGGGCAACAACCCGATGAACAAACTCTATCCTTACGGCGACGACCTCGCCAAGAACCCTTGGTTCAACGTCAGCGCGCCGCACAGCGACAATGTGTATGAGGATTGGAACCACGGTTTTGAACCCGCACATGAGATGTTCACCCGTGCTCTCAAATACTGGCTACAGGAATACAAGGTGGACGGTTTCCGTATGGACCTCAGCCACGGCTTCTGTTCCGACAAGCCGAACACCTCAGTCGGCAACATCAAGGACTACTACACCAACGGTGTACAAGCCGGTTCGCCGGGTGCATATTTCATCCTTGAGCATTGGGGCAGCAACATGGGCACCGAACGTCCGCAACTCATCAGTGCAGGTATGCAGTGCTGGGCTAATACCTCCAACGCGTTCTGCCAGACTGCTATGGGTTGGCTCAAGGACGGCGACAGTTTCGCCGATGCCAACAAAGACGGCTACGTAAGTTATGCAGAATCCCACGATGAGGAGCGCATGCAGTACAAGGCAAAGACCTGGGGCGACGGCGACCTGACCACCAACGAGGCTGCCCGTCTGGCACGTGTGCCGGTGAACGTAGTGTTCAGCGCCTTCCTCAACGGTTCGCACATGCTCTGGCAGTTCGAAGAGATAGGCTACGACTTCTCGATCAACAGCGACCTTGAGCACCCGAACGGCAACAACGAATCGTATCGTTGCAACAAGAAACCCCGTCCGGAAACACGAGGTTACTTCTCTGACCCGAACCGCCAGGCGGCATATACCAAAACCGCTCAGGCTCTGCAACTGCGCACACGACTCATGCCAAGCGTATTCGAGGGTGACCCGACATCCGTAAGCGTCGCCACCGGTCAAAAATTACGTACTATCCAATGGGGCAGCGATGTATTTGTGGCAGGTAACTTCAGTGCAACAACTGCACAAAGTGTTTCTATACCTTCCGGCACATGGTTCAACTACTACCTCCAAGCCCGCCAGACAGCCACAACCGTTGAACTCCAGCCGGGTGAACTGCTCATCCTCACCGGCTCGCAGCAACAATTGCCTGTTATAGGCGATGTGGAGAAACTGTCCACCGGCATTGATGAGGTAATCAATTTCACCACACCCGTCAGCAACGTGCAGAAGTTCTTCTATAACGGCACCCTCTATCTTCGTCGTGGTAATCAGACCTACACTGTTGACGGTCGCCGCGTAGAATAACAGCTTAACAGTTTAATAGCTTAACATTTTAACGTTTTGATACTCTGTGTAGCCGAGAAACCGTCCGCCGGACGAGATATAGCCAAAGTGCTGGGTGCAAACACCCGGCACGATGGTTATTTGGAAGGCAACGGCTATTGCGTCACGTGGACGTTTGGTCACCTCTGTGCCCTCTATGATCCGCACGAGTATAACGAGCAGTGGAAAGGCTGGAATATGTCTGCCCTGCCGATGATACCCGAGCGGTTCAGCATCAAGGTCAGCGGCGACGAAGGCGTGCAGAAACAGTTCAACGTCATCAAGCAACTCATCTCCCAAGCCACAGAGGTCATCAACTGCGGTGACCCAGGTCAGGAGGGTGAACTCATCCAACGTTGGGTGTATCAGCAGGCAGGTTGCAAAGTGCCTGTCAAACGATTGTGGACTTCATCGCTCACCGAGGAAGCTATCCGCGAAGCCTTCAAGCAACTCAAGGATCAGTCTGCTTACCAGCACCTCTACGAAGCCGGACTGATGCGTGCCATCGGAGATTGGCTGCTCGGCATGAACGCCTCGCGCGCATATACATTAAAATACGCGCGTGGGGTAGGTAAGGACCGCAACATCCTTTCCATCGGTCGAGTGCAAACCCCGACACTTGCCCTGATCGTCAAGCGCCAGCAAGAGATCGAACGTTTCGTTCCGCGCACCTACTACGAACTCAAGACGCTCTACCGTGACACTTTGTTCAGTTACGTTCAGAGCAATCAGCAATCAGTGGTCAGCAGTCAGCCGTCAGCAGTCAGCGATCAGCAATCAGAAAACAGCGATGACCTCAAGGGCTTTGCTACCCTCGAAGAGGCGCAGGCTGTGATCGACGCCATCAAGGATCAACCGCTCACTATCACCTCGGTTGAGAAGAAAAAAGGCACGGAGTTTGCTCCGCGGCTCTTCGACCTCACCTCGCTACAAGTAGAGTGTAACAAGTCGTACGGCTACACAGCCGACCAGACACTCAAACTCATTCAGTCGCTCTACGAGAAACACGTCACCACTTACCCGCGTGTGGATACCACCTACCTGAGCGAAGATATCTATGCCCACGTGCCCAAGACCCTCGATGGCATCAAGGACTTCTTCCCCGAAGTGCAACCCCTGCTCGGACTCAAAGCCGATGGCAAGAAAGGCGAAGGCTCGCTGCCGAAGTCCAAGAAAGTGTTTGATAACAAGAAAGTTACCGACCACCACGCTATCATCCCCACCGGTCAACGCCCTGACAATCTTACCGATCAGGAGAAGAAAGTGTTCCGCAAGATAGCCCTGCGTTTCATTGCAGCCTTCTATCCCGATTGCCAGGTCAGCAACACCACAGTATTCGCCAATCTTGGCGAATATGACTTCAAGGTCACCGGTCGTCAGGTTCTTGTTCCGGGTTGGCGTGCCATCTTCGCTAAAGATACGCAATCTACGGAACCTACGGATAATACGGAAACTACGCAAACTGCGCAAACAACGCTCCCTGACTTCGTCAAGGGCGAGCAAGGTCCTCACGAGCCGCAACTCAAGGAGAAGACAACCACCCCGCCGAAGTCTTACACCGAAGCCACTCTGCTTCGTGCCATGGAAACCGCCGGCAAGACGGTCGAAGACGAAGATCTGCGCGACGCAATGAAAGAGAACGGTATCGGTCGCCCTTCTACCCGTGCTGCCATCATCGAGAAACTTTTCCAACGCAAGTACATCGAGCGCCAGGGCAAAGCTGTTCACGCCACGGCGCTTGGCATCGACCTCATAGCCAAGATCATCTCGCCTCTGCTTATGTCCGCCGAACTTACCGGCCGTTGGGAGAAAAAGATGCGCATGATTGAACGTGGCGAATATGAAGCGCGCGACTTCCTCGCCGAGCTCAAACAGATGACTACCGAAGTCGTACGCGAAGTCAAAGCCGACCAAGCCGGTGCACCTTGCCCCCTGTGCAAACAAGGTCGTATCATCCGCGGACGTACCCGCTACGGCTGCTCACGCTGGCGCGAGGGCTGCACCTACGCCGCACCGTTCACCCTATAGTATCAGCCATTAATGGCTGATTTCAAGTTATGCTACTAACCGAACTCAACATACTGAACTTCAAGAACATCCGCGAGGCGAGTCTAACCTTCGCCGACAAACTCAACTGTTTCGTCGGGCAGAACGGTCAAGGCAAAACCAACCTCCTGGATGCCATCTACTATCTGAGTTTCACCAAATCCGCCTTCAACCCCATTGACTCCCAAAACATCTGTCACGACACCGACTTCGCCATGATACAAGGTCAGTATCAGCCAAGTTTGGCTGATTCCGAGCCGGTGCAGGTGACATGTTCCATCAAGCGCGGACAAAAGAAACAATTCCGCTATGGCAAGAAGGAGTACCAGCGCATGCTCGATCACATCGGACGTATTCCTTTGGTGATGGTTTCGCCCGAGGACAACCAGCTCATTGCCGAAGGCAGCGACGAGCGCCGGAGGTTTTTGGATATCATCATCGGTCAGACCGACCGCGCCTACCTCGAGCATCTTAGCCTCTACAACGCCCTCGTCAAGCAGCGCAACGCCCTACTCAAGCAATATGGTGAACAATCAGCCATCAGCAATCAGCCGTCAGACGATCTCTTCGAAGTCCTCGAGATGCAGATGATTCCGCATGCCGAGTATATCTTCGCTCGCCGTAAAACTTTCGTTGAGGCATTCGTGCCGATCTTTGCTGATCTGTACAAAACAATAGCCGAAGTAGAAGAACTACCTCGGCTCACATACCGTTCCCAACTCTTTGATCGCGAACTCGGCGAATCCCTGCATCGCACGCGCCAGCGCGATCTTATTCTCGGCTGGACGTCACAAGGTATTCACAAAGACGAACTCGAAATGCAACTCGGCGATTACCCTCTGCGCCTTGTCGGCAGCCAAGGGCAACAAAAGACTTACCTCATCGCCCTGAAATTAGCGCAGGCGTTGTACTTGAGCATGGATCAGCCAAGTTTGGCTGATAATCGCCCCATTCTCTTATTGGATGATATATTCGACAAACTCGATGCCTCGCGCGTAGCGCGTATCATTGAATTGGTACGCAGCGAACGTTTCGGGCAGATATTCCTCACCGACACCGACCGCCAGCACCTCACCGACATCGTCAAACCTTTCGGATCAAGCAAAGTGTTCTATGTCAGCGGCGGAGATTTCCGTGCCGGATAAGATGATCAGTCGCTCCACTACGTTCCTCAGTTCACGTATGTTCCCCGGCCAGTGACGTTTCTGTAGCGCCGCTATGGCATCTTTGGCGAACGTCTTTACCGCCCAGCCTTGCTCCTCGCATATCTGCTGCGTAAAGAACTCAACCAACTCAGGTATATCTTCTTTGCGCTCATCCAGCGCAGGCACATGAATAGGTATCACATTCAACCGGTGGAACAAATCCTCGCGGAACGTTCCCTTTTCGATCTCTTTGTGTAGATCCTTGTTCGTGGCGGCAATCACGCGCACATTTACTTGTATGGCTTTGTCGCTGCCCACGCGCGTAACCTCGCCTTCTTGCAGTGCACGCAGCACTTTCGTCTGCGCTGCCAGACTCATGTCGCCTATCTCGTCAAGGAACAATGTTCCGCCGTTCGCCTGCTCGAACTTACCCGCTCTGTCTTTCACCGCACCGGTAAACGAGCCTTTTGTATGTCCGAACAGCTCGCTTTCTATGAGTTCTGACGGTATTGCTGCGCAGTTACAGGTCACCAGTGGCATCTCGGCACGGTTGCTCTGCTCGAATATCATCCGCGCCACAACCTCCTTACCCGTACCGTTCTCGCCCGTAATCAACACACGTGCCTCAGTCGGAGCAACCTTCGCTATCATCTCCCGCACACCTTCTATCGCCTTGCTCGTACCGATCATCTGGTACTTGCTGTTCACTTTCTTCTTCAGAGCCGTCGCTTCGTTGCGTAGGGTTGTTGCCTCATGACGCAGTTGCTTGCTGTCAATGCCGTGACGGGTGGTCACCAGCAGACGGTTCAGATCCAGCGGCTTCTCTAAAAAGTCGTACGCACCCTGCTTGATGCACTCCACAGCGGTTTCGATGTTCCCGTGTCCGCTGATCATCACCACCGGCACGTCGGCACACGGACTTTCCGGTTGCTTCAACGCAGCCAACAATTCCGTGCCGTCCATCTGCGGCATCTTCACGTCGCTATAGATCAGATCGTAGTTGCCCACCTGCGCCATTTCCACTCCTTGGACACCGTTTTCTGCCACGTCAACTTTGTAACCTTCGAACTCAAGAGTCTCTTTCAGGATATTTCTTATCGCTCTTTCGTCGTCAATAACTAAGATTTTTGCCATATTCAGTTAAAAAATGAAGATTTTTATCAAAAAACGCAACAAAGTTACAAAAAAATTTTGAAATATGCAAAAAAAGTTGTACCTTTGTACCGGCTTTTGGTGTGACGCAGGTAATCTATCACCTCGTCATTGCAAAACCGAACTTAAGTTACACACGTAACACGATTAGTTAACATTTATATTCAATCTTTATTAACCCAAAGAATCATGAAAAAACTTTTATCCCTTGCAGCAGTATTACTTGCTGCTGTAACAATTAATGCACAGGAGCCTATATCTATGACCTGTGCAGAGGCAGCACAAGCTGCTTTGAGCGTGTCTAAGAATAATGAGCTGTACAACAACGGCGCACTTTATTCTGTTCAAGGTTTTGTAACCGAAATTGCTTATGAATGGGCTAGTGGCTCAATGAGTTTCTGGATGGCTGATGAAGCAAATGGTGGTAGAGTTCTTGAGGCTTACAAGTGCGCTATTGCTAATAAAGAAGATGCGGTTCGTATTGGAGATCAGGTTAAAGTAACAGGCAACCTGACAAAATACAACACAACTCCTGAGTTTGCTCAAGGCTGCACCGTTGAAATGATTAAGCGTGCTGAGGTTTTGCCGGTGGATACGATAACCGTTTCCCAGGCACTCCAACGCATCAAGGACGGTAAACTGCAGCCATGTGCAGTAAAAGGTAAAGTTATAGAACCGTTCATCAATACGAAAGCTGGTAACGCAGTTTGCTATTGGATGGCTGATGTTGAAAATCCCAACGACTCTATTCAGGCATTTAAAATGAATGGTGCTGACGATCAGAAATATAGTTCATTGTCCGATCTTGAGTTCTTGGCTGGTGATGTTATCCTTGTGTATGCAAAGGCATTAGCAAATTATCATGATAATGGTAAGAATGTAGATATCCCTGAGATCAACGGTGGCTATTACATTCGCACTATCAGCAGTGACAAGCCCAGTGAGAAACTCGATTGGACGGATGGCTTAGCAGTCTTCTTTGAAGACCACTGGCAGCTGGAAATCTCTAAGGGTGATAAGAACGTTCTCCTCCTCCAGTTCAGTAGCGACAAAGAGACGACCATTGGTGGTCACCATGATTTGGCTCCGGGGTCAACTATCAAAGTCAACGGCTCGGAAGTTGATATTACAAGCGGTTTCGTAAAACTGACATTTAAGGAGCTCTCTACTGAAGGCTACAATGTATATACTACACAAGTTTCCGCTATCACTGACGAAAAGGTTTATGTCATCGCTAATGATCTTGAGTTCATGGCTGTACGAGATGACTATGAGACTGAAATCGACCTCGTTGACGACCGTCCTTTCCAACCGACCGAGGACAATCAGGAAGTTACTTGCGAGCAGGCTCGTTCCTACACACTCTCTCTCGCCGATAAACAAACCAGCGAATGGCGTCTCGTTGTTCACGGCTTTGTTACCGACCTCTTCACAGATGGCGAATCGTTCTGGATGGCTGACACGAAGAACGGTGGCAAGGTTATCGAAGCCTACAAGTTCAGCAGCCTGGCTCCTGCAACCAAAGCCCTTGCCAAGGGTGCGGAAGTTATCGTTACCGGTAAGGTACAGAACTATGGCGGCACACCGGAAATCAAGAACGGTAAGGTTCAAATCATCTCCGGCGGTGTGGATGTTGAGGCTATACCCGTTAGCGTAGCCGAAGCTCTCGCAGCTGCTAAAGCACTTGATAAGAGCAAAACATCTACCGAAGTATATGCTATCTCAGGATTTATCGCATCTATTGAAACCGAATACAGCGAGAAGTACGGTAATCTCTCATTCAAGATGAGCGATCAGGAGCAGGATGACGAGGCAGAGTTCATCGCATACAACGTAGCTTGTGACGCCTCGTTGGCTGAACTGCTTGTTCCAGGAACGAAAGTAATTGTTACCGCAAGGGTTACCCATTTCCACCAAGATGCTAAGCCGGCTACCGACACCGAAGAGGCTAAACCCGAGCGCGATCTCTACGAGACTGCTGCAGGTGGTGTAGTCGTTCTCTATGGTACTGGCGTTGAGAATATCACCATTGATGCTAATATCTCGAAGTTCATCTACGAGGGACAACTCTATATCATCAACGGCAACGTAATCTACAACGTACAAGGACAACGCGTTAAGTAAGTCAACTTGTACAATATAAAAAGAAGCTGCCTCCGGGCAGCTTTTTTTTCGTAAATTATTTGCATATTCCAAAACTTTTTCGTATCTTTGTACGTTAAATTCAATTCGTATGAAACGCATCTATTACATCCTTTGCCTCGCTATGCTTGTTACAGCATGCAAGCGAGAAGACAAATCCGCCGAACTCATTGCGGAGTATCAGGCACTAAACGAACGTGTATCGGAAGAGTTCCAACAGGCAGAATCCCCTCAGCAAGCTGATTCGATACTCAAAGTGTTCATCAACGAGGCATTCGCCTTGCAGCAGGCTCAACCCGAGTCCGAAGCTGCGTACGTTATACTCAGTGATCTGTTTTACGTGCTCAGTATGGAGCAGAAGGAACAGGCATTCTCCATTCTGAACCCCGACAGCCTTGAGGCACACGAACTCCAGCGTGCCTACGACGCCTTCCAAGCCGAGAAGAAGACTGCCGTCGGACTCCGCTTTACCGACTTCAACGCCCTCACTCAGGATCAAAACGAAGTAGCACTCAGCGACTTCGTCGGCAAATCCGACTTCCTGATCGTGGATTTCTGGGCAAGTTGGTGCGGTCCTTGCCGTCGCTCGATGCCAGCCCTCAAAGAACTGCTCTTGAAACATAGCGACCGCCTCGCTATCGTCGGCGTATCGGTTGACGAGAGCGAAGAGTCGTGGATCCAAGCATTCGAAGCACTCGAGCTCACATGGCCGCAAATACGCGATGCAAAAGAAGAGGGATCCAAAGCCTATGGCATAACCGCTATCCCTCACACCGTGCTCATCAGCCGCGACGGTACGATCCTCGCCCACAACCCCTCGCACGCAGAAATCGAAGAGTTACTCAAGTAATCACAACACACTACATATTTCGCCTTGGCAGGCAGTTGTGAGCGTGCCGGGCATAAACATTTGTACGTTTATATAATATGGTAAAAATCACTTTCCCCGACAATTCTGTTCGGGAGTTTGAAAGCGGCGTGACGCCGCTGCAAGTAGCAGAGAGTATCAGCTCGCGTCTCGCACAGGACATTCTCTGCGCAAGCATCAAATCTGCAGCTGACGACGAGTGGACTATCGTTGAGCTCAATCAGCCAATTTTGGCTGATTCGTTCATCCGTCTGCACAAATGGGACGATCCCGAGGCAAAACACGCCTTCTGGCACACTTCCTCCCATCTCATGGCGGAAGCCCTCCAAGAGCTCTATCCCGGCATCCAGTTCGGCATCGGCCCGGCTATCGAGAACGGATTCTACTACGATGTTCTCCCTGCCGAAGGCCAGGTAATCAAGGAGAGCGACTTCCCCGCTATTGAAGCGAAGATCGCTGAACTCCGCGCCAAGAAGGAGCAACTTGTCAAGCGTCAGATAACCAAAGCCGACGCACTCAAATCCTTCGGCGACAAAGGTCAGTCCTACAAGTGCGAGCTCATCAGCGAACTCGAAGACGGGCACATCTCGACCTATACCCAGGGCAACTTCACTGACCTGTGCAAAGGTCCGCACCTGCTTTCCACCGAGCCTATCAAGGCATTCAAGGTGCTCAGCTGTGCTGCGGCTTACTGGCGCGGTGATGCTTCTCGCCCGATGATGACCCGTATCTACGGTATCTCTTTCCCCAAGAAATCCATGCTTGACGAGTATCTGGCGCTCCTCGAGGAAGCCAAGAAACGCGATCACCGCAAGATCGGCAAGGAGATGGAACTCTTCATGTTCTCTGACATGATCGGCAAAGGTCTGCCGGTTTGGTTGCCGAAAGGTACTGCCCTGCGTCTGCGTCTCGAGGATTTCCTCAAGCGTATTCAGAAGCGCTATGGCTACCAGCAGGTTATTACCCCGCATATCGGTTCCAAGCAACTCTACGTCACTTCCGGTCACTGGGATCATTACGGCAAGGATTCTTTCCAGCCTATCACTACGCCCGAGGAAGGCGAGGTGTATATGCTCAAGCCGATGAACTGCCCGCACCACTGTATGATCTTCCGCAACCAACCGCGTTCCTACAAAGAACTGCCTTTCCGCTGCGCTGAGTTCGGTACAGTCTATCGTTACGAGCAGTCAGGTGAGCTCCACGGCCTCACGCGTGTACGTTCCTTTACCCAGGACGACGCTCATATCTTCTGCCGTCCCGACCAGGTTAAGGACGAGTTCATCCGCGTAATGGAGATCATCGAAATCATCTTCAAGGCACTCAACTTCCAGAACTTCGAAGCACAGATCTCTCTCCGCGATCCGAAGAATACCACCAAGTACGTCGGCTCTGACGAGGTGTGGGAGAAAGCCGAACAAGCCATCATCGAGGCTTGTAAGGAGAAGAATCTCCCCGCACGCGTAGAGTACGGCGAGGCTGCGTTCTACGGTCCGAAACTTGATTTCATGGTCAAGGATGCTATCGGTCGCCGCTGGCAACTCGGTACGATCCAGGTGGATTACAACCTGCCCGAGCGCTTCGAACTCGAATATGTTGGCGAGGACAACCAGAAACATCGTCCCGTAATGATTCACCGCGCACCATTCGGCTCAATGGAGCGTTTCGTAGCGGTGCTCATCGAGCACACTGCCGGCAAGTTCCCGCTCTGGCTCACGCCCGACCAGTGTATTGTGCTGCCGATCTCCGAGAAGAGCAATGCGTATGCGCATAAGGTACAGGAGATCCTCGAAGCCCAAGAGATCCGCACCCTTGTTGACGACCGCAACGAGAAGCTCGGACGTAAGATCCGCGACAACGAGATCCGTCACATCCCGTTCATGCTCGTCGTGGGCGAGAAGGAAGCCGAACAAGGTCTTGTCAGCGTACGCGTACAGGGAGCTGAGGACAAAGGTCAGATGACCATCCAGGAGTTCGCCGACCTCGTCAAATCGACCGTAGCCGCACAAATGGCTGCTTATTAATAGCACAAGAGTGGTATACTAACAACCACTCACCTGTTTGTTAACAACTCAAAAAGCGATGCCTAAGCATCGCTTTTTGCTATATTCACCTTACATTCAGACTCGCAAAATGTACGCCTATATCGGGCCATTATCGGGGGAATGTCGGTACTAAGTCGATAGTAAGTCAGAGACCTTTTATAAGTTTTAGTAGGGTCGTTTCTGTATGAGTCGTTCTACTCACTTCCTTCTAAACTCCGCAAGCACTACTGCTGTAGCGATTGCCACATTCAGACTCTCCGACGTCGGCTCACCCGGCGGAAACGAAGGAATACGCAATTTGTGTGTCACCAGTTGGCGCACTGCTCTCGACAGTCCGTTGCCCTCGTTACCCATCACGATCACACCGCATTGCTTGTCACCGATAGCGCCCTCTTCATACATATTCTTTCCATCTAACAACGTCCCATATACCGTTATTCCCGCCTCTGACGCATGTCTTAGCAGCCCTAAGAACGCCTCGTTATCTAAATAATGTACTTGCACGCGCGCGAGAGCTCCCATGGTCGCCTGCACCACTTTCGGCGCAAAACAGTCGGCTGTCCCCTTGCTGCAAACAATATGTTTCACCCCAAACCAATCTGCTGTTCGGATGATCGTGCCCACATTCCCGGGATCTTGCACCTCGTCCAACGCCAAATACAGTTCGTCACGCTTCAATGCATCCACGCTCCACACATCCGCATATTCCGGCTTGCGGAATACACCGATACTGCCCTGCGGCGTCTGCAACGACGACAGTCGTTCAATCTCCTTCATCGGTGTATTCGCCGGTGTCAGATGGTGAACCAACTCAAATGTCTTGCTCAACTCCTCAATGCACTTGTCACCCTCCGCAACAAACAGTCCCAACTCGTCACGAAACTTCTTTATGCGTAACTTCCGCAGTTCTTTTAGTTCGTTTTGCGTCATATTTTCGAAAGAATGAATAATTTTTGATGCAAAGGTACATAAAAATTTGCATTTTTGCAAATATTTTTGTATCTTTGTGTGCCAAATTATGCGATCTATGTCTTTGAGTACACGAAAACATTGCATTCTTACTGCTGTATTCCTCTTGGGAGTACTCCTTTGCTCGTGTAATGCCACGAAGTTCGTGCCCGAAGATCAGCAACTGCTCTACAAGGTCAACATCAACGTTGATGGCACTAAAGAGGTTCCCCCGACCAAACTGCGCCAATATCTCCGTCAAACACATAACACCGAGATCCTTGGTTTCTGGAAGCTCCAATTGCACCTCTACAACACTGCCCCGACGGATACCCTTACCAAGTCGCGTAAACGGGCTGCCAAGAATGCCCACAAGATCGGCGAGGCGCCTGTCATCTACGACCACGCCAAAACTGGACAAAGCATGGAGCAGATCCGGAAAGCCATGCAGAACGAAGGTTACTTCCAAGCCACGGTGGATACCGTCACTCGGGTCAAAGACCGCAAAGTCTGGCTCACCTACAACGTACACTCCGGACCGGAATATACCATCCGCAACTACACCATCGACCTTGAGCACCCTGTGCTCTTTGAGGTGGCGTATAACACGCGCCGGCACATCATCCGCTCCGGTATGCGCTACTCAACCCAGGCACTCGATGACGAACGCGATCGCATAACCAAACGGATGCGCAACCGCGGATATTACTTCTTTGACAAAGAGTACCTCCACTACGAGGCAGATAGTACCTATAACCGCGAGATCGACATCCGGCTACATTTGCATGACTACCTGCTCACGCAACCCGATTCCGCTACCGAACATATTTTCCGCAAATTCACTGTCGCACGTGTATATTTCCACCAGAACATGATGGATGTACCGAATGCCAAAGACTCTATATCCTACGATCAGCACGCTGACGGATATATGTTCTCGTGGCGCGGACGCAAACTGCTGCGTAACAAAGTGCTCATGCGCCAATGCGAGATCCGCCCGGGCGAACTCTATAGCGAACGCAGGGTCACAAACACCTACGCCAACCTCAACGGTTTGGGGCCGATTCGCTATACTGACATCCGTTTCAATGTCATCGCCGATGACAGCCTTGAGTGCCACGTCTTCCTCTCGCGTAACAAGATCAACAGCGTTGCCGCAGAGGTCGAGGGTACATATTCAAGTGATGCGTGGGGTATAATCGGTAAACTCTCATATACCAACCGCAATATATTCCACGGAGCCGAACGACTCAAGGTCAGTGCCGGTGCACAATACGAATGGCGACAGGACGGTGGTCGGGCTATCGAAGCCAGAGGAGAGGTCGAACTCAGCTTCCCTTCACGGTGGCGAACCAACCTCATGTACTCCTACCAACACCGCCCCGAGGAGTTCACGCGCGAGATCTTCAACGCCGGACTCTACTATACCCTGCACAAGCCCTACGGACGTTGGACGCACAAGTTCAATGTCTTGGATATCAGTTACATCTATTTGCCCTACATTTCCGAGCGCTTTCAAGAGGAGATACTCAACCGCTCGTCCATACTCAAGTACAGTTACCAGGATCACCTGATCGTAGGGTGGGGATACATGGGTAACTATTCCAACAAACGTATCAATTCCACCGAACAGAGTTACTTCAATTTCGGCTACCAGGTCGAAACAGCCGGCAACCTGCTCTACGGAGCATGCAAACTCTTTAATGTCACACCCGGAGAGGATGGGGTATATAACATCTTCAAAGTTCCCTTTGCACAATACGCACGTGCTAACTTCGACATCGCATACAACCAACTGCTCGTACCCAAACACCGCCTCGTCTTCCACGCTGGCATAGGAGGAGTTGTCCCCTACTGCAACTCACAGTCCGTACCGTTTGAGAAGCGTTTCTTCTCAGGTGGCGCCAACAGTGTACGAGGGTGGAATGCGCGAACACTTGGTCCAGGAACGTTCCGAGGCGATGACAACTTGTCAAGCTATGACCTGCAAGTCGGTGACATTCGTCTGGATCTCAACGTCGAATATCGTTGGCGTGTTTGGTCGATCATCGAACTCGCTGCCTTTGTCGATGCAGGCAACAACTGGACGATCTATGACTACGAAGCACAGCCCGGTGGTGTGTTCCGCTGGGATTCATTCTACAAGCAAATAGCTCTCTCGTATGGTGTGGGATTACGTCTCGATCTGAGTATTCTTCTTTTCCGTGTGGATTTTGGTGTCAAACTCTACGACCCAAGCCGACTCAACGGCACCTTAGCCGGCACCCAGTGGCGTACCGCCCCCAACGGACTATGCTGGCGTGACGACATGACTTTCCATTTCGCCATCGGCTACCCCTTCTAAAGGAAATCTCAAATCACAAATCTCAAATCACAAATAAGAAGAGCTTGCTCTTCCTTTCGCGTCATCTCGGCTTTAGTCTCAGGTGTCTTGTCGCCCTGCCCCGTCAAGTGCAATAGTCCGTGCGCAAGGATGCGCAACAACTCTCGCTCTGCACTCACACCGATCTCCGCAGCGTTGCTCTTTATCATTTCCCATGATATAAACACATCGCCGTTCACGCACTGCGGTGTCGTATAATCGAATGTGATAACATCTGTATAATAGTCGTGCCCCAGAAACTCTCTGTTCACAGCCAACTCCTTCTCATCCGAGCACAAGATATACGTCAGTTCACCTACCCGAAAACCATAGCAGGCAGCCACCTGCCGTAGCCAACGCTGCAAACGCTGTGACTGCTCGTCAATCAGCGCAATGCGCTCGTTGCCAAGCGAACTATCGTAAATAAATCGTATCATCAGTGGAAGAACAGATATGCCAACAATATCGCTGCCACGATGCCCGCAAAGTCTGCTAACAGACCGCAAGCCAGTGCATAGCGCGTATCTTTGATGTTCACGCTACCGAAATACACTGCCAGAATATAGAACGTTGTATCTGTCGAGCCTTGCAATATACTTACCAGCCTGCCTACAAACGAATCCGCACCGTATTGCACCATTGCATCCACCATCAGTCCTCGTGCACCCGATCCCGACAGCGGTCGCATCAGTGCGGTCGGTAATGCCGGCACAAAGTCCGTATTCAGTCCGCAAGCAGCAAAGCACCAGGCTACACCATTAACCATATAATCCATCGCACCGCTCGCACGGAACATTCCGATCGCCACAAGCATCGCTATCAAGTACGGCACAATCCCTATTGCAGTCCCGAAACCGCCTTTCGCACCATCGATGAATGCGTCATACACATTCACTTTCTTCACCAAGCCGGCAATAATAAACCAGCATATCACACCTAACAGCAACACAGCCGCCAGCACTGCCGACCATTTGCTCACCGTTTCTTGCGGGAAGTACATCGCTGCGGCTATCACGCCGCCCACAAACAATGTCAAACCGCCCAATGTGCCTAATATCACTTTATCCAGCAGGTTGATGCGCTGGATGATCGCTACAGCCACCACGCCGGTGATAGCGGCAAAATACGTTGCCAACAATATAGGCAGGAACACATCTGCCGGATTAGCCGCCCCTAATTGTGCCCGGTACGTCATGATACTTACCGGCACTAACGTCAGACCGCTTGTCACCAGCACAAGGAACATAATCATCGGATTAGATGCTCGGTTCTTGTCGGGGTTCGTCTCTTGCATCTCTCTCAACGCCTGCAAACCTAACGGCGTTGCCGCATTGTCTATGCCGAGCATCGTAGCACTGATATTCATCAGCATCGAACCGAAAGCCGGATGCCCCTTAGGCAGGTCGGGAAAGATCCGCGTAAAGAACGGACTCACACCACGCGACAACTGGTTCACTACGCCTGCCTGCTCGCCGATCTTCATGATTCCCATCCACAGCGACAGTACACCCGTCAAACCGATACTTATCTCAAAACCCGTCTTCGCGCTCGCAAACGTCGAGTCCAAGATTGCGGACATAATGCCCGCGTCGCCCATCACCAGCCACTGTATGCAGCCCACAAGAACCGCAATCAGTATCAATCCTACCCAAATATAATTTAGTGCCATAATCCTATATTGGTTATCGACCAAGTTTGGTCGATGTGCTTATTTCTCCCATCCGTCGAAGATTTCGGTACCATACACGTTGTTCTCATCCGGCTCGTGCAGTGGCGCCCAGATCTGCGCAAAGAACGGATTCTGTTTTGCTACTTCATCCCAATGCCACGGACGCTCGCCGTCCTTTCCTCTGTAGGGGAAAGGCATCTCCCCTGGTGCCCAATGACCGCCTAACAAGATCAATCGTGGCGTTGCCTCAAACGTCTCACCGCTTGCCGACTCCCATTGCAACATCGTATCCCACAACTCCAACCCCTTCGGTTCTGACTTCTGACTTCTAATCTCTGACATCTGACTTCTGACTTCTGACTTCTGATCTCTGACTTCTGATTCCTGATCTCTGATTCCCAGGCACTTGCCTCCGCGGAAAGCCGCTGCTTTCTGCAGATCCGCCATGGTCAGCGATTCCATCGGTTTGCTTTCATCATAGCCGTGATCCAGCACCACAGCCTCGCGTGACGGATGACTAAGATCCCACTCTTTCCACTTCGGTATAGCGTTGTATGCCTCCAAACTCCCGTAGTACGCATGAATACGCGGCGCAACATTGTTCTTAATCCACCATTGCGTGCCGTGCTCCTTGCTGTACGCCATCTTGCGCATAGCTATTTTGACGATATGCGGCACGAGTTTAGCTGCCTTCGTTACCCTCGCTATCTGAATGCCTTTCGGTACACTCGGCGACTCCGCCATCTGCTTGAAATACTCTTTCACGGGGATATTTGCGCGGAATGGAACCAACTCATTCAACTTGTCGCTGTCCAGATACCACATGCCGTGGAAGTTCCGCGTCGTGAACCATTTGGCTTCGAAGATCTGCTCGGGTTTGGGGCAACCTATAGCATCCAGCAGCAAGCACTCGAACTCATAGTTCGACAGCCTGTACTCCTCGCCAGAACCGATGTTATAATAGTTCTTCCAGAACTTCTCCGGCACTTCGTCTCTACACACGCCTTCCAGCAACCTGCCGCTATCTTCCACCGTCGCCCACTCCAACACACCGCGGATAGGTACGTGGAACATGATCGGGTCGTAGTTCTTCAGTATTGCCGGATACAGTATTCCCGACTGCCGCAAACTAACCCACTGCTTGATAGGCGAGTTCGTGATGATCCTCTCCGCCAACACCTTGGTGATTCCGTAATGGTCGTACGCCGACACACAGATCGGATCACCTGCTCGTCCCCAATGCAGCGGCTCACGACGGTCACCCATCTGCGCCACACTGCCTATATACACCACCTTCGGCTGCTTGTCTTCCGGCTGCGCCAACACGGCATCACGCACGTACTCCGCTGCAGCAATGTTCGTCCGGTACGTTGCTTTAGGCCTGTAGTCCGCTGCCGGCGATACCATACCGCCTACATGCAGTACGACATCAGCGCCCGTTACACCCCGTAGCACATCTTCATAGCGCGTCAGATCGCCCCACACAACGCTGAAGTTGTCAGGGTGCTGAACCAATATTGGCTCCAGCAACTTCTTGTTCTTCGCACTCGGACGAGCCAGAACCCGTACATCATAACGCTCAGGGTAACGCAGCAGTTCGCTCATGCCCGCTTTGCCCATCGTGCCGGTTGCGCCGGTTAGGAATATTGTCTTCTTCATATCACTTGTTCTCTCTTATCATTTTCCATACTTTGATTATATAATCACGAGCGTAGGCTATCATCTGACGCGTCGGGAGTCGTTGTTCTTCTGCCAGTTCTTCTTCCTTGTAGCGGTTGGCAACTTCTATATCATTGTCGGTCAGCACCAGCAACTGATCACCTTCTTGCAGTTCGCTCTGACCGGTCGGCACAAAGAAATCCTCGCCTCTGCGCACCATAATTACCAAGGTCTGCGGTGGCAAATGAATCTCGCGCAGGTGATTGCCTTCTACGATCATATCCCACTTAACCTCGATCTCCGTAGCCGACGACTGAATCTCTTCCGGCAGCTCAATATCAAAGTGAACCAGTTTCTTCAACTTGACGGGTGCCGTTGCCACATGCAATTTCTTCGCCATACTCGACAGACTCGTTCCCTGCGTCAGCAGCGAAACGATCGTGCACAGGAAGATAATATTGAACATCAGCTCGGCATGAGGCACTCCTTCTGCCTTGCATATAACGGCAAAGATAATAGGTACCGCTCCCTTCAGTCCCACCCAACTCATGAACAACTTATCTTTGTTGTCAAAATTCTTGAATGGGATCATACACAGATAGACTGCTATCGGGCGAGAGATGCACACCATCACAATACTGATAATCAGCCCGGCAAACAGCACATGCCAGTTCAGTAGCTCGTGCGGATGAACCATCAATCCTAACATCAGGAACATCACCAATTGCGCCAGCCACGTCAATCCCTCAAAGAACGACTTCGTCTGGTGTTTTCTTGTAAACTTGCTGTTACCTATTATCAAGCCGCCTACATACACTGCCAGATACGCATTCCCTTTCATGAAATACGTCACGCTGAAGATAAAGATACACGCTGTGAGCACCATAATCGGGTACAACGACTCATTGCTCAGTTTCACGCGGCGCATCAGTTCAACCAACCCTTTGCCGAAGAAGAAACCTATCACTGTACCCATCACCAGTTGGATAACTATCGTCTGCACGATCTCCAGCCCGCTTACTGCCGCCTTGGCTGTCGTTACGCCTATCAGCGTCGTGGTCAGCACGTACGCCATCGGGTCATTCGCGCCGGACTCCAACTCCAGCAACGGACGAATATTGTGCTTCAAGCCTATGCCGTTCGTTCGCAAAATGGAGAACACCGATGCCGAATCCGTCGAACTCATTGTTGCGGCTATCAAAAATGCCATACTAATAGGCACCGTTGCCAATGAAGTCAACCAACCAAAGATGTAGTACAGTATAAAACCCGTTACCACCGCTGTAATCAGCACTCCGACTGTCGCAAGCGTTACACCCGGAGCGAGCACAGGTCGGATATCCGTCAACTTCGTATCCATGCCGCCGGAGAATAGGATGATACATAGTGCTATCGTACTCAATGCCTCGGCGGTTTCCGTCTTAATCATATATCCCACGCCGTCCTCGTTGAACAACGCACCGATACCGTCCGGGCCAAAAAACATACCTACTGCCAAAAACAGCAGCAACGCCGGCACACCGAACTTGTAACCGATCTTGTCGGTAAAGATGCTCGCAAAGAACAGCAGCGATAATATCAATAATACAACCTCAACTTGCATATATCAACTCTAAACACGCGTCTTTCGACTTTTGTCTTTCGACTTTCGACTATTTCTTCCCTTTCTTCAGCAAATAGTCATCAATGATCTCAACGATATTTTCCTTCGGATACAAACCTTTCAGCAGCATCGGTTTGCTTTCCGCACGGATATACAGCACTTGCGGGATACTGCTGATGCCGAACAATGCCGCCAGTTCGCGCTCACGCTCTATATCCACCTTGTAGAACCGCACTTGGTCACAATACGTCTGACTCAGTTCTTCCATGATCGGTGCCAAGCGTCTGCAAGGACCACACCACGTGGTATAGAAGTCTATCACACAAGGTTGGTCGCCTTTGTATTTCCACTCTTTCTCGGTTGTATAGTCGAATATCCGCGCCTTGAACTCCTCGGTGGTCAGATACGTCACATCGTCCGCCACCACCGGCAGCACGGCACTCATTATCAGCAGTACACTTATCAGAATCTTCTTCATATTATTCTCCTTTCTTTTGTCTTTCGACTTTCGACTATTGTTGTCCTTTCATAAACTCATGATACTCCTCCATTGTCTTTCCGTTACCGATCAGAGCATTGTTCTTCTCGGTGATCGGTACGATGCTAATTTGCCGGTTCAGAATCAGAGCTTTCATCTCTTCGCTCTCCATCAACATGCCGATGTACCATATAGCCTCGTCGATCGACTCCAACCCGCTGATGCGCAGTGTTGCGCCTGCACTGTATGCCGGCAGAGCTGTCAGGTCAAAGTCCCTGATCAGGAATCGTGTGAAGTTAAACAATGCCACTTCATACAGCATATTGTTCAGTTCCGCCTGCATCTCTTCTTCTGACATCTGACTTCTGACGTCTGTCGGATATATCAGCAGCACGTAAGCTCCGCCATCTCTCTCGGGTGAGAACTGTACGGTCGTATCAGCCTGCTCCTGTTCAACCTGCTGGTCTTCACGTTTGGCGGTAAGCGTGGATACCGCTCCGCCCTTCTGGCTTTCCATGCCTTGACCGAGCATCGCTAACATGTCGCGGCACATAGTCGCCAACTCTGAATCCGGGTAACGGCTAATCATGTCCCGCAGACTCTCCGCAAACGCTTCCTTGCCTTCCGTTCGGGCTTTCGCTACGGCGTTCAGGAAGAGGAATCGCGGCATCAACGGCGACAACGGGTAGTTCTGCTCGGCGTGCCGTGTGTTGGCTTTCACCGTCGCAAACTGTCCGATGCGGAAAGCATTGTACGTCGCCTCATACAGCGAGTCTTGCTCGATAGCCATCTGCCTTAGTTGCGCAAAATACTGCGGGTTGGCTACGATCTGCGCCTGCTTGCTGTTGGGGAACTTACTCAATATCGCTTGCCGGTTTGCCTCTGCCTCGGCAGGATTGTTGTCCTTCAACGCATCGAGGTAACGGATATAATAAATCTCAACGCCCCTTTGGTCTTGCGGGAAACGGCGGCAGAAGTCCTCAAACGTTATATCCGCCTGCAAGGTATCGTGCAGCCGGTCTTTGTAGATGAAAATCATCTTGAACAACGCATCGGCTATCAGCGAATCGCTCTCCGCAAACTCCGCCGGCGTACGCGGTATCTGCTGCAAGTAATATGCCGGATCATAGATGTCTGTCACACGGGGTTTCTCTATCACCGCCGTACTGTCTGCCGCTATGCTGTCGGTCTGCATGTCTATATCCTCGCCCTCCTCATCGCTGGTCGGAGTCCACTCACCCGACGAAGCCTTGCTCTTTCTGCGCCAGTTGTCCTCCAGCGGACGGTTGCCCCACTTGCGCGTAAACTCCTGTTTGCCGTTGCGCATGAGTTGCGCGTTGTAGAAGTACCACTCCGCCTTGGCGCCAAACGACGGGTTACCGATCAGCTTCGACGTGTTCACCGAACTCAACCCCTGATCACGCGACTCGCGTTCACGCTGTGTGTTCTTGATCGAGTCCTCTGCCTCGGCTTTCCTCAGGTCGGCTACCACCTGCTCGGCTACCTTCAGCTGCTCTTCCTCGCTCAACGTGCTCAAGCGTTGCAACGAGTCTTGCAGGGTAACCATATTATACTCCTGACTCAGTTCATCCAGCACCTCCGACAGCAGACGTATGCGCTGGTAATTGTCCGACTCTGCCGGCAGGATCGTTATAGCCTCACTGTAGCACGGCGCGGCTTTCGTATAGTTATGCTGAATATAATAGATATCACCTGCTTTCAGCAGCACGGCGGCTTTATCCATGCCGTTCTTCTCGCTCTTCTCGATCGCCAGCTCGTAGTTCTCCAAAGCATGCGCGGTATCGCGTTGCGCAAGGTAAATATCGCCGATTGCACCATACACCACATCCAGTTGCTCGTGGTACTTGTAGTTCTTCGCCATGTTCTTGAGCTTGCGCAGCGATTTTTTCTTGTCTGCCGACACCAATGCCATACGGATCCGTGCATTGAAATCCATCAGCACGGGCGGATAAAGATTTACGCACTTCTTGTAGGCATCGTATGCCTCGGCAGGCTTGTTGTCCTGCTCATACAACTGCCCGAGCACGTATGCAAAACGTGCACGGTTGCCTTTGCGTTTCTCATCCGGCAATGCCAACTTGACGAGCGGGATAGCTTCTTTGTACTGTTTCGTCTTGAGTTTGATATCCGCTGCCGTTGATGCATACAGCGAGGCGTGTTTGCGCTTGAGGTTATCGGCTTGCACCTTATTTAGCATATCTTCCGCCTCGTACAGCCAGCCCATCTCGGCGTATGCACGAGCAACCCACAACTGACACTGTGCCACTACATCCGGATCATATTCGTAATGCCGGATCACGTAGTTGAATGTACCCACCGAACCGAGGAAATCCCCTTTGTGGAACTCCGCCATGCCGAGCAGCACCCACGCTCCCGCAAGTTCCTTGTTGAACTCGCCTTGCTTGAGCCAGGCTTTGTATTTCGGGTCCTTCGATCGCTTGGGATTCGGTTTGGGTTTGCTCTTGATGGAGTGTAACTTGATGCACTTACGGCACTTCTCGATCGTTATATCCATCTTGCCCTTCGACGACTCTGCCGCCTTGTGGTCGGATACAGGATACAACGGCAACATCTCGCCGTAGTTGTCCTCATGCGCCGTAGCGATCTGTTGCAATCCCTCGTCAAAGGCGTTCTTGCCGTTAAACTGGATATTGTACTTCGTTTTCGTCTGGTGATACAGACGCGTCGCACCGGTGTTCTTCTGTGTCGAACACCCCGTCATCAGCAGAACCAATAGCCCTGCCAACCCAATTCCTATAAACTTTATACTCTTCAACTTTCTAACTTCTTTCAACTTTCAACTATCTCAAACTATCTCAAACAACCTCAAACTACTTCAACCCCTTCACATGCGAAGGTGCTGCAATAAACTCCTTCAAGTAGTTCGGCTCAAAGTATGCTATCTCCTTGCCGTCAATAGTTCTAACTAAACTTTCCACTTTCCACTTTCCACTTTCAACTAAATGAGCCGCCGCTGCACCGGTCGGTACGATCCCGTCAATCCAGCGTGCGTTCTCGTGCTTGATCACATCCTTGCATTTCTTCGCACCGTTACCGCAGAAATACACTACGTGTTGATCCAATAGTTCCTCAAAACTATGCTCGTCAATCACCTTCGCCTCCAACGCTTGCACCACTTTCAGGCTCTCAGCTCTTGATTCTCGGCTCTCTGCCATTTCGTACACTTCGCAATACACCTCCATCCGCCGTGCATCAATCATCGGACACACAAATATCTCTCCGTGTTCTTCCGTGAAAATCCGTGTTCGTATATTTTCGCTTGCGCTATATGCAATAACTGCTAACGTGGAAACCGCATACAGCGGTACATCCAGCCCGTAGCACAGTCCTTTGGTGAGCGATGCGGCTATGCGCAACCCCGTGTATGACCCGGGTCCTTCAGATAGCGCTACGCCCTCTATCGCCAAACCTCTTTCCCGTGCTTCTGCCTGCAACTCCTGCACATACGTCGGTAGCAGCGCAGCATGATTGCTGCCGCTCCTGTTGATGCGCTCGGCTATCACCTTGCCGTCCTGCACCAACGCTGCCGAACATACTTCCGTCGAACTGTCTAAACCTATCAGTGTCATTGTTTTATGTGTGGTTTTTATGCGTGCACGTAACACATGCCTATGCCGCGCACGACAAAAAGCCCACAAAATTACAAAAAAAATCCCACATTTGCAAGGAAATGCGGGATTTTTTTTACAAATCGCTCAAAATTTCTGCTCAACGCACTTCTACACCGAGCATATTCAGTGCTTTTCCGTCACGGATGATCAGCACTTGACCGTCACGAACAACCTTCTGTGCCTTAACGGCAGCGGCTACGTTCTCAACAGCCGTTTCTTCGTCAAACTCAGCACGTGCAGGCTCTTCATAACCCTCAGGCATAACAGCACCGAAGTCGTCGATGCAGAAGTATGCCGGAGTGTTCATACCGTTATCACCGGTATCACTACTGCTCAGGCTGAACTGCAATGCGTCAATCACGCCAAACTCGCTCAGGTCAACATACGTCCACTCGTTGATGTACGTGCCGTCAGCTGCCAAGTCAACCACAATCTGTGTATTTACAGCAACGCCGTTGTACGAAGCACTGATAGTCAGACGGAACCAGTCGTCCTTGCCGAACTTCTTGGCGAAATCGTCACCCTTGGTCATCGAGTTAACAGCATAAGCTGTGTTGTTGATAAAGAAGCCCGGAACAGTATGATCTTTCTTCAACAGAATGCTGTCGATACCATTGTACGAAGGTGTCCATACGAGGAAGTTCTTGCCCTCGTAAGCACCGCCCTTGGCTGACTTTTCTGCATCAAGATACGACTCAAAGGTATTATCCGACTTGTTCGACAGCAGGTTACCGTAGTAATAAACGCCCCACTCGCCGTAGTCAGCTACATCCTGCTGGAAGATGAAGTCACCGCTCTCAAAGCTGCCGGTCTCAGCCAGATGCAGAACGCTCTCTGCTTCCAATTCAATCTCCTCGAACGTAGCAACTTCTACGATGTCGAACTCAGCACGTGCAGGCTCTTCATAACCCAGCGGTTTCGCTGCGCCGAAGTTATCCATAGCGAAGTATGCCGGAGTGTTCATGCCGTTATCACCGGTATCACTACTGCTCAGACTAAACTGCAAGGCATCAATTACGCCAAACTCGCTCAGGTCAACATACGTCCACTCGTTGATGTACGTGCCGTTAGCAGCCAGATCAACCACTACCTGCGCATTAACTGCAATGCCGTTGAGCGAAGCCGTGATCGTCAGACGGAACCAGTCATCCTTGCCGAACTTCTTGGCGAAACTGTCACCGTAACGCATCGAGTTAACATCGTACGCTGTGTTGTTGATAAAGAAGCCCGGAACTACAGCAGCCTCTTTCAGCGAAACGCCGTCAATTCCCATGTACGATTGTGTCCATACAACAAAGTTCTTGCCTGCGAAAGCTCCACCGTTAGCCGATTTCTCAGCGTCAAGATACGACGCAAACTCATTGTCCGACTTGTTGGTCGGCAGGTTACCGTAGTAATAAACGCCCCACTCGCCGTAGTCAGCTACCTCCTGCTGGAAGATGAAGTCACCGCTCTCGAACGTACCGCTCTCATCCAGGTGCAGAACACTCTCCTCTGCGCCGATAGTTACATCCTCAAACGTAGCCACCTGCAACTCAGCAAACATCGTGGCGCTCATCAATGCAGCAGCCACAAAAAGTAAACTTTTTTTCATTTGTTTGTTAAATTTTTTGATTGTTAATTAGTATGTATAAACTTTAGTCCCTAAAGGATTAAATGCTTGATTGTCACGAATAATTAGCAGTTGTCCGTTAATAATCAATTTTGCATTTTGCATTTTGCATTTTGCATTTATTATTTCTTCAAGCCCTGTCTCCCTCTCCGCATCCGGATGCAGATCGCGTGCACCCTTGATCTCCGTCGATGTCTCGCCCATCATACCTATCTGCTGATGCAGTGCTGTATAGACTTTGATAAAATCCACGGCATCCAGATGCAACGGCGTGCCGTCCGCACGTACTGCCCAATCAATGTTCAGTTGCGCCAACCTGCACGTGTCAGGATGATTGTCCGCATAACCGTAGGCGTATGGATACAGCACCCACTGATTATTCACATACGCATAGTTGTCCGGCAGACGAGCGCCCTCGAACGTCAACTCCTCCTCATCCACCCATTGCGGAAAATACGGCTGCTTGTGGAACGACAGTTGCACTATATAGCCCTCACCGCCTTGGTTGTCCGTCCAATGCACGTGCGTGGTATCGATGCGGTAATTTTGTTTGGTGTCGGGTGTCCGCACATGATCTTCCGGCGTGCGCTCGTAAGTCACACGGTAGCCGTGGATCGTCAGCGGGTTGGTGTACTCCGAACCTGCCAGCTCGTACCACTCGTCATCGGGTTTGCCGTTGTCGTTCTGATCGACGCTGACCATCACTATGCCCGGCTCACACGAACCGCCACCGGCAGCACCTTCCGTAGCACTCGTATAGAACGCATTACCCTCAATCTGAAAGTCATTCTCGCCACGCACGTTCACCACAGGATGATCAAAACCGAACACCACATATCCGCCCCAACCGCCGAGACAGATCATCCCTTGTGCATTGTCCGCAATGGCTTCCTCCGCCTTCATGCGCATATCGTTGGCATCATCGCCGTCCTCGTATGTCGGCATAGTGTTCACAAACTGCCCGGGTGCCGGCATATACTCATACACATGTTTCAAGTACGGCGAGTTCCCCGCCATAACCGTCATCGCAACCATCATTGCCAAATATGTAAAAACCTTTTTCATTCAAACTATTTCAAACTATCTCAAACTATTTCAAACTATCTCAAACTATCTCAAACTATTTCAAACTATCTCAAACTTCTTTCAACTCTCAACTATTTATATACAAAACTTATCTCCCCCGGTATATCTCCCGTGCGCACTGACCACTTCTGCACGCCGTCCTGTCCGTAGCAGTGCAGCATCCCCGGCGTGACGTAGTTCTTCGCATCGGTCACATACACCTCCCGCGTCAGCGGATGCACCTTGATGCCGTAGGGTTTCTGTATCTGCGTTTCCGTGCCGTCTGTGATGAAGTTCGTAGTGACCACCTTACGCGTACGTACATCAACTATCGCGTACGATACCACCTCATCGTAGTTGATATAGTCCCACGCTGTGGCGCAAGCGTAGAGCGAATCGCCCGTTATATCCAGTGCCGACACCGCCACATCAAGGCTGTCAACCACGGCGTCGGTCTTTGTGTCAATGCAGTAGAGCTTAGCCGCTGTGTCGAAGTAGTCTCCACGCGAACTGACCCACAGTTGCCCGTGTCCATCGCTACGTACCCGCCAGAGGTTCTTCGCCACATCTATGCGCTTGGTCTCGGTAAACGAAGCTATATCTATCACCGACACCGTATGATCGTAGTCCGGCACCATATATCCGCCGGAGTTAGTCACATACAACTTGCCGTTCACTGCCGCCAACTCATCCGGCTGATAGCTTTGCAGATAATGCGAATGAGCTTTTAAAGCCTTTGCAAATGAGCGCGAAACTATCTACCGCACCATTTACGATGTCGATATATAAGAACGCATTGTCCAAGCGTTCCGTATCAATCCCAAACCCTCAGGCGTTCGCGGTAACAGTCAAGTATCTTGGGTCCAGATGGGCCCTTGTTAAAGAACTGACAAAAAGCGAGAACTCTCAATCGCCAATAACATTCATCACAACTTATGATGATGTGGATATCGAGCGCGTGAACTGCGAGAATGCTCGGGAAGC
>CAJOFU010000005.1:0-7912 GCA_905233935.1 Paludibacteraceae bacterium
TACGGACTCAAACACAATACCCATTCCTCCGAAGTTGCAGAAGAGTTGACGATGGATGATTTGTTCGATTAAGTAAGAAATCAGTTGTACGATAAAAATTGCCAATGCCCCCCCAAGCGGTAATCCATTCAAGCGGATGCCGCTTTTTTGTCTTTTGACTAATTTTGAGTGCAAAGGTACTAATTATTTTTGATAAGAAATCATTGCTGTCCCATTAAAATAAGAATATTTGCTTACAAAGCATTGTGTTTAAGTATTTTGTAGTACGTTGCTAAACGAACGGATTTGATTTTATTTATGTTTATTTTCTTTTTTATGGGACACTAGTGATAAGAAATATAAAATCTAAATTTCATTTAGACACGAAAAAGGACGATTTTTGATAACAAAAAGGCGCAAATCGATAGCATTTTTTTGGCAAAAGATTTGCAAATTTCAAAAAAAAGTTGTACCTTTGCTGCGTTATTTGAAAAAAGAAGTCTATTACTCAATTTTGTAAACATGATTTTGGATCAAATCCTCACATATAACCACTTTACAGCAAGCGCGGCGGCGCATGTATGTATGTATGTATGTGGTGCGCGACGCGCTCACAAGAGGTAGCAAATCAGGCAGATAAACCGGCAAACAAGCGGCAGGTGCTTCGTGCACTTGTCGCTTTGTCGTTTATATAGGAACAAAACAACTATGTTAACATTATTAAAATCAATTTATTATGAACAAAGCAACTCTTATTGAAGCAGCTGCCGCAAAGGCACAGGTCAGCAAAGCTGAGGCAGCAAAAGTGATTGACGCAGCTCTGGATGCAGCCGTAGAGGCAGTAAAGAAAGGTGAAGGCATCCAACTCGTAGGTTATGCCAGTCTGACGATCGCTCAAAGAAAAGCACGCAAGGCTAAGAACCCTGCAACAGGTGCTATCGTTGAGATTCCGGCTCGCAAAGTAGTTAAAATCAAACCGGGTGCTAAGTTCGCACTCTAAGATTCAAGCCTTGCGGGATTGGCTTTCCGCAGGGTTGCAAAGGATAAATATGAACAAAATTAAACAACTTCATACAATGAAAAAGATTTTTACATATATTGCAGCAGCACTGATAAGCGTCTGCATGAATGCGGAAGTGATCGTGTTCAACACGGTTTGCTCTCCCTCCTCGAACGTAACGTTCACTGAAGGCTCAGTGACACTTAACGCCTCCTGCGTGATTGCGGATGGTTTATTCCTCAATAACAGGGATATGTCAGCATCCATCACCAATTCGGACGCTACGACGTTGATCACCAAACTGGAAATGGTTCCCTCATTTTGGCCGCAATACCATGCGACGGTACGCGCCAACAATACCGCGCCGACCACTTCATCGGAAGAATTAATCGTATTTGACAACATCAACTCCAATAGTATCAGTCTCTATGCTGACTGTCACAATATTCAGGTCAAGGTGATTCGGGTAACCCTTTCCGATGCACTAACTATGAATTATGAGCATGAGAAGGTCGGTGACCTGTACTATAAGCTCGACACTACGAGCCTCACGGCTGCCGTTACGTGGGAGAAGCGCTCGGACACCACCAACTACCACGGCATGAAAGAAGCTGTTATCCCTGCGTCGTTTAAACACGGAGTGCGCACCTACTCCGTTACGGCGGTGGGCAATGAGGCTTTCCGTTTGTGCGACAGTCTTACCATGGTTACCCTTCCCGAGAGCATCACCTCTATAGGCAAAAAGGCGTTCGAGATTTCCAAAAAGCTCGAGGCGGTGGTCATCCCTAACAGTATTACCGAGATTGATGAGGAAGCGTTCAGTATGTGTTACGGACTGAAATCCGTAACGCTCGGAACAGGTCTGAAGACTATTAATCGCTTAGCGTTCGGCGGTTGCAAAAGCGTGAGCGAACTGGTCATTCCGGATAACGTGGAGTACATCGGCGGTTCGGCTTTTATGAATTGCCAGTCTGCTACGCGCGTATATATAGGTAGCGGTGTCAAACACCTCGGCGACCGTGCTTTCCAAGGATCGAATGCCCTTCCGTCGTTTGAGGTAGCAGCCGGCAATAAGATAGTATGCGTCGAGGACGGCGTGCTGTTCAATATGGCGAAAAATACGCTCATTCAGTTCCCGGGCGGAAAAGGCGGTGAATACATCGTGCCGGCAAACGTTACTGCCATTGGCGACGCTTCGTTCATGGAGTGCCGGAACCTGACGGCTGTCACGTTCCCCGAAGGGCTTACTTATTTAGGTATTGTGTCGTTCAACCATTGTACCGGATTGACGGAGATTGTTCTGCCGGACGGCGTGACCAATATCCGGTCTGCATTCACGGCATGTTCCGGCCTCCAATCCGTGACTATCGGTAACGCAGTGACCGAAATCAATCTGGCAGCTTTTTCCCAATGTACAGCATTGGAGAATTTTACATGCCATACCGTTACGCCGCCGGCACTGGTTAGTTATCCGTTCGTCCTGACCGATTTGGCGAATGTTACGCTCTACGTACCGGCAGGGACGATTGAGGTGTACCGCGCTGCGGATACTTGGAAGGATTTCGGCACGATTGCCGCTATATCCGATTCGGGTGAACAGGTTCAGGCATTGAACAGCACGGTCAACTACCTCGACCGGTCGGGCGAGCTGCTGCGCAGCAAACAGCTGACGCTGCACGTACCCGCAGCACCCGTGATCGAAGGCTTCACCTTCCTCCGCTGGCAGGTGGTAGCCGGAGCCGTGAAGGACGGCGTTACTGTACAAGCCGTTTACGAGTCGGACGATCCGACCGCTGCACCCGAGGTCTATACCAATCCCGCCAACAAGGCGCAGAAGCTCATCCGCAACGGGAACGTGTATATCCTTAACGATGGCAAGACCTACACTATCACCGGCACGGAGGTGCGTTAATATGGTCGCATGCGCGACGTTAAAAAGTTAAAATGGTTTTGATAAATCAAAACGTTAAATAGTTAGATAAATATCGAAGTATATGAAAACCAAACTTATATCTATATTGATTGCGCTTGTGGCAGGCGCAGGAACCATCTTTGCCAATGGCACAAAGATCGGCGATCTGTATTACACTCTGAATACTGAAAACCTGACTGCGGAAGTGACGTGGGAAAACGAATATAGCGGAAACTACACGAATTTGGTTTCTGCCGTTATTCCGGCGTCGGTGACATACAACAGCCAAACCTACAGCGTGACGAGCCTGGGAAAGTGGGCTTTATACAAGTGCGTGAATCTAACCTCGGTCACTATCCCAAACAGCGTGACAAGCATTGGAGAGGGTGTTTTTTCGAACAGCGAGGGTCTGACGTCAGTCACTATCCCCGAGAGCGTGACAAGCATTGGTGAGAGTGCGTTCTCTTATTGCAGAGGTCTAATCTCCATCACAATTCCTGAGAGCGTGACACGCATTGGAAAATCTGCTTTTGAGGGTTGTAAAAGTCTGACATCGGTCACCATTCCGAGCGGCGTGACAGTACTGGAATATGAAGTTTACTGTAATTGCAGCAGTTTGCCTTCTATAACCATTCCTGAGAGCGTGACAGAAATTAGAGAGAGTGCTTTTATCTGGTGCATCAGTCTGACGTCCGTTATCATCCCGGCCGGCGTGAAAAGCATCGAGTCTTTAGCTTTCTCCTGTTGCGCCGGCCTTACCTCGGTTATCTGTGAGGGAGCAACACCGCCCACGTCAGAAGCAGGCATTTTCTTTAATTGCTCGTCGTTATCCGAAATAATTGTACCGTGTGAGGGCTTGGATGAATATAAGAGCCGGTGGAAGGAATATTCGTCTTTCATTCGTAGTCTCCCCGCAGTTGCCAAGACGATTTCTTCGGATACCATCCGAGGTGGTGTAACTGTACCGCAGACACTCTGCGACAGTCTGATCACCGCCACGGCGAACTATGGCTACCACTTTGCGCAGTGGTCGGACGGCAACACCGACAATCCCCGACTAATTGACCCGCTGGAGGACATGACCTATACCGCCGAGTTTGCCAAGAACACCTACACGATCACCGACCAGTCGGACAGCCTGCAGGGGTCAATCGCAGGAGCGAAGCAGGCTGAGTATCTGGACGAAGTGCTGTTGATTGCCATGCCAAAGCGCAGCTACCGTTTCGTACAATGGTCGGACGGCGTGACCGACAATCCGCGAACGATCGTTCTGACCAGCGATACTGTCCTGACAGCGGAGTTCATCCATGTATTGGAGGTGAACGTCAACTACCTTGACAAAAACGGTAGCCTGATCCAGAACGAGGAGGTTGTATTTTATGCACCGGATGCGCCGCAGATTGAGGGCTTTACGTTCATTAAGTGGACGGCTGTGTCCGACAATCTGGAAGAGGGGCTGACTATTCAGGCCGTCTATGAAGCCAACACCCCGACCTCCGCACCGGTGGTGGTCAACCCCGCCAACAAGTCGCAGAAGCTCATCCGCAACGGGAATGTGTATATCCTGACGGAGAGCAAGACCTACACTATTACCGGCACGGAGGTGCGTTAAAATGGTCGCATGCGCGACGTTAAATTGTTAAATTGTTAAATTGTTAAATCGTTAAATTGTTATGAAGAAGATAATTATTGCCGCGATGATGATTGTGTGCGGCGCAAGTGTAGTATGTGTACTAAACTCCTGTAAGGACAAGAACGCTGCAAAAGGTCAGCTGCTGGAGGTATATGATGTACAAGGTAGTGCAGCCAAGGCACGTCTGACCGTGGACGGCAAGGTGCTGTTCACAACCGATGTGTTTGTCGGCAAGAACGGTATAGACAAGACCGGTGAAGGTGACGCCAAGACGCCTACGGGCACGCTGCGACCGTTGTCGGCGTTCGGTATCAAGCCGAACCCGGGCACGAAGATGCCGTATAAAGATATCACGCCCTCAACGTTTGCCTGCGACGAGGACTGCGAGTACTACAACACGATCATCGACACCGCCGTAGTGCACCATCCGTGCAAGGGCGAGGAGATGTACTCCTACCAGCCGCAGTACAACTACGGCATAGAGACGGATTTCAACAAGGAGTGCGTCTATCCGAAGGGCAGTGCGATCTTCGTCCACGTGAAGGGCATCAAGGGCTACACCGGCGGGTGCATCGCCTTTGATGAGGACAAGATGATCGAGATCCTCAAGAACTGTGACCTGTCGCTGGTGATTACAGTGAAAGAATAAGGCGTCCGGAAGGTAGGGGAAAACAGGTATTACCCCTTGTCAATCCGGGTTATGATCCGATAATGGACCGACTGACTGTAACTTGTCAGTCAGCCCCGAATGATAGAATAACAAACAAAACCCAAATATGAAAAAGACAATTCTACTGATTATTGCTGTGTGCGCCATGATGCTTGTGCCGGAGAGGGCGCAGGCAGGCAATGACTACATGGAGCAGAAAAGCCACTACTCGGTGTATGTGGCAGGAAGTGATCACATCCACGCCAAGATCCCTGTGTGGGTAGAAGGTGGTCGCGACTACGACTACCATGCCACTCCTCCTGACGATGACTATTCCGCTTCCTACATCTATTACAAAGTGGACAACCAGGTATATCGGATTGGCTACTGGCAGGCGGATTGTAAAGACCGCAATGACAACGATAACGGAATGGGCGATTTACAGTTCCTTATGGCTCAAGGTGAGAATAGAGGAACGGTGATCATTAGTAAGCATGACGGAACGAAAGTAACGTTCAGTGGCTACACGGGCAGTTGGTCGGATTTCATCATCGTGAATCAGGGAAAAGATGACGGGTACAGCCAAGTGACCTGGTTGGAACTCGACTGGTATATGCCGGCGAGTTTAGCAGGCAAGAAGTTCTACTTTGGTATCCATTCCGAGTTTGAGCGCTGCTATACCGTCAATGGCAGATACCACTACTCCAAAGACTGGACCTGAGGAGACTTTGACGGAGGACAAGCCATGATGACGCCTATGTTGCATGACCCGTTCCTGTATGCTTTTGACGAGAAAGGAGCGACGGGTTTTGGTTGTGCGGCGGTGCCCTATACGGTGTTCTATGATATGAAGTCTTATCACACCTCCTTGGATGCGGCAGAGATGCGCACGACCGACCGAGCCGGCAATATTATTGTGCCTACCACGGATACCGTTCAGAAGAATTTCCATGCCGTATTTACGGTGGATGTCGATAAGAATATTCCCGATAAAAGCAACATCAAGCAAACCTCCAATACCGTGAATATTCCTCCGTATCACCGCATCTATGACTTCACCTTGCAGGAGGAAACCGACAGCACGGGTACGTACACCGGTACGAACATCATCAGCTGGCGGATCAAGAACCCGGAGCTCAATGACCTGATGGACGGCGATATGTTCGAGGTGCAACGCTCGCTGAAGAGCGATTTCAGCGATGCGAAGTCGATAGCCGTTATTCCGATGAGTGTCGGTCAGAACGGTCATGCGGAGTACAGTATTACGGACGCGAGCCGGGATATATGGACGGGCAATGTAAATTACCTGGCGGACACGAATGCATACTACAGCGTAAAAGAAAAAGATTACCGGGTATATGATGAAGATGACGAGCCATTTGCGAGCTTCAATGTAGAACTGGTCAACACCGAGAAAAAGAAACCTTCCTTACCGGTTTATTACCGCGTGCGTCGTGCCTCGTCAGCCGTGTGGGGATGGGTGGAAGACTTCTCGAAGAATGCCGCGATAGACAAGCACAACTACTTGGCTCCGCTGGATAGCATACAGGAAAACTATACGCTTGATCCTGAATATGAGTCCAACCGCAAAGTGCATTTCAATATACACATCAACAATGCGGAAGTACCAAAGATGACATTTCATAAAGAAGGCAGTCACCTTAATTGGGAATTAAACCGTATATTAACTACACGCAACGCTTCCGTTACAATCCGTCATGAAGGGACTGAAGCCGCGACAATGTTCAAGGTAGTGCGTCCTGATGGTACAGTACAATTTGATTTCCAACCGCTTCCTGATGGAACAATCACTGTTCCCATTGGTAGTCCCGTATATGTTAAGAATACTATATCGTACCTTCAACCCAAATTCCGGATATTTGATAACAGCACCATCCATCCTATATATTCCGAAGTTCAATTATTCCCATTTGGTGGTCCCACATCGTGTAGTGTTAATGTTGATTTTGAGGGTCCCACTCTTGAAGATGTGGTGAACAGGTATAAAGCAGATATCATAGACAGCTTGCATCAAGTACTACAGGCTACAGTACCGGATTTCGGTAAATGCATGTGGGACCGTACTGCACGTTTAATACTACAGCGTACCATTCGGGAGACCGGATATGTCAGCGAGACCATTATTCCGCAGGACAGCATCGTCCGTCAGCCGGACGGCTCGTGGATAGCGCACTATACGGACGTAGCGAACACCGCTTGCGCGCATATCAACTATGCAGTGCGTATCGACCAGTCGGGCAGTGACCTGCGCGTAGCGAATAAGGCGCAGTTGCAACCGGTTGCTATTCATGGTCCCAGCCTATACTACGACGAGGCGGCCACCATCACATCCTTTACCGCCAGTCAGGGTGCTGCCGTCAGACAGCAGAAACGCGGCGTGACGCTCAACTGGACGCCCTCGTCTGTGGCGGTGGATAGTTATACGCTCACGCGCGTTGAGAAAAACAGCGACGCTGCAGCAGATACGCTCTATATCGGTCAGGACAACACCTATTTTGACGAGACTGCCGTGCCGAATCGGCACTACGAGTACGTCATCACAGCGCACTACAACTGCAACGGCAAAGCTTCTGACAACAGCGCGTCTGCCGAAGGCTGGCGTTCGCCCTACGGCGAGATAAGCGGTACGATCATGATGCCGGATAACAGCGGCATGGCAGGATTGACGGTGACGTTGTCAGCTATCGGTCACCAGCAGTCGGCCGTCAGCCGCTCTGT